>JAGDMS010000100.1 GCA_017860575.1 Deltaproteobacteria bacterium | reverse complement strand
TCGGCGCCGCGAAACGAATGACGGCGACGACCTGCACGTTGTGCGACGCCGGGTGCGCGGTCACCGTGCACGCGTCGGCGCAACGGCGGGCGGTTATGGCTCGCGCCATCAACACGCGCGTCCCCGTGTGCGTCCTCGGCCGCTTCGCCATCCCCGAGTTTCTGAACGGCGTCGCCCGGCTGAAGACGCCGCAGGTCCGCATCAACAAGGTTCTGCGCCACACGCAGTGGCCGGAGGCGCTGGCGCAAGCGGCGGAACGGCTGCACCCCTTCGTCGGTGACCGCTTTGCCCTGGTGTGCGACACCAGCAGTACCCTTGAAGACCGCTACGTCCTGCAGAAGTTCACGCGGCAGGTGATGCGGTCGCCGCATTACGTCGAGGTGCACGCGAACGGAAACGGCGCGGCGCTCACGGGACTCCCGGAGACGGTACGGGCGGCGGTGCTGACGGGCAATTTCGTTGATCCGGAGCGGCTTGCGGCCCTCGACGTGCTGCTTGTCCAGGACTGCTATCCCACCGCGGCCACGGAACGGGCGCACTTTTCGCTGCCGGCGGCCGTGCTAGCCGAGGTGACGGGGACCTGGGTCGACGGTCAGGGCTTGATGCGGCCCGTGCGCCAGGCCTGCGACGGTCCCGGCGAGTCCAAGGCCGACTGGCGGATCATCAGCGAACTTGCGCGTGCCATGGGTGCAGCGGGGTTCGACTACCAATCGTCGGTCGCGATCAGGAACGAGATCGGGTTGGGGAAAACAGGGCTGCGGATCAAGCGGGCCGAGACCCCGCCAGCCGCCAGCGATCCCCGTCTGCGGTCGACCCATTTCCGTGGCCACAGGTTGGAGGACCGGGTGCGCGGTCTGGCCGAGTTGGTGTCCGCGGAGCGGCCGGCCGCTGCGGTTGCAGTGGGAGGGTGAACAGCGTGTTCGAGATTCTGCAGAAGCGCGAGATCGCACCGAACGTGCACCGGGCGGTGATTCATGCGCCCGCCATCGCCAAGAAGGCGCGGCCGGGTCAGTTCGTCATCATGATGGTCGATGAACGATCGGAGCGGGTGCCGTTCACCTTGTGTGATTGGGACCGCGACGCCGGGACCGTGACGCTGGTCGTGCAGGAAGTCGGCCAATCGAGCCGCAAGTTCGTCCTGCTCAAGGCCGGGGACCAGGTGGCGCATTTGGTCGGCCCGTTGGGCGTGCCGCTCGACGTCGAGCACTACGGCACGGTTGCGCTGGCCGCCGGCTGCTATGGCATCGGTGCGGTGCTCGGGATCGCCCGCGCCATGAAAGCCGCGGGTAATCGTGTGCTCAGCGTGGTTGAGGCCGATAGCACCTACCTGCATTACTACCACGATGAGCTGCTTGCCGCCTCGGATGAATTCGTGCAGACGACCATCGATGGCTCCAACGGCCTCAAGGGTCACTCGGTGGACGTCATCCAGCGAAAGTTGGAAAGCGGTGAGAAGTTGGATCGGGTCTTCGCCGTCGGGTGTGTGTTCATGATGATGCTCACCGGGAACATCACCAAGCCGTTCGGGGTCAAGACGTTGGTGGCATTGAACCCCATCATGCTGGACGGCACCGGCATGTGTGGCGCCTGCCGGGTGACCGTGGGCAAGGAGACCAAGTTCGCCTGTGTCGACGGGCCGTTTTTCGATGCGCACGAGGTCGATTGGGACGAGCTGTGGGACCGCCGGGCCGCGTATGGCGAAGATGAAATCCACGCCGTGGCACGCACGGCAGCGGTCACGCCGCGGCCGGGGCTCCACGTGCGTGTGTCGTGAGCGAGAACGATGGCACAACCGGTCAGTAAGAAGAACATCCCACGGCAGGAGATGCCGGAGCAGGCGCCGGAGGATCGCGTCAGCAACTTCGACGAGGTGCCCTACGGCTACACCGAAGAGCTTGCGATGCTCGAGGCAATGCGCTGCCTGCTGTGCAAGAATCCGAAGTGCATCGCCGCATGCCCGGTGAACATCAACATCCCTGGCTTTGTCCAGCTGATCCAGCAAGGCAAGTTCCTCGAGGCCGCACGTAAGATCAAGGAAGACAACGCACTCCCAGCGGTGTGCGGGCGCGTCTGCCCGCAGGAGGATCAGTGCGAGGGGGCGTGCGTCGTGGGCATCAAGCAGGAGCCGGTGTCGATCGGCCGGCTCGAACGCTTTGCCGCCGACTACGAGCGGCACATGGGCACCGTGACCCTGCCGGCACTGCCTCCGCAGACGGGCAAGCGCGTCGCCGTGGTCGGCGCCGGTCCCGCCGGGCTGACCGTCGCTGGCGATCTCATCCTCAAGGGACACGAGGTGACGGTGTTCGAGGCGTTGCAGGAGCCTGGTGGGGTGTTGATGTACGGTATCCCGGAGTTCCGCCTACCGAAGGAGATCGTGCGCGCCGAAGTCGATTATCTCAAGAAGCTCGGCGTCGAGTTCGTCATGGACTACGTCGTCGGGCGCAACGCCACGATTCGCGAGCTGTTTGAGGAAGAAGATTACCATGCCGTGTTTGTTGGCACGGGGGCCGGGTTGCCGTCGTTCATGGAGATGCCCGGCGAGAATCTGATCGGCGTCTACTCGGCGAATGAGTACCTGACACGCGCGAATTTGATGAAGGCGTATCTATTCCCCGAGTACGACACGCCGCCAATCAGCCGGCGCCGTGTCGCCGTGATCGGCGGTGGCAACGTGGCCATGGACGCGGCGCGCACCGCGTTGCGGCTCGGCGGCGAGGTCACCATTGTCTACCGCCGCGCCCGTGAGCAGATGCCGGCGCGCGCCGAGGAAGTGCACCATGCGGAGCAGGAAGGAGTGCAGTTCAAACTGCTCACGAATCCGACCAGGGTCATCGGCGACGAGCGTCACCGGGTGATCGGTATGGAATGTGTCCGCATGGAGTTGGGCGAGCCCGATGAATCCGGCCGCCGGCGTCCGGTGGTGATGGAGGGCTCGGAGTTCATGATGGAGGTGGACACGGTAATCGTGGCCATCGGCAACAAGCCCAACCCGCTCGTGCCGCGTACCACGCCGGAGTTGCAGACCACCAAGTGGGGCACCGTGGTTGCCGATGCCAAGACCATGGCGACCTCGATTCCAGGCGTGTTCGCCGGGGGCGACATCGTTTCCGGTGCTGCGACGGTGATCCTCGCCATGGGCCAGGGCCGTATCGCGGCGAGGTCGATCGACGCCTATTTGCGTGGCGAACCGTTGCCGGTCGACGGCGATGAGGCCGCGGCATCGTAATGGAGGGCGTGAGGGCCTGGGGGCGTGTGGGCTTGAGGCCTGACGAGCAAGCCCGCTGGCCCTCAAGCCCTCAAGCCCCCACGCCCCCAAGCCCCCAGGACCTCACGCCGCCTAGGCCTGATCCAGATCATACAGAGCGCTAGCCGCGGTCGTTACAGTTGCGCTATGGTTTCTCACGTGATGTCGGGTTCCAAACAGCTGGCGCGCCCCCGTTTCCGGCGCGAGCGCAAGACGATCAACGCCATGATCGGGATTTTCTGTCGCGATCAGCACGCGATCACCGGCGGACTGTGCCCGGAGTGCGCCGCGCTGTCGGCCTACGCCGAGCGGCGGCTGGACAACTGTCCGTTCGGCGACGACAAGCCCACCTGCGCCAAGTGTCCGATCCACTGCTACAAGCCGGCGGCCCGTGACCAGATCCGCGCGGTGATGCGCTACGCCGGCCCGCGCATGCTCTTCCGCCGCCCGGTGCTGGCCATCTTCCACCTGCTCGAAGGTCGCAAAGAAGCGCCCGCACATCCCCGCCGGAAGACCGACAAACACTCCGAACCTGTTGAGACAGCACCGCCTCAGAGCTGAGTAGTCTGATTCGTAAGGTCGCCGACGGGGGGAGCGGCTTCGCCCCGCGCGTCATAAAGAAATAAGGGAGCAGGTCAATTGCACCCGATGCCCTGCACCACGTCGTCGCTCGCGGCCCCGCATGCGGCTCCCTCGCCAGCTCGATGACTTCGGCTGCTCTCGCGAAGCCGTGCGGGAAGCAATGGTAGCCCGTGGCTGTCGGAAAAGTTTACGTTGAAAATAAGCGGCACTTTCTGATCCAGCGAATTCCGAAGGGCCGTAGACATGTGTCCGCTCGGCATTTAACCTGCTGAAAGCGATCAAGAATTCCGCGATTAAGTTGCGGTAAACACACGGCGGAAGCCAACGCCGCCGGTTGCCGAATAAGAGGGGGGCCGTCCGAGATTCCACGGGAAGCCGTCGGGCGTCTTGCAAATCGATTGGTGGACGTGCTGCGCGGAGTTCCCGATGACGGCAATGTCTCCACAGGCGTGGCGGTCAGGTACGAAGCGATGGCGGAGTGGGCGTCAAGGGAACTGACGTTCGATGACTGCCAAGTTGTTCTACTCGACTATGCCTTCGTCTCGAGTCTCTCAGTCATGAGTCGCGAGGTGCGACAGCGCGATAGGGGAGGGATAAGATCTTGAAACCGTTGCTGAAAGGGAAACGCTGGGCTGCGTCCATTGACGCGATGGTGCCCGCAGGGAGCCACCTGTACGCCGCGACGAAGGGGTTCGGCGGCGTTGAAATCTGGCGTCGAGCCAGAGGTCGGGTGGACCCGTGTCTGGTCCGGCCGGAGTTGTGCGGGCTGTGATGCCGGCGCGCCCTTAGCCGTCTATGCGCGCCGAAACCAGGGACCCGGCCGCAGTCGCGCGTGGCCAGAACGGGGGGACGACGGTGCAAGGGTGGACGCTCGCCGGAAGCCTGAACCCAATGCATTGAGTAGCCAATCCATTTCCTTCCAAGCAGCTCGCGGCACAAAACGCACCGTTTCAACTTTCGTGTCCCGAGGCGCTCGTCGCCGGCCAAGGGGAAGGCAGTTCCTTCACCTGTGAACTGACTTCGTTGAACGGCTGCAGCGGGGCACCGACACTCGCATGCCAAGGGGAACCGCAGTGCAAGCAAAGTCAAACACTGCCAGGATGCACTGTGCCTGGTCCGGCAGCCCATTCAGATTAGCCCGGAG
The DNA here is from genome assembly GCA_017860575.1 of Deltaproteobacteria bacterium. Taxonomy (GTDB): domain Bacteria; phylum Desulfobacterota; class Binatia; order HRBIN30; family HRBIN30; genus JAGDMS01. The sequence goes on along the minus strand of JAGDMS010000100.1, from coordinate 10,536 downwards.
CAGCCGACACGTGTCTTGATGCGACTCGACGTTGGAGCGGAATGGGCCCCAGGCTTCTGGCTGGTGCTGCGAGCCGCAGACGAACAGCCGCAGGGACCGGCCACAGCCAGCAACGCCTGGTGCAATGACGCGTGCCGGCGGTCAGATTCGGACCGCCAGATGGAGGGAGGGTTCCTACGGTAGTAACAAGCCAACCGTAATGATAAGATACGTTCAAAAGTAGTATTAGCCGGGGTTCGTGTTTCCTGCGGGTAAGGGCTTGGAGAGTGACTCCGAGTGCCTTGAGAAGGAGGGCTCGACGATGACGTACGTCGGAAGGAACTCCGGTGTGCAGCCGGTCCGCCGTTGGGACGTGCTCGGATTGCCTCTAACGCTTCTGCTTTTTGGCGGCGTCCCGATTGCCGATCTCGTTCGCGGAGCGGACGTGGCGCAAGGCCAGAACCTCGTCCCCAACCCAAGCTTCGAAACCTACTCGCAGTGTCCCGACTTTCAGGCCGAGATCGACCGGGCGACGCCTTGGACCCAGCCCACGCTGGGGACGTCAGACTTCTACAACGCGTGTGCCGGGAACAATCCGTATGTGAGTGTGCCCGTGAACTCATTTGGCAATCAGGCTGCGCGCACGGGGAACGGCTACGCCGGTTTCATCCTGCGGCCCAGTACAAGCGGTAGCTATCGCGAATACATCGAGGTGGCGCTGACGGCGCCGCTCGCGGCGGGGGTGGCCTACGACGTCTCGTTCTACGTGTCGCTCTCGGACCAGTCACGCTGGGGAATCGACAAATTCGGTGCGTATCTTTCCGTTGGCCCGGTGGGACCGGTGAACACCGCCTCGGTGCTCGGCATCGTGCCCCAGATCGTCAACCCCGCCGGCAACTTCATTACCGACAAGACAGGCTGGTCGCTGGTCACCGGCACCTATATCGCGCTCGGCGGCGAGGACCACCTGGTGATCGGGAACTTTGCCGACGATACTGCGACGACGCCCGTAACCGGGCTGGGCGGGTTTTACCCCGGAGCGTACTACTACATCGACGATGTCTCGGTCGTCAGAGTGGCCGCAGGTTGTGCAGCACCCCCGACCGGCATGGTGGCATGGTGGCCCCTGGATGAAACGAGCGGTCCGCACGTAACGGATATCCAGGGAGGGTACGACGGAGGGGTGATCGGTGCTCCGATCAATACCGGAGGTATCTTGAATCCATTCCCCCCTGCGATGGTCGATGGGCATTTCTACTTTTTCAATCCAGTCGTGAATTATGTGTCTGTTCCACCCAACCCGGCGTTCGATTTCGGCACGTCGGGGAATTTCTCGATCGACGCGTGGGTCAACAAGGTTGGTGGCAACAATAGCAGCGACCTCGCGCCGATCGTCGATAAACGCTCGATTCCGGCCAGCGGGCAACCGACAGGCTATATGTTCTCGGTTGATGGCACGTATCACCTGAGATTCTTCCTCGGCGGCGTTGGCTACCAGAGTCTCGGCACGCTGACCCCGCAAGCGTGGCACCACGTGGCCGTTACGGTCGATCGCAGCACGTCTCCCGCAGGCACCGTGACCCTCTACATCGATGGACAGCCCGACGGAGCGCCGGTACAGAATCTTCCACCTGCGGAGAGCGCGACCACCGCCCTTCCTCTCCTGATTGGCGGAACCTATCTCAACGCGTCCGTCCTGAGTACCGAGTATGCACTTGATGAGATCGAGGTCTTCGACCGCGCGCTCAGCCCGACAGAAATCCATGCCATCTACAACGCCGGCAGCGGGGGCAAGTGCAAGCCGCTTCCCTGCATTGGCGACTGCGACGGGAACGGCGGTGTCACCGTGTACGAGATCATCACCATGGTGAACATCGCGTTGGGCAACCTGCCGGCGTCGGCCTGCGCCGCGGGCGACGCTAACGGCGACGGGATCATCACCATCGATGAAATCCTCGCCGCGCTGCAGAACGCTCTGAACGGCTGTTCGTGCGGCTTCATCGGACCAAGGATGTGCGGTGGCGCTTGCCCCAATCCGGCCGACGTGTGCCAGCCGCTTCCCGACGACTCTGGGTGCGCGTGTCGGCCCGGCGGGCCGCAGGCCAGCCCGACACCAACTGCAACGGGGCTGGCAGCCCGAACGCCCACGGCAACGCCCAGCCCACCACCAACGCGTACGGTCACGCCGACTCCAACCGGCGTTGCCGTCCCCAGTGCGACACCCACGCGCCCCCCCGCTTCGACAGCCACGCCGACCGCAACTGCGACCGGCACGCAATGCGTGCCGACACCGTCGCACATGATTGCCTGGTATCAGCTGAACGAACAAACGGGCAGCGGGACCGTCGTGGATATTGGCGGATCGCCCGCCCACAACGGTACACCGCAACCCGCGCCGATCGGCTTGGGCGGACCCTTCTCCGTGCAGGGCAACCTGGGGACCAACCCGCCCGACACGGCGTTGGAGTTCCCCGTTCCGACAAGCTACGTCAACGTGCCTGCCACCAGCGACCTGGAACTGGCGCAGTCGAGCTTCACCATCGACGCGTGGATCAAGCCGATCGAGGTCCACCCGGCGCTTCCGGGCCCCATTCATATCGTGGAACCGATTGTCGACAAGCTCGGCAGCGCCACCACCGGCAACGCCAACACCGGATATGCCCTCTATCTGGAGATCACAGCGACCTGTGCCTTGTGTCCCCCTTCCGGGCCGATCCCCAGCGGAACGACGCAGACGGTGGACATGCGTCTCGTCTTCGCGACCGGCGATGGGTTCACCACCTTTTTCTACCCCAGCAGTTCCGTCTACCCGGGCGGGAGTGGTGGCGTGTACGGCGTAAACCCTTCGGTTCCAATCAACCCGCCATGGCCCGGTTGGATGCACATCACGGTCGAAGTCGATCGCACCGCCGGCAACGCCGGGACGTTCTACCTGAATGGGGCTGCCGTGGGAGGCTTCACTCCGATTGTCGGGACGGACAGCGGCAGCGGCACCGATTTCTGGATCGGCGGCACGCGGTTGTACCCGTTCATATTCCCAATCCACGGCGAGATCGTGATTAACGAACTGGAGATCTTCAACGTGCCGCTGTCGCAGGCGGATGTGCAATCGATTGTCAGCGCGCCCGGCGGGAAGTGCACACCGGCCCCCACACGGACGCGAACCGCAACCGCCAGCCCAACGCACACCGCATCCCGGACTCCCACGGCGACCCGTACGCGCACCGCGACGGCCACCCCCTCTTTCACGCCGACACCGCTCCCGAGCCGCACTCCGACACGCACGGCCACAGCCACCTCCACTGCCACGCCGCCGCCGACAGCGACTCGTACAGCCACGAGGACGCCGACCCCTTCTTTTACCCCCACGCGACCGCCGACCCAAACGCCAACTCCCACGCAGCCAAAGGGCTGTTCATACTGCAGCTTCGACACCGTGTGCTCGGGGGTCCCGTGCGGCACGACGAGTGACTGCGTTGGCCTCGGCCCGTCGCCACTCTGCGATCCGGCCTGTGCTCCGCTGGGCATCAGCCGGCTCATCAGTACCGGCCTGAACCAGCCCTCACCTGGCAGTGACGACCCAGCCGGGTGGCAGGTGATTGCGCAGCCAAACGGCGTCCCCGGCCCCGCGGCACCACACCCCGCAAAAGTTCTTCTGCCCGTCGCCGTTTGGGCCAACCTCCAGCCGGCGGCACAGTGGATCGGCGCCGATCAAGCATGCGGCTGCCTGACGGCGCCATGCACCCTCCAGTCACAATTCGGAAACTGCCCCGGTGGGGACTACACGTATGAACTCTGTTGGAACCAGTGCGGTCCACTCGTAGCCGAGACTTTTTGCACGGGAGGAGCGAACGACGGCGGGACCTGTTCCATTTCTAGTGATTGCCCTGGTGGGACGTGTGGCTGGCTGAGCGTTGCCGCTGACAACAACGCGGTCGTTTCTCTCACGCATAATGGGCCGCCGGTTTCCGGTGGCGGGCCAGTTGGCGGGTTCAGTCCGCCGACGTCTATCCCCTTTACGGACCCCGGTTCGGGTAGCAACTGTCTGCGCGTTGTCGTTTCCAACTTGCCATCCAGTCCCACGGGGATGGTCCTCAGGGGAATAATCACTGGCCAGGTTGCCGTTTGCGGAGGCCCCGGCGTTTCCTGCACGCCGAACGGGCTGAACGGCAACTGCTGCAGCGGCGTGTGCACCGCCGGCGCGTGCCAGTAGAGATGCGTAACAAAGACCACGTACTCCTTTCCGTCGAAGAGAGAATTCCCTCGGAGTGTCTTCCCACTGTGGCGGCGCGAGCGTAAGGTAGGTGCACTACACGAGTGCGGGAACACCCGGAGGAGCGACCATGAATCGCGATGTCGTCAGGGAGAATCTTGCCGTCGTCCAGGCCCACTTCCACAGTGAGATATCGGATGAAATTCAGCACGCATTGGGTCTCTATACCGATGACATCGTCTGGGAGTCGCCAGCCCGCGGCGTGTTGTTGCGCGGGAAACGTGCCGCGGCGGAGAATTATCGCTACATGTTCGGCTCGATGACGAATGTCCAGTCGCAGACGCTGAGACGTTTTGCCACCGAGGATCGCGTGGTGGATGACAGCCTCCTCACCTTCACCCTCAGCGGGGACGGCGTCCGCAACGCGCCGCTACCGGTTGGTAGCAACGTCGAGCTGCGTCTGGTGCACATTTTCGAGATGCTCGACCGGCGCATCGCGCGTGAGTCGGTGTATGAGATGTGGCAACCCGCCCCGGCGATCGATCGGCCCGCATCGTTGGCAGCCGAGGCGCTCCTTCCGGTCGAGCCCACGCCGGAACGCATCATGCAAGTCGGTATGGGTTTCTGGAGCTCGAAGGTCTTGCTGAGTGCCATCGAACTCGGCCTGTTCACCGAGTTGGCTGCGGGATCGCTCAGCGGCCGCGCCCTGGCGAGCCGCCTCGGCTTGCACCCGCGCGCCTATCGGGACTTCTTCGATGCATTGGTTGCGATCAACATGCTGGAGCGGCGCGGGAACTCCTACGCCAACACGGCGGCGACCGACTACCTGCTCGACCGCGCCAAGCCCTCGTACATGGGCGGCCTGCTGGAGATGGCCAATGCCCGTTTGTATCCGTCCTGGGGCGCGCTCACCGAGGCGTTGCGCACGGGCAAGCCGCAGAACGAGGCCAAGGACGCGTCGAACTTGTTCGACGCATTGTATGCTGATCCCCAGAAGTTGAAGGGGTTTCTCGAGGCGATGACCGGCGTCAGCCTGGCAACCGCCAAGGTCATTGCGCAGAAATTTCCGTGGCATCGCTACCGGAGCGTCATCGACATCGGCGCGGCACAAGGGGCAACCCCGGTGCAGGTGGCATTGGCGCACCGGCACCTCAGCGGCGGTGGCTTCGACCTGCCCGCCGTCGCGCCGATTTTCAACGACTACGTCGAGTCATTTGGACTCAGCCACCGCTTGCGCTTCTATCCCGGCAGCTTCTTCACCGACCCGCTGCCCTCGGCGGATGTGCTCATCATGGGGCACATCCTGCACGACTGGAGTCTGGACGAGAAAAAGATGCTCATTGGCAAGGCGTACGCCGCGTTGCCTGCCGGTGGCGCGCTGCTGGTCTACGAGGCCCTGATCGACGACGAGCGGCGGCGGAATGCGTTCGGGTTGCTCATGAGTCTCAACATGCTGATCGAAACGCCAGCGGGTTTCGATTATACCGGAGCCGACTGCTCGGAATGGATGCGTGCTGCCGGCTTCCGCGAGACCAGGGTCGAGCACCTCGCCGGTCACGACTCGATGGTGATCGGCATCAAGTAAACGTCGCGTCCCTCCTCCGCGCACCACCCCGGCCGGCGCCTCGCGTCATGTCAAGAATGAGCGCGGCCTGGGATTTCCCGATGCCCATTCACTCCGGCCGGCCGGAATGACGGACGCACTTCTTCAGTTCTGCTGCCGTTCGCTGGCCTGGTACGGGCATTGCTCACGCAAGTGTAGGGCATCTCGCCCCGACGAGGGCAGGGGACGTGAGCGAGAGACTTGGGGAACGGTGGGTAGGTACAGTTCCACGGAGGTGGGCGTGGCGTAGCGGGCTCGCGCTGACCCTCATCGCCCTTGCCACCGCGCCAACCTGGGCTCTGTCGTCGGTTGACTGCGGGCCGGTCGTCATCAAGCAGCTCACCCACAGTTCCGGCCCCATTAAAGCGAACAACGACCTGGCACGCCCGAGTCGGAATGCCAGTAGGGTGGCGTATTCCAACCTGATCTCCGGCGGCAGCGGTCCTACCTACCGGGTGGACGCGGCCAGCGGGGCCTCAGACTACGTGGGTGACAGCGGCAACTACCCCCCGTACCCCTCGATCAACGACGCCGGCGACAAGATCGTCACCACCGGAGAGGGTGATCTGGCGTCCTACTACAATCTCGCCGCAGTGTACCTGACCGATTTCACGCAACCGCCGGCGAGCCGCCAGCGGCGCATCGCCGGCGGCAAAAACTACGGCAATGCGGCCGCCGGTGAAATCAGCGGTGATGGCAACCGGATCGGTGTGCTCAGCTACCTCTCCAATGCCAACGGCTACGCCTACGGCCATTCCATCAACTTGTACGATCTGGCTGCGGATCGCTGGTTCTCGGTTCCGGGCGACCTCTATCTGGGAAGCCCCGCTTACAGCACGTTGCGGCCGCTGATTGCGCTCAACTACGACGGTTCGCGCGTGGCGTTTGTCGCGCCCACGGACCCCCTCGGCAAGAACGCCGACGGCAATTTCGAGCTGTTTCTGTATCAGGTCCCGGGCGAGGGCTTCTCGCAGATTACCCAGAGCACCGGGGGCGACCTGCAGTTGCAGAGTGCCGGCCGCTGGCCCGCCAACTCGCAGATGTCGATCAACAGCTCCGGCACGCGCCTCGCCTTCATCTCGAACCGGGACTACACGGGCGAGAACGCGGCCGGAGATTTCGAAGTCTTTCTCTACGACACCGAGCTGCAGCGATTCATGCAACTCAGCTTCGGCAAGGGCGGCGACGTCATCACACGCTCGGGAGATGAGGTCACGTATTTCAGTCCGGCGATCGCCTCGCCGTCGATCGACGGTTCGGGTGACCGGGTCGTCTTCGCCTCGCGGTACAACCTGCTGGGCACCAATCCGGACCAGAACTGGGAGATCTATCTGTGGGATGTCAGCGGCGCCACGCCGCGCACCGCGCAGATCACCAGCTCCACCGACAACCCGAATGCGCCCTACGGCGCGCCGGCCAACAGCGACCCGTGGATGAGCCGCGATGGCAACGTCATCGTCTTCAGTTCCTGGAGCAACCTCACCGGGGAGAACGCTGCCGGCGCCAACGAGATTTTCAGCGCCACTCTCTGCAACACGGCGCCGCGGTGCGGTGATGGCAAGGTCGATCCCGGTGAGGAGTGCGACAACGGCGCCGACAACAGCGATACGGAGTCGAATGCTTGCCGCACGAACTGCACCTCCCCACGCTGCGGCGACAACGTCGTGGACGACGGCCCGCCCAACCTCGAGAATTGCGACGACGGCAACCAGGTCGACGGGGACGACTGCCCGGCCACGTGCAAGCTGCCCATGGTCCTCAGTCCGCGCCTGATCCTCGGCAAGGGATTCTGCGAAGATCAGCCGCAGAAGATCGAATTGCGCGAGGGCGGCACGAACCGGGACATCACCAACGCGGCCGACGTCACGTACGAGTGGGTCAACAGCTGGCTCGAGCAGACCGTGCTGAACGCCGCACTGACGCAGGTGACCGACTACCTGAAGAGTAAGACGTCGGTGAAAGTTCCCGACCTGAAAGTCGCGACCATCGAGGTAGTCAAAGACGCCGGCGAGGTGCGCTTCACCGCCGGTGACGCCGGGATCGGCCTCAATATGATCCGGGCCAAGCGCACGACCGATCAGGGCGACATTTACTCGAACCGCGCTTTGGTCATCTCGGGCCTGCGCCTCATCCAGGCTGGATCCCTGGAGATCGAACCGTCCTCGCTCGCCAACGCCGTCGTGGATGTCGTATCCGAGATGCTCACAAAGCTCTTTGGCCAGAAGATGCCCAATGCGCCGATGATCCTGTTTTCGCAAGGCCCGTTTTGCAACGACACGTTGACCTCGATCGGGCGGTCGGGGAAGGTGGTGGTCAAGAACCTCAAGTTCGATCTCTTTGGCGGCTTGATCAAGGACGTGGATCTCCTGGGGGGAATCGAGAAAGGCATCGGACTCATCCCCGGGACGCAGCCGTTGGTGAAGTGGGCAAAAGCGGCCGGTACCGCCGTCGCCGGCGAGTTGTTGGACTTCGAAGTCAGCTCCGAAGCCGCGAAGAGTTCGGAGAAGGACAAGAAATCAGCACCGGTGACGTCCGATGCCGTCATCGAGGTGACCGACAGCTTCAGCGTGAAGTTTCCCTTCTTCCACGGTGTGGTGACGTCGAAGGCCCCAGGGATATCGGCCGTCCAAGCCACGTTGGATCTCGGCAAATGCCTGGGTAAGGCCAGCGACAACATGTTCGTCTGGGTAACGCCGAGCCTCGACAATCAGGAGGTGCGCAACGAGAGCGGCCACCTGGAAGACCCCTTGAACGTGCCGCTCAACGGGAGTCGGACGGCGCACGCCGTCGGCATGCTGACCGCGTTCCGTCAGGGAACCCAGCCCATCACCATTCCGTTCGACCCGATCGGCATGCTCACGGCGGACATCAAGAAGTTCATCGAGAAATGGGTGCCCGGCGGCAAGAAGATCGCGAAGGCGGCCAACATCCCCATCGACATTACCTACCCCCGCGGCGCCAGCGTTGCGGCGGGCGGCCTCTACCCGAGCGGCGACAACTATTTTGGTCTCAAGTTCAGTTACAATCCGCTCACGTCCTCGGTGACCATCAACGATCTGCGGCTGCAGACCGCGATTCCCAACCTGCCGGTGGTAACCACGTGGACGATGACCGGGCCGCCGAGTCCGGCTCCCGCGGTGGCGACTGTCGACCAGAGCGCGGGTGTGCTCACCGGCATCGCCCGCGGCGTGGGGCAGGTCAAGGCCGACCTGTGCATCCCCTTCTTCACCAACGATGTCAGTAGCGATTTCAACGGTGTGCGCGTGCTCGGTGACGAGATGGCGGTGGAGGCCACTGTCTTTGACGATCTCAACGGGGACGGTGTGCAGGATGCCGATGAACCGGGCCTGGGCGGATGGACGGTCGAAGTGCTGAACGGCAACGGCGCTGTCATTACCAGCGGCACGACCGATGCGGGCGGCTTCTTCTCCGTATTGGTGCGGCAGGAGCAGCTGCCGATCGGCTTGAATACGTTTGGCCTTCGTGAGGCGCCCCAGGGCGGGTGGACGCCGACCGCCCCCGGCGCGAGCGGCTATACCGGCATCCCGATATCACTCGGAGCAGTGGTCCAGGGCACCTTCGGCAATTTTCAGAACGTGTCCGTCAGTGGGACAGCCTTCTGGGATGAAAACGGGGACGGCATCCAGGACGGAACCGAACTCGGGCTCCCCGGCTGGACGATCGAATTTGTCGACAGTTACGGGGCCGTGCATCAGGCGACCACCGGACCGGGCGGCGCCTACTCCTTCGATGTCGCGCAAGGGGCGTTCAAGGGGACCGCCCAACCGCTTGTGCGCGAGGTGGTGCAGTCGGGATGGACGCCGACGTTTCCGGCTGGCGGATCACAGGATGTGATTACTGCTGACGACCCGCTGGAGAGCGGTCTGGCGCTGGTGGTGAATTTCGGCAATCAGGCGCAGACCACCCCGACGGTGACGCCGACGGTGACGGCCTCGGTGACGCGGACTGCGACGGCGACTGCGACGACAACGGTGACGCCGACGCGCACGGCGACGCCCACGGTGTCCGCCAGTCCCAGCCCGAGTCCGACACCGACGAAGACACCGGTGGCAGTCATCGCCGGGACGAAGTACCACGACTACAACGGGAACGGCGTGCGGAATGTTGGCGAAGGCGCCGTCGCCGACTGGGTCATCTTCAGCGACGCCAATGCGGATGGCGTCCTGAACAATCCCGTCAGTGGCAACGGGGCCTGTGACGCGAATGCGACGGAGCTGTGCACGCGCACGGATCGCGACGGTCACTATGGCTTCGCGCTCACCGCCACGGGCGTGTACCGGATCCGGGAAGTGCCGCGGCCGGGCTGGCACCAGACGACGGCACAGCCGCCCGATCTGGCGGTCAGCCAGGCCGGGCAATCGTTTGACGGCATCGACTTCGGCAATCAGCTCGAGCTGGCCCGGCGGGGAACCGGGGACTGCAACAGCGACAACGCCGTGACCGTGGATGAGATCCTTCTCGAAATTAACATTGCGCTGGGTAACCGCGCCAGCTCGGAGTGCCCGAGCGCAGACGCGAACCGCGACAGCCTGGTCACGGTCGATGAAATCCTCAAGGCGGTGAACTACGCGGTGAATGGCTTGCCGACGCCGGGTGTCCTCGCCACGCCGACGCCGACGGTGACGCCGACGAGTGGGGGGAGTCTGGCGGAAGCGGTGGGGGGCCGGGTGGTGATGGTGGCGAACGGGATGAGCGCGTTCCCGTCGGTGATCACGGCGCT
>JAGDMS010000011.1 GCA_017860575.1 Deltaproteobacteria bacterium | reverse complement strand
GTTCATCGGGGTCGCGATCTGGTTGGGCGCGAGCCGTTTCCTCGAGGACACAAAGCGCTTTGTGACGTATTTTGCCGAATCCGTCCAAGGTCTCGACCCCGGCGCGGCCGTCAAATTCCGCGGCGTGCCGGTCGGGCGGGTGGCGCGCATCGACGTGGCACCGGACCGTGAGCTAATCGAGGTCGTCATGGATGTCCAGCGGGGGTACGCCGCCGCACTGCAGGGTGATGACAGGCTGCGCGCGCAACTCGAGCTGAGTGGGATCACCGGCCTCCGCTACGTCGAGATCGACCGGCGAACAGGCGAGGCGCTGAACCAATCGCCCACCTTGAGTTTCCACGCCCCGTACGACGTGATCCCGTCGGCCCGCTCGAGCTTCGTCGCAATCCAGGATGCCCTCGCGGATGTCTACAGGAAGTTCGTCGACGTCGACGTGGGCAGCATGTCGACCGATGCGCGCGCCGCGCTGCACTCGGCCGCCCGGCTCCTGCAGGACGAGCGCGTCAATACGGTCCTGGAAAATTTCGCCGCGGCGTCGGCGTCGGCCCGGAAGACTACCAAGCACCTGGAGGAGATGACCGCCGGCGTCAAATTGGGACCGGCGGTGGAGAACGCGACACGCGCAACGGAGGAAGCGAGGACGCTGTTCGCGAATTTGAATCAGGGGGTGCGGGGCGACCAACTGGCGCAGACACTCGATCAACTCAATCGCCTGGCGGTGAGCGCCCAGGAACTGATCGTCGGTTTGCAGTCGACGACGGCCCGGCTGGATCGGGCTATCGGGAATCTGCACGGCTTCACCGACGAGGTGCGTCAGCAGCCGTCCTTGCTGTTCTTCGGCGAGCCGGCGGCAGGCCGGCGCGCGCGTGATGGAGGCGAACCCTGATGCGACGGTGGCTGTTGCCGCTGATGGGGTTGCTGACGGGGTGCCTGCCGATGAGCGTCCCGACGCCCCAGATTCGGGAATATCAGCTGACGTATCCTCCGCCCGCCGCGGTCGGTGATCCGGTCCCCGCGATCGTTGAGGTCGGCCCGATCGCTGTTGCGGCCCTCTACGACCGCGATTCGATCGTGTACCGGGACGACGCGCATGGCACCGGCACGTACGTCGACAGCCGTTGGAGCACCAATCCCCGGAACATGGTCGCGGATCTGCTCGTGCGTGACCTGAGCGCGACGGGCGCATACCGGGCGGTGCAACGCGCCCCCGCGCTGCTCGTCGGTGACTATCGGCTCACGGGCGAACTCGTGGAGATTGACGAGCGTGCCTCCGCTGGCGGGTGCCGGGCCCATCTGGAGCTGCGGCTCCTGCTGGCGCGCACCCGCGGAGTGGGCGCCAATGCCGTCCTGTGGCAGCGCACCTATGACGGAGACGAACCAGCCGCGTGCAATCAGCCCTCCCGCTTGGCCGCGGCCATGAGTCAGGCGCTGGCGGGAGTGTCCGCGCGCGTGCAGCGGGACGTCTACGAGACGATTGCAACCGCCACCAGGGCCCGCGCGGCGTTGCCGCCTTGACCCCCTCTGGCCCCACTGCTAGCTGGGCCACTAATGCGGAAATCGCTGCCCACGGCATTGGCCACGCTAGCCGTCGTGTGTCTGGCGCTGACGCCGGCACGAGCGGCGCAGTCCTATGCGGAGCGTGTCCGCCAAGCGGTCCTTCCGAATGGACTCAAGATCCTCTTGCTCGAGGACCACAAGGCACCGATCGCGGTACTCCAGGTGTGGTACCGCGTGGGATCCCGCAACGAGCAACTGGGCCGTACCGGGCTGTCGCATCTTCTCGAACACCTGATGTTCAAAGGCACCCAGAAGGTCGGACCGGAGGAGTATTCGAAGATCATCCAGCACAACGGCGGCGACGACAACGCCTTTACCTCCGACGACGCCACCACCTACTTCGCCACCATCGCCAGTGATCGCCTCGGCGTAGTCATCGATCTCGAGGCCGACCGCATGCAGCATCTGGCGTTTGATGATGCCCAGTTTACTCCTGAGTTGCACGTCGTCATGGAGGAGCGGCGGCTGCGCACCGAGGACAACCCGGTGTCAGCGCTATTCGAGCAGGCGAGTGCGGTGGCGTTCTCCGCCCATCCCTACCAGTGGCCGACCATCGGCTGGATGGACGACCTCAAACAGGCAACGCGCCAGGATGCGTTGGAGTATTACCGTACGTACTACAGCCCCGGCAACGCCGTGGTGGTCTGTGTCGGCGACTTCGCGGCGGATGCCCTGCTGGCGCAGATCGAGAAGGCCTTCGGCTCCATTCCCGCCGCAGCCCCGGCGCCAGCGGTACGGGCGATCGAACCGCCGCAGCAGGGCGAGAATCGCACCGTCCTGCGGCGTGCGGCCCAGCTGCCATTCGTCGCCATCGCGTATCATGTACCCAACCTGAAAGGGCCTGACGCTCCCGTGCTGGAGGTGATCTCCGCCGTGCTCTCCGGTGGCAAGAGCGCGCGGCTGCATCAGCAACTGGTGTACCAGAAACGCTTGGCGCGTGACGCGGGCGCGAGCTACGAACTGACCACCATCGATCCCGGATTGTTCATTCTGTACGGGCAACCGCTGCCCGGAAAGAGTGCCAAGAATGTGGAGCAGGAACTCTTGGGGCAGGTGGAACGGTTGCAGCGCACGCCCGTAGACGACCGAGAACTGACCAAGGTGCGCAACGGATTGGAGGCCGCCTTCGTGTTTGGACAGGATTCGTTGTTCTACCAGGGCATGGTGCTCGGGCAATACGAGATGGCCGGTGACTGGCGTCGCATCGACACCTATCTGCCCAACATGCGGGCGGTCACGGCGCAGGACATCATGCGCGTTGCGAAAACCTACTTCACTCCGCTCAACCGCACGGTCGCCACTTTGGAACCGTTGCCCAGCGCGGGAAAAGCGCCCGAGCCGGCGCCCGCTCACCCGACGGGAGTGGTGCACTGATGCGCCCGCAGCGCAGCACAGCCCGATGCGGCTCCGCGCACGCGGGCATCGGTGTCGGACCCCGCCGTGCTGCCAGCCGGTCGATGTCGTGGCTGGCGACGTGCGTGCTTTCGGCGTGGGCCGCAACCGCCGCGGCGACACCGCCAGCGGCGCGCTTCACGCTCAGTAACGGTGCGCGCCTCGTCGTCTCCGAGCAGCATGCGCTGCCGCTCGTCGCCATCGATATGTTTATCGACGCGGGATCCCGTCGCGACCCTGGAGGGCAGGAGGGGGTGGCCGCCCTCACCGCCGATCTGCTGACCGAGGGAACCGAAAGGCGCAGCGCGGAGGAGGTCAGTCGGGCGTTTGATGCCATCGGCGCCGCATACAGCATCGCGGCCGGCGTGGACTTCGCCACCGCAAACATGAAGTTCCTGAGCAAGGATCTGGCCGCCGGCCTCGACCTCCTCTTCGATGTCCTCCTACATCCCCGCTTTCCCGAGGCCGAAGTGGCGCGGCGGCGGGAGGCCACCCTTGCCCACATGAAGGCAGAGGAAGACGAACCCGGCGAGGTCGCCGAGCGCGCCTTCCTCAAGGCGATCTTCGCGGATGGACCCTACGGTCATCCCGTCATTGGCTACCCAGATGCGGTGCGCAAACTGACCCGCAAAGAGGTCGCAGCATTCTATTCACAGAACTACCGGCCGGACGGTACGATCATTTCTGTGGTCGGCGATGTGTCGGCCAGTGACATTCGCGAGCGCATGGAGAAGGCCCTGCGTCAGTGGCAGAAGGGGACGGCAGTTGCATTCCAATACCCGCCGGATCGTCCCGCGACGGCCACCACCGTGGCCATCAACAAACCAATCACCCAGGCCAACATCGTGCTCGGCCACATGGGGATTGCCCGCGACAATCCCGACTACTATCCGGTCCTGGTCATGAACTTCATCCTTGGTGGTGGCGGCTTCTCGTCGCGGCTCCTCGATAACATTCGCACCAAGGCCGGACTGGCCTATTCGGTGGCCAGCTTTTTCACCCCGAACAAGGCGCCTGGAAGCTTTCAGGTGGTGATGCAGACGAAAAACGCTTCCACGACGGACGCGATCCGCCGCGCGTGTGCGGAGTTCGAGCGAATTCGCACAGAGGCGGTCGGGGACGACGAACTAAATGATGCGCGACTTTACCTGACCGGAAGCTTTCCGCTGAAACTCGACAGCAGTGCGAAGATGGCGAGCTTTCTGACGCAGGTCGAGTTCTTCAACCTCGGCGATGACTACACGGACACCTTCAAGCAACGTATCAACGCCGTCACCAAAGACGATGTGCGGCGCGTCGCGCAGAAGTACCTCCAGCCCGATCAGCTGACCCTGGTTGTGGTGTCGGACCTCTCGAACGTGCAGGCGCCGACCGCACCGGTGTGCGTCGAGACGGGGTCCGGAGGCGGGGATCAGGGAACGGGGGCTGGGGGCCACAAACCAGCCCCCGTTCCCTAGCCCCTGGCCCCTGGTATAGTAGGTGCCATGTCCGACAAGTTTACCATTCTTAATTCAGGCCTGTACGCCTATGTCGTTGAGCACTGCAGTCCGCGTGATCGGGTGCTGAAGCGCCTGGCCGAGGAGAATGAGCGCCTCGGCGTGTACAGCTTGATGCAGATCGCCCCGGAGCAGGGGGCGCTCTTGACGCTTCTGACCCGGGCGATCGGTGCGCGCGCCGCGGTGGAGGTCGGAACCTTCACGGGTTACAGCGCCCTGTGCATAGCGCAGGGGCTTGGTCCTGATGGGTATCTGCTGTGCTGCGACGTGAATGAGGAATGGACGGGAATTGCGCGCCGTTACTGGGAAGAGGCCGGAGTCGCCGGGCAGATCGAGCTGCGCCTCGGCCCGGCTCTGGACACCCTCCGCGGCCTACCCGCGCAGACCCAATTCGACCTGGGCTTCATCGACGCCGACAAGCAGAACTACCGCGACTATTATGAGGAAATCCTGGCACGACTGCGGCCGAATGGCCTGATCCTCTTCGATAACGTCTTCCTGATGCACACGGGCGGCGTCGCCGATCCGACAGCCACGGACGAGGCTACACAGACGATGCGGCAGCTCAACGACTTTCTGGCTGCCGACGAGCGAGTGGAGACGGTGATGCTCGCCGTCGCCGACGGGCTTACGATCGTCCGGAAGCGAGCGCCAGGAGAGCGGGCATGAGGGCGTGAGGGCCTGGGGGCGCGGCGCACAAATCACGCCCCCAAGCCCTCACGCCCCCAAGCCCCCAAGCCTTCTGCCATGTTCGTCACGTTCCCCGCCGGTGATCTCACTCTCGAAGGCGAGTTGGCGCTCCCGGCCGGCGCCATCCGCGCCGCGGTCGTATGCCACCCGCACCCGCAGTTCGGCGGCGACATGGATAACCCGGTTGTGCGCGCGGTTGCCGGTGCCTTGAAGCGCGCGGGGTATGCGACGCTGCGTTTCAACTTTCGTGGCGTGGGCCGTAGCCGAAAGACCTACGAGCAGGACCGGGGAGAGGTCGAGGATGTACGGGCCGCCGTCGGCTGCGTAATGCAGCATACCCACGCGTCGTCCGTGACGCTCGCGGGATATTCGTTTGGCGCGGTCATGGCGTTGCACGTCGGCATCCAGCGGCCGGAGGTTGCCGGCCTGATTGCCGTTGCGTTGCCGTTGGTGGCCTTGGACGATTTCAATGCCCTTTTCTGCTGTCGCACGGCCAAGCTGTTTATTGTCGGCGATCGCGATCAGTTTTGCGACTTGGCAGGCCTGCAGCAGCAATTCGCCCGGTTGGCGGAGCCAAAGATGTTGCAGGTCATAGCCGGGGCCGACCATTTTCTTGTCGGCCACGAAGCCGCCGTGGCCAAGGGCGTGGCCCGTTTCGCGAGCGCTGAGACGGCCGCGCGATGAGCCAGGCTACGTTGTCTCCGACCAGCCCCGGTTCACTTCAGCGCGTGTGACCTCTTCGAAGGCGCGCGCCAGGGTCACCGCGCCGATCTTATAGACGAACAGGTCATCGTCCGAGGGGTAGATCCCGTAGTGCTTGAACACCCGGCCAATGCGCGCCATCTGGATCGAGTAGCGGTAGAGGGCGAGCACTTCGTAGTACGGGAGGTGTCGCGCCTCACGGCCAACCAACGTTTGCCAGCGCGCAACGGTCGCCGCCCGGTCGGGGAAGCCGGCCAGCCGCGAGATCCCCAAGCCCTCGGTGAAGCACCGATCCGACGCCAGCCACCAGGCGAGATCCTGCACGGGATCGCCCAGGCGCGCCATCTCCCAGTCGAGCAGTGCCACGCACGTGAGCTGCTCATCGAAGACCTGGTTGGCGAGTCGGGAATCGCCCCAGCACAAGGCGACTGGCTCGTCCGCAGGAGGGTTCGCATGCAGCCAGCGCTGTACCGTGCCGAGCAGCGGAAACTGGGCCGGATCCACCGCCCACGCAAGGTACTCGTCATAATACTGCAGTTGCTGGACCAGCGGCGTCGCACCCCGCTGCGGTTCGGCAAGGCAGTCGAATCCGAGCGTCCGCCAGTCGAGCCGGTGCACGTGCGTCGCTGCCTCCAGACCGTTCCACCACAAGTGCTCCCGTTGCTCCGGGGAGAGCTCCGTCACCCAACCGGCGATGTGCATCGGCGGGTTGTCGGGCGGCACGCGCCCGGCAACACAGTCCATGACAAAGAACGGCACACCGAACACCTGCACGTCTGGTTCGAACCAGCGCACGTGCGGAACCGGCACGTCCGTCCCGGCGAGCATCTGCATGACGCGGCACTGCAGACCCAGGTCGTAGGTCGGGAACAACGTCATCCCTCTCGGTTTGAAGCGCACGACCAGTCGTTCGCAGTGCGGCGTTCCGGCGGTGGTCCATTCAGTGTCGAACAGGAACGTCTCATTCGAGGCACCGGCCTCGGTTGGTGCACTGAGCCCGCGGATGTGCAGGTCCTGCGCGCCTGGTAGCTTGCTGGCAAGCCAGGTGCGCAGTTGTGTCTGGGTCAGATCGAGATCGCGCTTCTCAGGGTGTTCCATGCAAGGGATTCCTCACCTCGGCCATCGACGTGGGGTACTGCTAGCACCGCGGCCACGACCGAGTCCAGCATGGTCGTGGCATCCCTCGGCGCCCGTGGGCATGCCACGTCGCGGCCGGTGGTGTGGCGTCGCCGCACTTGACAACCATATGCGGGTATTGCATATGGCGACGCGACGTGCCGGCGAGGTTAACATGCGTATGCTGTCAGCTGCCGTAGGCCGAACCAAGATTCGCCGGCCGCACGCCGAGCGCAGCGCCGAGACCCGTGAGAAGATCCTGCGGGCCGCGTGTCAATGCATCGCGGAGTTCGGCTTCAGCAACAGCAGCATGCTCGGAATCGCCACGCGCGCCGGGGTAAGCTTGGGCGCGGTGCAGCATCAGTTCGGTGATAAGGACGCGATCATTGACGCCGTGATCGACCGTTGCCTGCGCGAATTCAGCGGCCTCCTGACGGGACTGCGCCAGGCGGAGCCGAATCTTCAGCGCCGTGTCCAGACATTCACTGAGCGAGCGTGGCTGGGGCACACCGGGCCTTATTACCGAATCGTTCTGGACATTCTCCTGCACTGCCCCGATAGGACGGAGCGGCTGGCTGCGGCGCATACGAAGCTCTGGGCGGAGATCTTTGGAGACCTGAAACTGCCGGCGCGGCAACTGCTGGCGGCACAGCGGTTCACCTTCATGATGCTCGGGGGCATCGCCTTGGAGTCGGCACTGGTTCCAGGCGTTGAGCCGGCCAAGGAGCACTTCGCGGTACTCGAACGCACCCTGCTGGGCAGGCTCACGGGTGTGGATCGCACGCAGCGGGTGGCGTTGGGGGCACGACGCGGCGGCAAGGTCCGCCGCCAAACGCCAAGGAAAGGAGTCTGAGATGACCGATTACGATGCGATCATCGTGGGCGCGGGTCACAATGGGCTCGCGGCCGGAGTCGTACTCGCCAAGGCGGGCATGCGGGTGCTCTGTTTGGAGCGTACGGGGCACGCCGGGGGCATGGCGGCCACCCGGGAGCTGTTCAAGGGCTTCAAGCACAACGTGGGGGCGTGGGCGCTGATCGTCTTGCATGAGGACGTGCGCAAACTGCTTGAACTCGAAGAGTACGGTCTCGAGCTGATAACGCCGCAGACCTCATTTTGCGTATTTGGCGCTCCGGGCGACCCGCCGTTCGTCGTGCACAACGATCTCGGCAGGATGATGGAGCACCTGATGAACGATCATGGTGCGGACGCTCTGCAGGGATCTATGGACCTGTTTGCCTACCTCCAGGTGTTTGGCGGCGTCATGAATGCCCAACGTTTCAAGCCTCCCGATTCCATGGACGCGATCATTGCCGAGGCGCCGGACGCGCAAACGCGCGAAATCCTACTGACCTGCTTGCATGGCAGCGCCATGGATGTGCTGCGAAAGTTCTTTCCCGACCCGAATCGTCACCGGTGCATCACGGGCTCGTTTGCGGCCGGCGCGATCGACGGGACGCATATGGGTCCCTACACGCCTGGCAGCGCGCTGTCTCTCGCCTATCATCACACCGCCAGTGGCACGCACAACGCTTTCCAGATGGCCAGGGGTGGTATCGGTTCGGTCTCCGACGCCCTGTTGCGGTCCTTTGAGAAGCACGGTGGCAAGGTCCAGTACCGGGCCGAAGTCAGGCGGATGCTCCTGCGGCACGGGCTGGTCGCCGGCGTGGAGCTGCGTACGGGAGATACGATCTCCTCCCAGGTGGTCTTGTGTAGCCTGGATGCGCGGACGACCTTCATGGACCTGGTCGGCGAGGAGCATCTGCCGTCAGCGTTCGCGCATGCCGTCAAAGAGATCGAGTACACCAACGGCTACATTCAGATACATCTCACCCTCAAGGAGCTGCCGGAGTACACGGGTGACCTGGCGTTTGCCAATGAGAACAACATTCGGTGGTTGATGAATTACATCCCGTCGCCAGAGCATCTCTCCCGCTGCTGGGAACAGTATCGGCGCAATCAGGTACCCGACGATCCGGTCGCGTACTGTTACATCCCCAGCCTTGTCGATCCGAGCTATGCGCCCCCCGGCTACCACATCTGCACGTTCTTCTCGCACTACTTTCCGGCCGAGCTGTCGCCGGCCGAGCACAACCAGAAAAAACAGGTGATGGCCGAACGCGTCATTGGGCAGATTGCCAAGCGCGCGCCGAATTTCCGTGATGCGATCATCGACCAAGCCGTGCTGACGCATGAGTACTTCGGGTCGAAGTACGGGATCACGGGGGGTGATTTCTGCCACGGTCTGCTGCATCCGGGGCAGATGTTCCAACGCCGACCCGTGCCCGGCTGGTCGAACTACCAGGCACCGCTGCAGAACCTCTACATGTGCGGTGCCGGCTGTCATCCCGGTCCCGGCGTGACCTGTGTGCCGGGATACAACGCCGCCCAGGAGGTGCTCAAGCGGGCCGGCGGGTAGATTGCGTCCGCTGCAGGTGACGGCGCACTAGCGGCCGAGCTTCGCGATGACGTCTTCCAACTGCATGAAGAGGGTCAAGTCACCTTCCGTCTGAATCTTACCGGCATAGTAGGCCTGCAAGCGATTGAGTTCACCTCGCTGAATCGCGCTCCAGTCAGACGCCGAGACGGTGACCGTCACATCCGGGTTGGCGACAGTTCCCTGATGTCGGGTCGGTTGCCCCCGATCCACGATCAGGTACCAATCGCTCCCGCCGCTCCCGGTGAGGCGGAACTGCACCCGCCTGGTGACGTCCTCGAGCCGGATAACCTCGTGCCGTGACGCTGCGCCTGGCGGGGGCAGACCCAACAAGCGTGCCAGCGCCTGACTGTTGACGTTATTGGTCGCGAAATCGGGGGTCGGCGTAGGTACCCCCATCGCTTCCATCCGCGCGGCCAGCCGGAAGAAAATGATGCTATTGTAGAAGGCGGCAAGCACCTCGTGGTAGAGGGGATGCTCCACCTTCGTGCCGGTCAACTCCTCATAATGGCCGATCGTCTCTTCCCGTGATGGCAGACCGGCCAGCCGCGGGATGCCGTACCCCTCGCTCATCATCCAATCCACGTACAGCCACCACATGAGATCCGCTTCCGGGTCCCCGAGGAACGCCATCTCCCAGTCGAGCAACCCCGCGATCTGGGCGCCTTGATAAATGACATTTCCCAGTCGGGCATCACCCCAGCACAGGCCGACCCGCTTGGGTGCGAAGCGGTGGTGCTTCAGCCATTCGAGCGCGGCCGGCAGAAGCGGATGCGGCCGATCCCCACAGGCCCAGTGGAGGTAGCGTTCCTGATAGTCGAGCACTTGGTCGACCGGTCCGGTGCCCGGTGGTGGGACACCGAGGAACGACAAACCCAGGCGCTGCCAGTCGAGGGCGTGGATGCGTGCCAGGGTGTCGACGCCGTGCCACCACATCCGCGCACGCTGTTCCGGGGCCGCGTCCACCAAGCAGCCAAATGTATGGTACGGCGGTACATCCGACGGGACCTGCCCGGCAATCGCGTCCATAACGTAGAAGGGACAACCGAGTATGACCGGGTCGGCCTCCAGCCAGCGCACCCTGGGGACGGGGATCGCGGTCGGACCCAGTGCTTGCATAATGCGATACTGCACGGTCAAATCGTAATCGGGAAACACATGGAAGGCAGCGGGTTGTAGGCGCACGACCATGTATTGCGAGCGGGTGCGTCCCCCATCCGTCCACGACAGCGTAAACAGGAGCGTCTCGTTGGACAGCCCGGCACCGGGTTTCTTCAGTTCGGAGAGCGACAGGTTCTGCGCCCCGGGCAGCTTGCTCACCAGCCACTGCTGCAAACGCGTCCGTTTGGTTCCGAGATCATCGCTCTGCAATGCCATCATCTGCTCCGCAAGCCCGTGCTCGCTCGCTGGCCCTCGCCTCGTACCCAGTTCCCGCTCCGGTGACGACGGGGCGAACCGTTTTCCGGGTTGTGTCGATATCCAATACGGGCGTATTCCTGTCAAGCGGTGTTTGGCGGACCAACCACCTGGCCAGGCAGACACCAGCGCTTGACATCAATACGCAGGTATTGGATATGGCAATATCTTCGAGATTGGTCAACCGCGGCAAGGGATCACGGCGACACGCGCAAGGAGGAATGGCGAGATGAATCGGCTTCGCGATCGCGCCGACGACGAACTCGTTGGCTGGTGCCGCCATTGGTACGGTCCGGCACCATACCTCTCGTGAATCCCACAAGCGACGCCGCCTGTGGGACGCCGCGGCTGAATGCTTGTTCGCCATAGGGCCTTGTGGTAGCGCATCGCAGCTTCGGGCAGACGCGGTGACAAGGCGCTTGCAGGTGCCCACCACTGGATCGACGTAAAGGAGAGCACGATGGCCTGGGACTTCTCGACCGAGCCGGAGTTTGAGAAAAAGCTGGAATGGGTGCGCGCGTTCGTTGAAACCGAGGTGCGCCCGCTCGAGTTCATCTACTACGATCTGACCCAGGAGCAGCTCGACCGCATCGAGGCGCCGCTCAAGGAGGAGGTCAAGCGACAAGGGTTGTGGGCGGCGCACCTGGACCGTGAGCTCGGCGGCCAGGGCATGGGCCAGCTCAACCTGGCCCTACTGCACGAGATCCTCGGCCGCTATGTCATGGCTCCGGAGATCTTCGGCAACCAGGCGCCGGATTCGGGGAACGCCGAACTGCTCGCCGTCGGCGCCAACGAGGCGCAAAAACAGCGCTGGCTGTGGCCGCTGCTCGACGGCCGATTGCGCAGCTCCTTCGCGTTGACGGAGCCCTTCGTCGCTAGCACAGATCCGACGGCGATCCGTAGCATGGCCGTCCGCGATGGCGACCATTGGGTGCTCAACGGCCACAAATGGTTTGCCTCCAATGCCGACGTGGCCGACTTCGTGCTCGCGATGGTCGTCACCAACCCGGAGGCGCCCCCGCACGCGCGTGCCGCAATGATCGTGATCGAGCGCGGTACGCCGGGATTGGAGATCGTCCGCAACGTCGGCACGATGGCCCATCCCGATCCCCGCGAGCTAGAACGCCAGGGGCGCCTGGGCGGACACACGGAGATCCGCTTCCGCGACTGCCGGGTGCCGGCGGCCAATATGATCGGCCAGCCCGGCGAGGGCTTCATGCTCGCCCAGCGCCGCTTGGGCGGAGGGCGCATCCATCACGCCATGCGCATGATCGGCCAGTGCCACCGCGCCTTCGAAATGATGTGCGAGCGGGCCGTGTCGCGGGAAACCCGCGGTAAGCCACTGGGACAGCATCAGATGATGCAGGATCTCATCGCCGAGTCGGCGGTGGAGATCGAAACCGCCCGGCTGCTGACGCTCAAGGCGGCATGGTCGATGGATCACGAAGGCGGCAAGGCGGCGCGCAAGGAAATTGCGATGATCAAGTACTACGCCGCCCAGGTCCTCTTCAACGTCCTAGACCGCGCCATCCAGCTGCACGGGGCCTTGGGCTATTCGACCGATCTGCCGCTGGAGTGGATGTTTCGGATGGCGCGCGCCTTACGCATTGCCGATGGCGCCGACGAAATCCACAAGGTCACCATTGCCAAGGAAGTGCTCAAGCGGGCGACGGTGAAGCAGGGCTGGCCCACGGAACACGTACCGACCAACCGTGACGCGGCTTTCCGCAAGTTCGCGCACCTGCTGGAACAGCACACGGCCAACCTGTGATGCAGGCCACGGCTGAACTCTTGGGTCCCACGTCAAAAGTTGAAGCGTCGAAATGATGGAACGCCCTGAGGGGAACACCAGCTTGGCTGGGAAATCGGACAACGCGGCGCTGCCAGGAATCGATCGCGAAAGTGTAACGGCCTGGCTCGAACAAGCGGTCGACGGAGCGCGATCTCCGTTCCAGTTCACGTTGATAGCTGCGGGCGGGTCGAATTTGACCTTCCGGGTAACCGATGCGGCCGGCGATGCGTACGCATTGCGGCGCCCGCCGGTGACCGCCCGCATCGCCACGGCCCATGACATGAGCCGCGAGTGGCGCATCATGAAGGCGCTGGGGGAACACGCCACCGGTGTTCCCGTGCCGCGGATGCTCGCCTACTGCCAGGACATCGGCGTCACCGGCACCGAATTCTACGTGATGCAGTTCGTCGACGGCTTGATCTTGCGCGACGAGCAGACGGCGGGGCAGCTGACGCCTGAGGAGTGCCAAGTGGCAACCGAGTCCCTCATCGACGTGCAGATTGCCTACCAGAAGGTCGACGTGGACGCGGTCGGCCTGGGCGATCTCGGCCCGCGCGAGGGTTACGTGGCACGGCAACTGCGCCGCTGGAAAAAGCAGGTCGACGCGGCGAAATCGCGTGAACTACCGCTCATCGACCAGCTGCACACGCATCTCACCGCGCACCTCCCCCCGGAACAGCGGCCCGGCTTGGTGCACGGCGACTTCCGCTTCGACAATACCGTGCTCGGTGCGGACATGCGGGTGGCCGCCGTCCTCGACTGGGAGCTCTGCACCATCGGTGATCCGGTCGCCGACTTCGTGTGGTCGCTGATGTACTGGGCCGACCCCGGCGACCCCTTGCCCTGGATGACCTCACCGCCAACGCTGGCGCCGGGGTTTGCGCGGCGGGCGGCGGTGCGTGACCGCTACATTGAACGGTCGGGCCGCGACCTGTCGCACCTGGCTTACTACGTGGTTTTCAGTTGGTGGAAGCAGGCATGCATCGTCGAGGGCGTGTACGCCAGGCTCAAAGCAGGCGCGCGCGGGGGCATGCGGGTGACGGTGCCACTCGACGACGTGGGCCGGCGTGTCGAACGCATGCTTGAGATCGCCGCGGAACTGGCGGGGAGGATCTGACACCGCGGCCACCGCCCGCGCTTAGTCTCCCTCGCCTGACACCGGCCGGCGCAGGGCCTTGGTCTCGGCCCGGGCGTGTTTGGCTTCCAGGACCTTTTCCTGCGCCCGTCGGGAGCGGCGTCGCTTTTGCCGACGCAGCTGCGCAATGCGGTGCGCTTCGGCGCTGGCAGCACCGCGCAGCTGGCGCTCGATCTTGTCGGCCAACAGCTGACGTGCGCGGAAGCGGTTCAGTGCCTGCGAGCGTTCCTGCTGACACTTCACCATGGTTCCGGTGGGCCGGTGTTGCAGGACCACGCAGGTGGCGACCTTGTTGACATTCTGCCCGCCTTTGCCGCTGGAGCGCACAAAGCGCTCCTCAAGGTCCTCCTCACGGACACCGAGTGCCCGCAGTCGCTCGGCCACAGCCTGCTGTTTGACGGGAGAGACTGGAGACATGTGCCTCAGTACAGCATTGCACCGGAACCCTGCAAGGGCACCGTCGTAGGCGCGTTCCAGGGGACGGTCCAAGCCGCAGCGTACCCATGGGCAAAGGATCATGTATGAATTTCCGATGCCTCTGCCCTTGACATGATTAACGCAGCTGCGTTAAAACGCGCCCGTGGCTGCAGGTGCGCAAGAGCGGATCAGCGAAGTGGCAGAGCGTCTGTTCGCGCGCCGGGGCCTTGGTGCCGTCTCGCTGCGCGAGGTCAGCGCGGCGTCGGGTCAACGCAATACTTCGGCGGTGCAGTATCACTTCGGCTCGAAGCAGGGATTGATCGAGGCAATCCTGCGGCGCCGCATCGAACCCGTAAACGAACGGCGGCTGGCCCGCCTGGCGGACCTGGAGCGTGCGGGCCAGGCACAGGATTTACGTGCGCTGGTCGAGGCCATGGTCTATCCGCTGACCGAATCGCTGAAGCCCGGTTCGTGCTACGTGCGGTTCGTCGCCCAGACGTTGGCCGACCCCGTCCAGAGCCAGATCATGTCGTTTCGCCTTGGGGTGCAGGATGCGATGGACCAGATCAACACGCGGATCGTGGCGCAATCGCGCGGCCTGCCCGCTAGCTTGTGCGTGCAACGGCTGTTCTTTGCGGCCCGGCTCTGGGTGCAGGCGCTGGCCGAGCATGAGCGCGAACTGGAGAACGGGCAACCATCGATGCCGACGGCAGCGTTGGCTGCCGAACTGGTGGACCTCGTCGTGGGCATGATCAGCGCGCCCGTGTCTCCGCCCGTTGAAAGGTCCGTACGGCGGTGGACCCGTGCGGCAGCGCCGACACGCAAGGGACGAGCGCGGCGTCGGCGGACGGCCGCGTGAGGTGGGCAACTGCTTGCGGGAGGCGGTTCAAGCCTGCGTGGTCCTGAGGGAATAGCACATGGCGGGGACCAGGGATCCTGGTTTTCCCACGGAAAGGGGTCAACATGAAGGTAGATAGCAGAATACGGTTCAGCCTCGGGTTGGCGCTAGTCGCCGGCCTGACCGTGCCGTCGGGGGCCTGGGCGCAGGCGGGTAAGGCGAAGGCGGCGCCCAAGGTGGAGGCGGAGATCGAGGAGATCACCGTCACCGCGCAGAAGCGCGAAGAGAGCATTCAGGAGATTCCGGTGTCGGTCACCGCATTGGGCAGCGCCCAACTCGAACAGCGCGGCGTCACCGACGTCGCCGACATTGGCCAGGCGGCGCCCAACGTGCGCATCACGACGAACCCCGGCAGCGCCTCGAGCGTGACCGTTGCCATCCGCGGCGTCACGAGCGGTAACCCGAGCACCACGCTGTCGA
This sequence comes from Deltaproteobacteria bacterium, assembly GCA_017860575.1. Lineage (GTDB taxonomy): Bacteria > Desulfobacterota > Binatia > HRBIN30 > HRBIN30 > JAGDMS01. Next base: position 16,390 of record JAGDMS010000011.1, on the reverse strand, counting down.
CCCCAACTGGGCTCTATATCGATGGTGTGTACCTGGCGAAACTGTCCGGGTCCAACGTCGACGTCGAGGACCTCGAGCGGGTCGAGGTGCTGCGCGGGCCGCAGGGCACCTTGTACGGCCGCAACACGATCGCCGGCGCCGTGAACTTCATCACCAAGAAACCAACCGAAGAGAAGTCGATTTCGCTCAAAACCGAAGCCGGAAACTACGAGACGTTCAAGAGCCGCTTGATGGTGAACGTCCCACTGGTCGGCAAGAACGGCTTCTGGCAATCGGACGCCATCGGCACCCTGAGCCTGCGCCAGAACGTGGCCTACAAGACGCATGACGGCTACTTCGACAACAGCTCGCCTACCTCCGTGCCGGCGGGTGGCGCTCGCACGTTGAACAACCTCAACCGCGTGTTCACGATGACTACGCTGCGCTGGCAGCCGATCGAGCCGCTCACGATCGATGGCTCGTTCGAATACCATCGCTATTCCAATTCGAGCAACGCCTTCCAGCTCACCTATATCTACCCGGGCTCCATCGCGGACAAGAATTATCAGCTCACCCCGACGCTCTCCATTCCCAATCCGCTCATTCCCGGTGGCCTGCCCCCTTACGTGCGTACGAACCGCGTCGATGCGATCGGCAACAACGCGGTGTACGAATCGCTCAAGAAAGGTACCAGCGGGTATCTGTTGAATCCGCTCGCGGATGACGGTTTCCACCGTCTGTACAATCTCACCGCCGCGTACGAACTCGGTGAAGTGGGCCCGATGGGGAAGGTGACGTTGAAATCAATCTCCGCCTTCCGCGATTTCACCCACAAGCAAACCCAGGATCTCGACGGCAGTCCCGTGCACCTCTTGGATTTACATTCCATTCTGCACACACAGCAGTGGAGCGAGGAACTCCAATGGGTGGGAACAATGCCGCGGATCAACTATGTCGGCGGTCTCTACTACTATGGCGAATACTCGGCGCAGGATCAGAGCCAGGTGTTCGTGTTGGGCAACAGTGATCTGCCGTATCGGACGGTCGCCACGACCGCATCCTACGCACCCTATGGCCAGATCACCTACACGCCACCGATCCTCCAAGACAAACTGAGCATTACCGCCGGCCTGCGTTACACCCAGGATCAGATCCACACCGACCGCTATGTCGCGACGACCCCGTCCCAAAAGGGCTGGGAGGACCACCGCGGCAAAGCGTTCGGCATACACGGCGCCGGGGCCCCGGGCCTCTCACCAATGGCTAACCTCGCGTACCAATGGACCGACGATTTCATGACGTATTTCCGAGTCGCGCGTGGTTTCAAAGCGGGTGGCTTCAATGGCACGACCAACGACCCGGCGGCCTTTGCCATCAATTTCAATCCTGAAATCTTGCTGCAGTACGAATTGGGCTTCAAGTCACAGTGGCTCGACAAGCGCTTGCGGGTCAACGCCACCGGATTCTACAGCGACTATACGGACATTCAGCAAAGCATCTTCCAGGCCAGCGTCACCGGCGGTGCGGTGAGCACCATCGGTAACGCGGATTCAGCCGAAATCTGGGGAAGCGAACTGGAAGTTGTGGCCGTACCTCTCCAAGGGGTGGAGGCGAGCGCGACGTATGCACTGGCCCTGCCCAAGTTCTTGGAGTGGAACGAGCTGCAACCGAACGGACAGTACGCCAATGTTGCCAGAGAGCGGGTCTTCGCAATGACACCCGAGCACCAGGCGACGATCGGCTTGACCTACACTGCGCCGCCGACGTCCGTTGGCACGTTCGCGGCACACCTTGATGGCTACTGGCAGGACTACATCTATTTCGTTCCCAACTCGAACACCGCCGGCGCGCAGGCCGACAAGGGCTGGAACTATGCGCTCTTCAACGGCCGGTTGCAGTTCACCGAAATCCCGCTGACGAAGGGCTCGCTGGACCTGTCGGTATTCTGTTACAACCTGTTCGACCGCAAGTACCGGTCCTACGGTATCGACTTCGGCTCCAGCCTCGGAATCGCGGGTAACCAATACGGTACCCCGCGCACCTTCGGCATTGGGCTGAACTACAACTTCACGGCGTCGTAAGGCGCCACGCAACACGGGCTGCACGGCGGCGGTCGATCCCCCGGGACCGCCGCCGCGCAGCGCCGGGAAGCCAGCCGAGCCGCCCAGCCTGGGCCGGCCGGCTCCATCTTGTTCCTCCCGCCGTCGCCATTCGACAACCCACCCCGCGGACTACAATCGCGGAGCCCCGAGGCGCGCCGCAAGCCGCAAGCTCGTCTGTGCACCGTCGTTCCGTTGACTGTTGACGGGATCTCGCCTAAACCCGTGGGACTTGCGGAAACGGGGGAAGCGAATGCGGATTGTCAAGCGCGTTGTGGCAGTCGTCGTGCTCCTCGTGTTGCTCGCGGGCGCCTACGGGACCGGCGCCTGGCTGCAATTGTACGGCCGGCATGAAGGGCCCGGGACGCCGACTCAGGCCACCGTGCCTGCAGCGGTTGTCGCAGCCCGGTCCATGGCCCATGCCACTGCCGCGACACAACTCTCGGTCGCCCAGCCGAAGCAGATCCTCTTCGGCGATCTGCACGTCCACACCACCTTCTCAAGTGATGCCTTTATTCTGAGCCTGCCCATGGTGCAGGGCAGCGGGGCCCATCCGATCGCGGATGCCTGCGACTACGCCCGCTTCTGTTCCGCGCTCGACTTCTGGTCGATCAACGACCACGCTGAGGCCACGACGCCGCAGCGCTGGCAGGAGGCCAAAGACGCCGTGCGACAGTGCAACGCCATTGCAGGACCGGACACGGCCAATCCTGATGTTGCGGTGTTCCTCGGCTGGGAGTGGAGCCAGATGGGCCGGACGCCGGAAGAGCATTACGGCCACAAGAACGTCATCTTCAAGGGCCTGCAGGACAACGAGGTTCCAGCCCGCCCGATCGGCGCCGCCGGCATGGCCACGGACGCCTTGCGCGGCGGGGCCATCCAGATGTCGCCGCTAATCGCCCTCACCGACTTTCCCAACCGGCAGCGGTACTATAACTTTATCGAGTTCATGCGCGAAATTCGTGGGGTTCCTTTCTGCCCGGCAGGGGTCAACAGCCGCGATCTGCCGGTCGGATGCTATGAGTCGGCGTCGACGCCACGCGAACTGTTCGACAAGCTCGATCAGTGGGGCTTCGACAGCATCGTCATTCCGCACGGCAATACCTGGGGCTTCTATTCGCCGCCCGGGACCAGCTGGGATAAGCAACTGGCCCCGGCCATGAATGATCCGGCCAAACAAATCCTCGTCGAGGTCATGTCCGGGCACGGTAACTCGGAGGAATACCGTGACTGGCAGGCGGTCACCTACGACGCCGAGGGCAAGCCCCGCTGTCCGGAACCGCGGCAAGACTATTTGCCGAGTTGCTGGCGGGCAGGGGAGATCATCGAGGCGCGCTGTCGCGCCGCCGGGTTCGACGGGGCTGAGTGCGCTGCGCGCGCCGCCGAGGCGCGGCAGAACTTTGTGAACGTGGGCGGGTTCGGTCCCATGACAGTCCCCGGTGCAACTCCCGAGGACTGGTTGGACGCCGGTCAATGCAAGGATTGCTTCACGCCCGCGTTCAATTACCGTCCGGGCGGATCGACGCAGTATGCGCTGGCGATCTCCAACTTCGAAGAACCCGAGCAGCCGCGCCGCTTCCGCTTCGGCATCATCGCGTCGAGCGACAACCACCGGGCGCGGCCGGGAAACGGCTACAAGGAGTTCGACCGTCTGGGGACGACCGAGGCGGCGGGCGCGCCGGATGCTGCTTGGCGAAAGCGCCTGAGCAGCGCTCCGGAGCAGCCGGTACCACGCTCGACGGTGCTCGATTTCAACCGCCTTCCGCGTGGACTCGAAGGACTTGAGGGCGAACGCAACGCCTCGTTCTTCATGACCGGGGGCTTGGTTGCGGTGCACGCCAACGGGCGCAGCCGCGACGAGGTCTGGAGCGCGATGAAGCGCAAGGAAGTCTACGGCACCAGCGGTGATCGTATCCTCCTGTGGTTCAACCTGGTCAACGCCCCTGGCCCGGACGGTGGAAACGTTTCCGTCCCCATGGGCGGTGAGGTGCGCCTAGCACAACCGCCGCGCTTCGAAGTGCGCGCGGTCGGCGCCTTCAAGCAAAAGCCCGGCTGCCCCGACTATAGCACCAGCGCCCTGAGCCCTGAGCGGCTCAATTGGCTGTGCAAGGGGGAGTGTTACAACCCAGCCGAGGAGCGGAAGCAGATCACTCGGATCGAGGTCGTGCGCATCCGGCCACAGACCCGGCCGGGTGAGCCGCTCGCTCCGCTGATCGAGGACAAGTGGCGGACGTTTTCGTGCGCACCGAGCGAGACGGGCTGCGCCGTCGAGTTCGAGGATCCGGACTTCGTGGTGTCCGGTCGTCCGGCGGTGTACTACGTGCGCGCCATCGAGGAACCCAGCCCCGCCATCAACGGCGGCAATCTGCGTTGCACATACGACGAGTCCGGCAAGTGTATCGAGGTACATCCGTGCCATGGGGACTACCGCACGAGCAGCACCGATGACTGCCTGAGCCCGATTGAGGAGCGCGCCTGGTCGTCGCCCATCTATGTCGACGTACCATGAGAGGTGACGCGATGACGATTGCAGCGCAGGGCCGCCGTCCCGCGGTACTGCTGGCCTTGGGCACCATGCTCGGCGCCGGCCTCGCGGCAGCCGGTCTAAGCACGGCAGCGTCGCCCGGCAGGGGCTGGCTGCCGGAGCGCGGCGTCGCGCGCGTGAATGGCCAGACCATTCGCCAGGAAGACTACCAACGTGTGCTCAGCGCGCTGGCACAGGACAAGCGGGACCCGCTCGACGATGCGCAACGGCAGCGGGTGTTGGATCGCCTGATCGACGAGGAATTGCTGGTGCAACGGGCGTTGGAGCTTGGCATCACGCGCTCGGACAGCAAAGTGCGCAAGGATCTCGCGACCGCGGTGATCGATTCGGTCCTCGCCGACACGGGCGACGTGCAGCCCACGGACGATGCTCTGCGCGCGTTCTACGAGCAGCGCCGCGACTTCTTCGCCGGTCCCGGCAGGCTGCGTGTGCGGGAGATTCTCTGCCAGATGCGCGGCGGAGAGGATGAGACCGCATGGCACGCACGGGCGCAGCAGGCGATGCGCCGGCTGCGCGCCGGGGAGGACTTTGCCGAGGTCCGCAACGCCCTCGGGGATCCTGAAATCGTGTCGGTGCCCGATGCGTTGCTTCCGCCCGCAAAGCTGGTTGATTACCTCGGGCCGACGGCAGCGCGGGCAGCGGCGGCACTTGCTGTGGGGCAGGTGAGCGACACGGTTCGGGCCGGACCGGTATTGCATATCGTGCAACTGCTCGACCGTCAGGCGGACGCGGTTCCGGCGTTTGAGGAGATCAGAGCGCAGGTACTCGCCGAGTATCGCCGACAAGCGGGAGAGGAAGCCCTGCACGCGTACCTCAACGACCTGCGGGCACGGGCCAAGATCGAACTCAGCGACCGCTTGCCCTGAGCCTTGGGAAAACGATTGTCTGGCATGCGCGCGGTGGCCCTTCGCTGGGGCGGTCTTCGCTCTTGGGGACTGACACTCACGGTCTTGCTGTTCGCGACCTCCATCGCCGTGGCACACGACCGTACGACCTCCTACTCGACCTGGGAGATCCAAGGACGGGGCGCGCATGTGACGGTGCGGTTGTCCCTCCTTGACGTGTCGCGCTTCCCGTGGGCGGCGGAACCGGACGTCGAATCGACCCTGGGGGCGTATCTTGGTCACCACCTCGAATTGATCGCCGGGGAAACGCCTTGCCCAATCAGCGAGGGGCCGCGGCCGCTCACAGCCGCCCCCGGGCGCGTGGTGTACGAGTGGCGGTTGCGCTGCCCGGCGTCGGGCGCACTGCAAATCCGCGGCGACGTCCTCCTCGCCGTGGCACCGACCCATCTGCATTTTGCGCGGGTGACGCGCGACGGTAGCGGACCGGCGGAACGTCTCCTGTCGGAGCGAGAGCCAACGTGGCGCTTGGACGAGCCTACGGCCGCGTTCGCGCGCGAGGGCGGTGGCACCACCGTTGTCGACTACATCCGTCTCGGTGTGGAACACATCCTGAGCGGTTACGACCACCTCGCCTTTCTGTTGGCGCTGTTGCTGATCGGCGGTGGGTTCGGCCAGGTGGCCCGCGTGGTAACCGGTTTTACCGTCGGGCACAGCATCACGTTGGGTCTGGTGGTACTGGGATATCTGCGACCCGATCCCGCGCCGGTGGAGGCGCTGATAGGTTTTTCCATCGCCCTGGTGGCGGCTGAGAATGTCTGGCTCACGAGTCGTCGCAGCGCAATCCTGCCGTGCGTTATCGCCGCCACCCTCGGCGCGACGGCGCTCGCTGCCGCGCACGGACACGGCCGGGTGCCGCCGCTGACACTCACCGGCCTCGCCATCTTCGCATTGTCTTATTTCGGATTGCTGCGCCGTGCCGGACGCGTCGCCTCACTGCGCTGGGCCATCGCCTTCATCTTCGGCCTTGTCCACGGCTGCGCCTTCGCCGGCGTCCTGGTGGAAGCAGGGCTGCCGACCGACCGCTTGGCCGCGGCCCTGTTCGGGTTCAACCTCGGCGTTGAGGCCGGTCAACTCGCCGCCGTCGCCGTGGTGTGGCCGGCGCTGCGCTATCTGGAGACGCGGCGCGACGATTGGCGGCTCGCCGTCCTGCACTACGGCTCGACCGCGGTGCTGGCCTTGGGCGTCTTCTGGTTTGTCAGTCGCACCTTCGGTTAGCGCCCGACGGCCGACGCGATCCCTCTCAGGGCGCAGAGCAGCCACGCCCGCGGTGCCGGTGCTTAGCGTTTGACTTTTCTAATACGACTGTTCTAACAGTGCGCAGCACGGGGCGTGGGGAACATCCAATGGCCGGTGAGACGCAGAAGCGAATCCTCATTGCCGCGGAACGGCTGTTTGCGCAGCGCGGATTCGCGGAGGTGTCGGTGCGCGACATCGTTGGAGCCGCCGGACAGCGCAACATCTCCGCCGTGCATTACTACTTCGGATCGAAGCAGGGCCTTACCGAGGCCCTCCTGCGGCATCGCATGCGCGCGATCAACGAGCGGCGGGCCGCTCGGCTCCATGCACTCGTACAGAACAGGGCGACTGGCGACTTGCGCGCGCTCGTCGAGGCCTGGGTCTATCCGCTGATTGAATCGCTGGAGAAGGGTTCGTACTACGCTCGCTTTATCGCCCGCGCGCTCGCCCGCGCTCCGCTCGCGCAGGAACCGGCCAACACCGTGCCCGAGACGGAAGCGCTGCGCCGGGTCGAGGCGCATCTCCAGGCGGCCTTGCGCCACCTGCCGGTGGCAATACGCCGCCAACGTTTGCGGTTGGCCGCAAGGGTCTGGACACAGGCGGCGGCCGCTTTCGAACAGGACCTTGAGGAGCAACACCCGCCCGCCATTCCCAACAGGATCTGGGCGGAGGATCTGGTCAATATGATTGTCGGCATGCTGAGCGCCCCGGTACCACCGGGCGCACGGCGTGTGGCGCCGCGTGGCCCGGACGGCCGCCCGAGGGGCGCAGAGGTCGTGCGCGGAATGCGGAGATGCCGTGACTCAAGGGGGTAGGATGAGACGTGCAGCAGCGTGGAGCATTCTCAGCCTGATGGTCGGCGTGATTCTCTTGGACCGCAACCTCGCCGATCGCGCCGTCAACTGGATCCGTGCCCAGAAAGCGGCGGCGCCGGAGACGCCTTTCTTCGTGTATTACGCTCCGGGGACAGCGTACTCGTCGCACCACGCCCCGAAGGAATGAATTGCCAAGTTTAAAGGCACGTTCGATCAAGGGTGGGACCAGGTAGGAGCAGCTGGCCATCTGGGATCAGGAAGAACTCAAGCAGGCCGAAGGCGCCGTACGGGTCAGCCATTAGGCACAGAAGGGAGAACACGAATAATGCAGACATGCCGGATCGCCGCGGGTGCGGCCCTGGCGCTGACGCTGGCGTCGGCGGCGTGGGCACAGAGCGCACCGAAACGCACCGTCCTTCCTCCACCCGAGCCGCCGTTCCGCGGCAAGCTCGCCACCTTGTCGACGGACTCGAAGCCCGATTATCCGCAGTGGGTTAAGGCCCCCGCGGGTGCGCCTAACATCCTGCTCGTGCTGCTCGACGATACCGGCTTCGGCCAGCCGTCTACCTTTGGCGGCCCCATCGCCACACCCAACTTCTCGCGAATTGCACAGACCGGTTTGCGCTACAATCAATTCCACACGGCGGGCGTCTGCTCGCCGACGCGGGCAGCGTTGCTCACCGGCCGCAACGCACATTCGGCCGGCACCGGCACCATTACGGAACTGGGGGAGGGCTATCCGGGCTATACGACGATCCTTCCCCGCAGCACGGCGACCATCGCCGAGATCCTACGGCAGAACGGCTACAACACGGCCATGTTCGGCAAGTGGCACAACACGCCCGATCATGAAACCAGTCCTGCGGGCCCCTTCGACCATTGGCCAACGGGTGTCGGGTTCGAGTACTTCTATGGCTTTCTGGGCGGCGACACCAACCAATGGAACCCCGCGCTCTATGAGAACACCCTGCCGGTGCAGAAACCGGCAGGCAAGAGCGACTATCATTTCACCACGGATATCGCCGACCGCGCCATCTCGTGGATGCGCACGCAAAAATCGGTCGCCGGCGACAAGCCGTTCTTCGTCTACTGGGCGCCGGGCGCGACCCACGCACCGCATCATGCGCCGCGCGAATGGATCGACAAGTTCAAGGGGCAGTTCGACCAAGGGTGGGACAAAGTCCGCGAGGAAACCTTGGCGCGCCAGATCCAGATGGGGGTGGTGCCGCCTGGGACCAAGCTCACGCCGCGCCCGCAGAACATCAAGGCATGGGACAGCCTCTCCGCCGACGAGAAGCGGCTGTTTGCGCATATGCAGGAGGTGTTCGCCGGCTTCCTGGCGCATACCGACCACGAGTTCGGGCGGCTACTCGACGCCATCGAGCAGATAGGCGTTGCCGACAATACATTGGTTATCGTGTCGATCGGCGACAACGGCCCCAGCTCCGAAGGCCGATTCCAAGGCTCGCTCAACGAAACAGCAATCCTCAATCATCTGCCGGAGGGCGACGAATTCCAGCGCGCCCTGGCCCGCATCGATCAACTTGGGGGACCGTACACCAACAACCACTACCCGGTCGGTTGGGCCGTCGCGGGCGCCACGCCCTTCAAGTGGGTCAAGGCCGTGGCGTCGCATTTCGGCGGCACGCGCAACCCGCTGATCGTTTCTTGGCCCAGGCGGATCAGAGACAAGGGAGGCCTGCGGTCCCAGTTCCATCACTGCGCCGACATCGCTCCGACGATCCTCGAGGTTACAAGTATCGCCGAGCCCACCGAAGTGAACGGGACAAAACAGAAACCCATGGAAGGTGTGAGCATGGCATACACCTTCGACAATGCCCAGGCGCCCACGCGGAAAGAGACGCAATACTTCGAGACGTTCGGCAACCGGGGCGTGTACCACAAGGGGTGGATGGCCTCCGCCTTCCGGATTGCGGGCTACGATCCGACCTTCGGCTTCCTGAATCCGTTGGACGCCAAATGGGAACTGTACAAGCTCGACGAAGACTTCAGCCAGGCGAACGACCTGGCGTCGCAGTACCCGCAGAAGGCCAAAGAGTTGGCGGACCTGTGGATGCGGGAGGCCAAGAAGTACAACGTCCTGCCACTCACCGTGGTTAACAGCTTCGCCACTTCGAACCGTCCGAGTTACACGCGCGGCCGCACCTCCTTCACCTACTATCCCGGCACGGTCCGGATCACCGAGGGCAGTGCCCCGACGATCGTCAATCGCTCGCATACCATCACTGCCGACGTGGTCATTCCGGAGAGCGGCGCCGAGGGGATTCTGGTCACCGAGGGCGGTCGTTTCGGCGGCTACGCCTTTTATGTTCGACAGGGGAAACTGCACTACGCCTACAACTTCATCGATCGCGAGCGCTATGTGGTCGCATCGAGTCAGCCCGTGCCGTCAGGAAAGGTCAGCTTGACGATGCACTATGCGTGTGACGGCGGGCAACCGGGTGGCGGTGGAACGGTGACGTTGCTGGCCAATGGGAACGAGATCGGGCACGGACGCCTCGAGAAAACGATCCCTTTTCGGCTGTCTTTGGATGAAACGTTCGACGTCGGCGAGGACACCGGCACACCGGTGGTCGAGGACTACCAGGTGCCGTTCCGCTTCAACGGACAGTTGGACAAGGTGACGATCGTACTGGAGGATGAACGAAAGTCATGAACACGGACGAATGACCGTGAGCCTGGCGATTGGTGTATTCTTCGGGAGTCGGCGGCCTCTCATCCGAGAGGCGGCGGAGGGAGCAGCAATGGACAACAGTACTCGCGGGACGTGCGGTGCCAGGTCTACCTTCCGAACGTTGCGGTTATGGATCCCGGCATATGTAATTCTGCTTTGCGGCGCTGCGCCTGCGGGCGCGGAGATCAGCAACGCGCAAGGTGGCACATACGCTGATCCGGCGACCGGATTCTCCGTCGTCCTGCCCGAGGGATGGAAGCAGGACAGCGCGCGGCAGGAGGAACGTGACCGGTTCTTCCAGAATGTGAAGAACATGGGTTTGCTGGTGCGTGGAATCCCGATGTCGGGGGACATGGGTTGCTCGGCGTTCTTCGTATCCCCGGACGCCAAAGCGTACGTCGAAGTCCACTGGGGTGATTCACCGGTGCCGGTCGAGCCGAAGCTGGCGTTCGCCTTCACGCCCCACGAGGTCTATCACCCGGGGTACGCCCGCATCGGCGATCCCGTCATCGACCCCACGACCAATAACGTCACGCAAGTCTACCGCTTCAAGGACGGAATGGCGAAGGAACTCTACAGCGCACGCGTCAATCCGAACCGAGTGCGGGTGATCACGTGCGCCGCGGCGAGTGAGTCAGCATTCAAACAGTACGAAGCGACGTGCGACCAGGTCCTCAAAAGTGTCAACGTGGCGGCCGTCTCCAAGGTCCCGGAGGGCCCGCAAGAGGATCCGCAGGAGGACCCGCAGCCGTTCCGGATCACTGCCGGGCCTTACCTGCAGAACGTACAGAAGACCGGGATCACGATCATGTGGGAAACCAGCCAGGCGGCGGCGTCGAGAGTCCGCTACGGGTTAGAGCGCCTGACGCCAATGGGTGACACCTTCATGGTCGAGGTCAATTACACGGAGAACGTCGCGGCCGACACACCGACGAAGATCCACGCAGTCAACGTCAGCGGCCTGAAGCAACGCACCATTTATCACTACCAGGTTATCTCGCGCCTGCCTTCCGGGGAGGAGGTGGCCTCGGAAGACGCGGTCTTCAGGAGCGCTCCGGATGCCAGCACCCCTTTTAGCTTTGCGGTCTACGGCGACAGTCGTCACCCAGCCATGTCCAACGGGGCTTGGGATACGCACGCGAAGGTGGCGCAGGCAATCCACGCGGCCAGGCCAGACCTGGTGCTGCACACCGGCGATCTGACGCTCGATGGTAGGCAGCACAAGCGCTGGCTGACCGAGTTCTTCGAGCCGGCCAAGCAACTATTCAGTGACACGCCCCTCTATGCCGCCATCGGCAATCACGAGGCGAATGCGCACTGGTTCTACGACCTCTTCTCCTTCCCACCACCGGAGAACTATTACTCTTTCGACTACGGCAACACGCACTTCATCGCCCTCGACAGCTACGCCAACGTCAAAGGTGTGGCGGAGTACGGTGTCATAGGGCGGGACTCGGCCGAGTACCGGTGGCTGGTCAGTGACCTCAGGTCCTCTAAGGCGAAGTGGAAGGTCGTGCTGCTGCACCATCCGATTTACGATTCCAGCTTTCAGTCCGACCCCCAGTCGATCCAACTGCGTCAAACTCTGAGCCCGGTCTTCGAGCAATACGGGGTCGACATTGTGTTCAACGGCCACGATCATTTGTATGAGCGCTCGTACCCGATGCGTGGTGGCAAGGTCGACCTCAAGCGCGGAATCCCGTACGTCACTACCGGCGGAGGCGGAGCCGAGCCGCACCAGTTTCTGCAGAGAAAGAAAGCGGAGTTCATCGTCACGGGCCAGGTGGTGCCGCATTACTGCGTGGTCAACGTTGCCGACGGCCTCTTGGAGATGAAGGTGCTCGACCTCGATGGTCGACTCATTGATTCGCTTGCCATCACCAAGTAGCCCGCACCGGCAGGCGGTGGCGTCCCTGGCGTGTGCTCTAGGCGCTGCTTGTATGCTCCTCCTCGGCGGCTGTGCGGGGCTGAATGTCGGTTTCGGCAATATCTACGAAGCGCTACGGACCAGAGAGGCGCTTACCAACACGACGACGCAGGCGACACCGGATGCTTCATACGCGGAGTATGAGGCGGCGCGGCAAGAGCGGGTGAGGAGTCAAGCCCACTCAGGAAGGGAAACGCAGGTGGATAGCGGCCCGCCGCGGAACAACGGTGTGCCTACGCCAGGAATCAGTCCGGGCCGGAACTCTGTCGAGTAATCGTACCAGCACTCGGGCGGGCCTGCTTCCAGGGCGGCGTGGAATCCTCCAGCTATCTGCGGAGAACCGATCGCCCGGCGGACGAGGAAGGCACTCATGACATTCCGCGGCGAACACGATGCTTGCTACGCCGAGCCAGGTACCGCAGCGGGCGCATCAGGTAGGAACCGGGCAGGGACCACCAGGTAAGCAGCTGTCCCGTACTGCGGAGATACTGCGGCGAGGGCAGCAGCATCCATTTCACGATCTCCGCGCGCGTCAGCCAATCAGCGCTGTGCCGAAGCAGACTCCTGAAGGTTCCGCGGGGAGCGGAGCGCGCGCCGAGCAGAGCCACCTGGCGCTCGATGGCGTCAGCCCGTGAGGCACACGCGTCCAGGCGCTCGATGACGAACGCCGGTATCGGCGCTTGCAGTTCCCGCGCCAGGTAGGCCAACAACACAGAGAGCGGCAACGCAAAACGGCTGCGGCTGGAGGCGTCCAGCAGCACATCCCAATCCAGATTCGGGTGACGCAGGAGAAGATACCAGGCGTCGCACGCCCACTGCAGCGACTCGCGGCCACGGCAACAGCTCGCCTGACCGCAGACGTGAAACAGATTGTCGGCCGGTGAAAGGATACGGCTGGGTACGCCGGCGAGAACGCGCGTGTGGCTGCGCCCCCACATCTCTTCCAGTGGCGGGCGGTAGAAGGGGAGACGAAACAGGCGCGTGTGGAGCTCAAGCGGCAACCCGGATGAATGGATCAGGCGCAGCGCGCCTGAGCGGCGATGCGCGGGAACCGTGACGAATCCCAAGGGAAGCAACAGGCGGGCAACGTGCTCACAGTCCTCGTCGCGCAGCAGAAGATCAATGTCATGCGAATGGCGCAGAGCCCAGCTGCCGTAAAGCTGCTCTGTCAAGGCGACACCCTTCAAGGCCAGCACCGGAATCCCGTGGGCGGTCAAGGTGGACAGGACGCTGGCGCACACCCGACGATAGGTCGCGCCGCGCAGCTCTTCCGTCACGTATGCGGCACGCAAATAAGACAGCACCGCCGAGTCCACCACCGCACCGTTCGCCTGCAGGGCGGTTGAAAGCAGCGGCAGGAGGCGCTTGATGCCCGCCCGATCCTCCTTGAACGCCGCTTTCGCATCGCCGACCCGTTCGCACCACGCGCCCCACGCCTCACGGCCTGGCTCCCCCGTGTGCAGGCAGGCCCGCAGGAGAGCGGTTTCATGCGGCGTCGGCAGTAGAACGGCGAGCGTGTCGCACAGCGGGCTTCTGCCCATGTCGCCTGGCTCAGCTCATTTCGCCGCAGAACGGCGTCGACGATCGAGGTGCGCCTTCATAATCCACAGCAGGTATTCGTTGCGAGACGCCGGCCCCAGGGTTCGGGTGAGATTACCGTGGTGGATACGGCGATGGGTCAGAACATCTGGCAGCAGTTCCGTCACCGCACCGTGATCCAGCGCCCGGATGCACCACTCGATGTCCTCCCCTTGTGGCAGGGAGGTGTCGAAGACGCCGACCCGTTCAAACAGAGACCGTCGGGCCAGCATGGTAACCGTCACGTATCCGGGCAGTGCCGTGGCCAGCCGGTGCCCGCGGTTCCGCGCTTCGTCTTCACTGACGTCCGGGATGCGGAAATTCTGCAGGTGCGTCACACACAGCTCGAGCTCGGAACGCGCACGAAATCGGGCCATCTGACGCGCCAGTTTTTCTGGATGCCAGCAGTCGTCCGCATCGAGGAAGGCAAGGAAGTCGGCCCGCGCCGTATGCAGCCCGCAATTGCGCGCCGCCGCTGGCCCGGCGTTTGGCTGCCACACGTACCGCACGTCCTGGCCGTAGGCCGCAATCACTGCCCGTGTCCCATCGGTCGACCCGTCGTCGACGGCGATAATCTCAAGTGGCCGATACGTTTGCCGCACAATGCTGTCGAGCGCTTCCCGCAGATAGCGCTCGCCGTTGTGAACCGGAACGATGCAGCTGATCAAGGCGGGACTCATGGTTGCGGCATGAGGGGCAATTGTCCATCGTAACGCCGGGGCGCTATGTCGATTTTCTGGCCGCGCGGTGGCGGGCCGGTCGGCGACTGCGGACAGTTGCGGCATAAGACGTAGGGCTCGCGCCTGCCGGCGATGAGGTCGCGGACTGCTCGAGTATGGCTCTCCGAGAACCAGAGCTGTGCGAGCGAAGCGGTGAACACATTGCCCAGGCTGAACAGGTTCGCAGTATCCTCACAGCAGAAACAGAGATCGCCGTTGTGCTGGATGATCATGCGGATAAGTGGACGATGGCAAGGCGCCTGCGCGAACCTCAGGTCGGGAATGGCCATTCGCGGATCGGAGGGTACCAGGGCTTTTGGAATCCCGACGCTGTGCGCCGAGCGGGCCCCGGCGATGCCAATGGGGCTGAAGGCGAGCCTGGCGGCACCGGCCAATCGCTCCGTCCAATATCGCTTGGCTTCCGCCAACTCCTCGTTGGTGGCATAGTCGTACAACCCCACGACGATCAGTTCGTACAAACGCGTGACTTCCCGGCAGAGGGCGGCGTCACGCCGCAGGACATCACCGTTGGTGTGTAGCTGCGGCCGCATGCCGCGGCGTCTTGCCTCGGCCGCAAGCATCAGGTTACGGTCGTCGAGCAGGGGCTCCGAGAAGTGGTGGAATCCCACCCAGCCGTGAAAATCGAGCCGCTGTGCTTGATCAAGGAGATCGAGGATCGTCTCCGTAGGCATGCGATGCAAGACGGCAGCACCATTGCTGTCGAGGTAGCGTCCCGAGCGGTCGAATGTGCGCGGGCAGAACCAGCAGGTGCGGTTGCAGTTCGATTGTGATTCGATGAGCAGTCTCTCGAACAGCGGGATCGCAGGAGCCGGTGCGGCCATCACGGGCGCTCCGTCTGGGCTTTGCGCTGGCGATCCAGGTGCCCCTTTACTAGTTGCAGGTACTCGTCACGACTTCTTACGGCCAGCAGGCGACTTCGGTTGCCCGCGTGCAAACGGCGGTTGAGGAGCGCTTCCGAGAGCAACTCGATCACGGCCCCGTACTCGATGGCCCGCAGGAACCACCGCCCATCCGCTGCGTGCTCGAAGTCCGGGTCGAACGGGCCGAGCTTCTCGAAGAGCGCGCGTCGCGCCAGAAGTGTGCCGCTACAATAGCCGGGCAGCGGGCGCATGATCCGGTGGTGGCGATAGCGTTCGGCTTCTTCCGAGAGCTCCGGGATCCAGAAGTTCTGCACCCGCGACACGCACGCGTCGAGCTCGGGGCGCGCCTCAAAACGCGCCATCTGCCGGGCAAGCTTCTCCCGATGCCAGACGTCATCCGCGTCCAGAAAGGCGACGAACTCCCCCTGCGCCGCGCGCAGTCCCTGATTGCGCGCCGCGACTGGGCCGGCGTTCGGCTGCCGGAGGGCGCGGACCCGCTCGCTGTACCCGGCCAGCACGGCGGCGGTCCCGTCCGTCGATCCATCGTCCACCACGATCAGCTCTACCGGCGCGTAGGTTTGGGTCAGAATGCTGTCCAGCGCCTCTGACAGGTAGCGCTCGCCATTGAAGACGGGGACGATGCAACTGACGAGAAGGGCGCTCATGACAAAGTTGCCGTGGCGAGCATCTCGCGGACGCAGTGGGGAATCCGACCGAGATCGCGCCCCATTTCCAGCCAGTATGCTGGGACGCGCTCGACGAGATCTGCCAACCTCTCCAATCCGCGCGCCCCCGGGCGGGGGACCATCTCCAAGAGGGAGCTCGGCGCCAGTGCGAACAGCGCCTCGTGTTTCGACGCCGGGCGGATGCGAGACTCTGCCGCTGCCACGACCCGCGGTAGGGCCACGGCACGGATCAGCACCGCGCGCGCGAATTGCAGGCCGACCGCGCGGGAAAGAAGGATGAGCGACTTGCATTCCTCCGGGTGCGTGGCGGGGACGGCGTGGGGCG
>JAGDMS010000576.1 GCA_017860575.1 Deltaproteobacteria bacterium | reverse complement strand
AACCCCCCTCACCCCGGCCTGACCCTGCGGGATGACGTGCTGCCGGCACTCCGCCTGCAGGTCGGCGAGGCCGCGGCTCAGCTGGGTGTGGATCGCACCACGCTGTCGAAGGTGCTCAATGGCCGAGCTGCGATCAGCCCGGCGATGGCACTACGCATCGAGCGTTGGCTCGGTCGCAGCCGCGGTGGCGCAGCGGAGCTGTGGCTTGCGCAGCAGACTGCATATGATCTCTGGCAGGCACGCGAGACCCTGAAGAGGACCAAAGCATTGGCCGCCGTAAGGTCAGTGGGTCATCGAGCGGCGTGACTGTTGGGCATGCTCGGTCCGGCAGCGAGCCGCGTGATGCCTCAACTTGGAAATGGTGGCCAGGCGTCATCAGCCGCCAGTTCGAGTCTTCTTCACACGGGCAGCGAACTCCCGATGGGCTTCGGCGTGTCCCTCCCTCACCGACCATCGCTCAATCTCATCGAGATCGACAACCTGCTGTACTGCGACCAGGACCGCCTGATCGAGTCCCTGACGGTCACGCCAATGGTAGAACGCTGCAAGCCGGTCCATTGCGCACTGCGTCGGCGTCAGGATCTGTATTCGCAGCCCACCAACCGGCCGCTCTCCCCACTCGCGAACGAGCTGGTTGCCGACCGCCAGAGGCCACGAGGGAAATTCCAGAGTGTACGGACATGTCGGGTGGACGAAGTGACGGCCGGCCTCGCGCGTGAACCCAAGCCGATGCAACACCTGCTCGAGTTCGCGTTGACTGGCGGACGCAACGAAGTCGAGGTCGCGCGACTCGTAAAGTCCGCTGGTGTAAATCTGCACTGCCGCCCCACCGGACAGTACCGCGGTGATACCCGCCGACGTCAGCGCGTCGGAGACGATCGCAGCAACCTCCTCGACCGACGACGATGCGCACAGTTGCATCAGAGCGCCTTACCGCTGCGACGCGGTCGAGTCCGCTTGCGGAAGAACCTTTGCTGCTCGGCGGCGGGCAAACTGTCGAGCGCCGTCTTGAGCAATGCACGAAACGGCGGCACGAGTGCATTGCGCGGGTTCCACTGATACAGCCTGGTGCGGCCGACGAGCCGGCTCACCAGCAGGCCGCCGGACTCCAGCTTCAGCAACTGCTTCTGGACCTGACTGTTCGAGATGTCGAAGGTCGCCGCGATCTCGCGTCCATACGCCTGCTCGCAGTTCTGCAGGTATAGAAGGACCTTCTCGGCGGCCACGCTGCCAACGATGGCTTCCAGCATTACCGGCCTTCTTGGTAGGTCATTTGGCCTATATAATAGGCCGTCATTGCGGGCCGATCAACAGTGGTGGCCAGGGACGGAATCGAACCATCGACACGCGAACCTCTGGTCCAAAGTCGCTCCACTGAGAGGTCTGCTTCCGCCGCTACATCTACAAGGTGCACTTCAGCGGGTAGTCGGGAGTCGCCGGTTGCCTGCAGACGTTGAAGCCTCCATCGACGATCATGCCGGGGACCACCGGGTTGTACCCGAACAAAGGAGCATCGAGCGTCATATCAAAAACGTTGTTCCGGAACGTGTTGTTGACGAACTCGAACTCCTCCGCGGTCGGTACACGTTCGCCGATGTAGCCGGAGACACTACCGAGGTATCCCAACTGATTGAACACCGGCAGCCACCCGGCAGCCACTGCTCCAGGCATCACATTCCGCAGCACATTGCCGTCGAACACGTTGTCTCTGAACATGACAGCCGTATCGGCTGGCCAGGTCCCGGGAGGTTCGCAGGGCGAGCATTCATGCCCAGCGGCACGCAGTCCATAGATGCGATAGAAATTGAACATGAGCGGAGCATCGTCAACGATGTTCTGTTGGAACCGCGAGCCTACCGAGCTGTTCCAGTACCACGCGCCGAACCCCCCGTCGCCAGCATTGACGATGTAGTTCGCAGCGACCGTCGAGGACCTGAGCGTCCCGGTCCACTCGATGGCAGCGCCAAAGACGTTGGCGATGGTGTTGTTCTGGACCAGCGCGTCCGTCGCGTCTCCGAGCAGTACGCCGTTGTCAGCCCCGTACCGCGATCCCTGCGGCCCATGCCACCCGCCATCCATGGCGTTCGCGACGATCCGCGTGCGTGTTGCGAAGTGACTGTCGACGAACCAGGTAAGGTAGGTCACGCCGGGCTCCAGGGCGAACCGATTGTTCGTGACAGTCATGCTGTCCCCAAAGTTCTGTGACACCGTGACGCCGACAAATGTGTTGTAGGCAACGAGCATGTCTTGACCGCGAAGGAAGACCAGATGCGCCTGATGGACGTCGCGTTCGACGTTTGTGAAGGTGTTGTCGGTGAAGCGCCCGTTCGCTGAGTCGACAACCTGAATCCATTCGATGTGAAGGCGGCACTTGATCACCGAGAAGCCCTGCACATTCCGGATCGACAGCGCTCGAATTCTGAACTGGCCATCGGGAATGCCACCCGAGAGCATGTGGTTGCCGCAGTCGAGCACGGCGTTGGTCGTGTCATGAATCGTTATGCACTCATACGCGCCATCCGGCACAGACAGGTCACGGGTAAGGAGATAATTTCCAGGTTTCGTGATCGCCTGGCACTGAGAGATCGGCACGGTATCCGCGGCGGTCGGCGGCGGTACGCGCGGCACTGGCGCGGTAACCGTCACGCTGACATTCGACGCGGTGCTGCGGTAAGCCCCGTCGCTGACGGTCAGGCTGGCCGTGTAGGTCCCGTGCAGATCCGCAAGAAAGATCGGCTTGACGGAACTCGGCGACGCGAAAGCCGCTGCACTCCCGGACGGCATGGACGTCAGCTCCCACTTATAGGCCAGCGAGCCTCCGACACGGGTTCTGCTTGCACTTCCGTCGAGGGTGACGAAACTGCCCGCGCTGACGCTCTGTGACGTTCCGGCGTTGGCCGTGACCGGTGGTGGTGGAAGCACGGTGAGCTGCCACACAAAGCTTGTGCTGCCGGCGGAGTTTGACGCAGTGATCGTGAAGGTCGTCGCCGCGGAAGCCGTCGTTGGCGTGCCGGAAATGACGCCTGTCACGGGACTGATGGTCAATCCCGCCGGCAATGCAGGGCTAACCGAATACGACGCCACGGATCCGGTGACCGTAGGCATCAGCGGAACGAGTGCCTCCTCGGCGGTGGCCTGCACCGGGCTCGTGTATGACAGGCTCGATGGCGGGGCCATCCGATCGCCGGAATCACTGCCTCCACCACAGGCCGCCAAGGCAACCGATGCGATGAGGATAGCCAGGACGCGGGGGAGTTGCGGCCACATAGAGGATCCCTCCTTGGTGCGCAGCGATCAGGTCTGCACGCGCAGACATCCCCTCAACCGAGGACTGACCGTGGACTCAGCATCCGCCGCGGCAGCGGAAATTTCTATCGTGGATGAAGGAAGGATCTGAGCTCGACGCGGTTTTCGTGGCAGGCGTTCCCAGAGTTTTGCCACCTCGCCGCCCGGATGCTGCCCTGACAGAGCGAATTCGCTGGCGGTCGAGCCGCCGGCCCGATGTCGGGAAGTCCGCGGGTCACCCAATTTCGGCCCAAAATCGCCCCGGTTAGTCCGCGGGTGATGCCCCAAATCGCATGCAATTCATCGAGTTGGAAGTGGTGGCCAGGGACGGAATCGA
>JAGDMS010000010.1 GCA_017860575.1 Deltaproteobacteria bacterium | reverse complement strand
GAACCGTTCGCCGCACTGAACCCGCACGAGCCATCGTCGTCGAGGTTGTGCCCGCCATCGGTGATCGTGCCAACGCAATCTCCACTCTCCGTGCTATTGGCGACAATCGTGTTCGTGAGCGTTGCGGGGCATGGGGCGAGGCCGAAGGGGCCACAAACGGGTGGGACGTCAATGGCCCCGCCTGGGCCGGGGGTGGCACTGTTGCCGGAGAAGGTGCTGGCGGTCACGGTGAGGGCGGCGCGGTAGCTCCTAATAGCCCCGCCTGTTCCCCTGGAGACGCTATTGCCGGAGAAGGTGCTGTTGGTCACGGTCAGCGTATCGGCGGATTCGCTATCAATGGCGCCGCCGTCACCGGCCTGATTGCCGGAGAACGTGCTGTTGGTCACCGCGACGGTGCCGACGCTCCCAACGGTCTCAATGGCGCCGCCGAGGTTGCCCGCGCTATTCCCGGAGAACGTGCTGTTGATGACCGTCAGGGCGCCGTGGGACCTGGAGATGGCGCCGCCCTCGTAGTAGGCGTTGTTTCCGGAGAAGGTGCTGTTGATGACCGTCAGGGTGCCGAAGTCGTTGTAGATGCCGGCGCCGTAGAGGGCGCTGTTGCCGGAGAAAGTGCTGTTGGTGACCGTCAGCGTGTCGGCGTTCCAGATCGCGCCGCCGTGGCCGGAGTCGGCGCTATTGTCGAAAAACGCGCTCTGGGTGACCGTCAGGGTGCCGGCGTTGTAGATGGCGCCGCCGTCCTCGGGGGAGGCGCTGTGGCCGTTGGCGATGGTCATGTTCGCAAGCGCCAGGGTTGCCCCCGAGTTCACCCCGATGACGGATGTCTTACTCTTGCCGTCGAGCGTAATGAGGTTCCCGCCGTTGATGCGCGTATTCAGCCCTATGATCTTCTGGGAGGTGACGGTGATGCTGACCGCGATGGGACCGCAATTGAACGCCACATCCCCGCCACCAACCAGCGCCGTATCCAGAGCCGCCTCGGTGCAGCTATCCGCGGTACCCGTCCCGACGACGCCGAAGGCGTGCACCGGTTGCGGCGATGCTGTGCCTAGCACAAGGAATGCAAAGAGGAGAGATAAGCGACGATCGAGGGCAGAGTAGTCCATCGCTCCTGTGTTCTGTCTGCCTGGATTGCATGAGACTGTCAAGGCAAACATTGCGGTGGCGGGTGCGGTGACTCGGTGCAATGTCTGGTCGCCGCGCACGTCGAGGGGTGGCGCCACCCAGGTGTGCCCACACCTCGGGCAGGATGAAACCATGGTGAGGTTAGCGGCGGGACTTCGGGCGCTTCGAGGGGGTAGGGCGTTGGCGGGGGCGGTCCCAGTAGGGACTCTTGCAAGCCGGATTCGGGCAGACCTTCGGCGAAGACGCCTTGTTGCGGGGAATCCGCTCATGACCGCACCGCTCGCTGCCGGGGACCTGGGACTCCTCGAATCGGAACCCATGCCGGAACCCGAGTCGGCGTCCAAGGGTGTGACGTTCGGGGAATACGTGCGGCAGTTCCTGGCGAAGACCGAACCACAAGCCGCCGATCCGACGCATGGGTTGAAGCGGTCGACCTGGAATGACTACCGCCACTGCTTCAAGGAGCGGCTCGAAGCGCTGTGGGGCGAACGTGTCCTGGCGGAGATTTGCCGGCGCGACGTGAAGGACTTAGCCTCGCAGCTGCAACAGCAAGGACTCTCGACCGTCAATGTCCGCAAACATCTCCGCATTGTGTCTTCGATCGTGAGTGAGGCGGTCGATGATGAACTCCTGCAAGCGAATCCAGCCGCAGCATTGCGCAAGCGGGGAGAGTGCAGGAGCAACTCGGGCACCACAGCCCGGCCTTCACCCTGTCCGTCTACACCCATCTTCTCCCGTGCAACCACCAGCGATTCGTCAATTTGTTGGGTGCCAGTGGTGCATCCAGGTGCACCCGACACCGGATACACCGTTCCCGCGAAAACGGTGCCCCTCAAAAAAAGCGGTGTGATTCTGAGGAAAGCGCGCCCTGGGTGATTCGAACACCCGACCTTTTGATTCGTAGTCAAACGCTCTATCCAACTGAGCTAAGGGCGCGTGCGCGGTAGGCCGAACGGGTTTGTATCAGGTACCACGACCATCTGGCGCGCGCAAGACACGGCGCGTGCGGCGTGCTGCCACAACACGCATCTACGATGCGGCTACCGGCCCGCCCATGAGTTGGCGGATGCCTTTGAAGTGGTAATCGATGCCGGACCACAGGCTGATGATGAGCGAGATCCACAGAAAGTACATGCCACCGAGATGGAAATCGATGCCGAAGAACGTGTAGTGCAACAGGAGCCCGTGCAAGGCGAACATCTGAAAAATCATCTTGTACTTGCCCAGTTCCTGCGCCGCCAGCACGACGCCTTGTCCCAGTGCTACGGCGCGCAGGCCGGTGACCGCAATTTCGCGGCCGATGATGACCACGATCATCCATGCCGGCACGGCCGGCGTGCGATCCATCCCGGCCAACATGATGAGCGCCGCCGCGACGATCAGCTTGTCCGCGAGGGGATCGAGCAACTCGCCCAGTGGGGTGCTGATGCCCCAGCGCCGTGCCAGGTAGCCGTCGAAGAAATCGGACAGGCACGCGAGAAAGAACGTCACGGCCGCCATCACACTGGCGGTGCGGCTCGGACTCGTCAGGATGATGACGAGCACGGGGATCAGCACAATCCGGAACGCCGTCAGCACGTTCGGCAGATTGGCCACTCGCCGGCTGCGCTCGGTGTCTCGTGTGTTCGCCATAGGCAGCATGCAGTGTAGCGGCTGCGACGCGCGCGTGCAGCCCCGGCCGTGACCGCTACTGTTGGCGCTGGTAGGAGTCTCGGAAACGGAAGACGCGGGTCAGGTACTCCCACGTTTCGGGGTACGGCGGCACGCCGCCGTGAACCTCCACCGCCTTCTCGCCCGCGTTGTACGCGGCCAGCGCCAAGCGCAGGTCGCCGGCGTAGCGGTCGAGCAGGTAGCGGAGGTGTTCCACTCCGCCCTCGACGTTCTGCCGTGGGTCCAGGGTACGCCAGACGTTGTGCATGCGCGCCGTGGCGGGCATCAACTGCATGAGACCGAGCGCGCCCTTCGGCGACACGGCGTGCGGAACGAAATCCGATTCGGCGCGGATCACTGCTTTCACCAGGGCCGCATCAACCTGGTGCCGGCGCGCTACTTCGTGGATGATCTGGTCGTAGGCCTTGCGGCGTCCAGGATCGATGGCGCCCGGGCGTCCCCTCTTGTACGAGTTTTCCTGGGGTGCCTCGGAGAGGTAATATGCATATTGCGGCTCGGCAGGTGCGTTCGAAAAGTGGAGGACCCCGCGGGCGTCGCGGTACCGGTAGATGTCCGCATGCACCGGCACAGCGGAGGCAATTGCGACAATGCATCCCAGCAATGTGGTGCCCCGGCCCCGCATGGCGACCGGAGCCTAGTGCCTTTGCCTCCCCTTTTCAACCGATTTTTGCGCTTGGCAGCGCCAAGCCCGGATGTGCTAAAGCGGTGAGCGATGGACACGGATTTCCTGGTAATCGGTAGCGGACTCGCCGGCCTCGCGTTCGCCCTGCGCATGGCGCAGATCGGATCGGTGACGGTGGTGACCAAAGGCCGCCTCCCCGAAAGCGCAACGGAGTACGCGCAGGGCGGGATCGCCTCGGTATGGAGCGCGGAAGATTCCTTCGCGGATCACAGTCGCGACACCGAGGTCGCCGGTGCGGGGCTCTGCCGCCCGGACATTGTCGATCTGGTGGTGCGGGAGGGGCCGGATCGGATCCGTGACCTTATCGCTTTGGGGACACACTTCTCGCAGCGTCCGGGTACGGAGGATGGTGAGTATGACCTCGGGCGCGAAGGCGGTCACAGTCACCGCCGCATTCTGCACGCCGTCGACGCCACCGGCAGCGAGATCATGCGTGCCCTCACCGAGGCGGTCCGCCGGGAGCCGCACATCACCGTGCTCGAACGGCACCTCGCCGTCGATCTCCTCATCGACGCCAAGTTCGACACGTCCATCCGCACCCCAGCATGTTGGGGCGCCTATGTCCTCGATCTCGCCGGCAACCAGGTCAAACGTTACCAGGCACGCGTCACCCTGCTGGCGACCGGCGGTACGGGAAAGGTGTATCTCTATACCAGCAACCCCGACGTCGCGACCGGCGACGGTATCGCCATGGCCTACCGCGCCGGCGTACCGATCGGCAACATGGAGTTCATTCAGTTTCATCCCACATGCCTGTATCACCCGCAGGCGAAATCCTTCCTGGTCACGGAGGCGATGCGCGGCGAGGGGGCGATCCTGCGGCGCCCGGACGGCGAGGCGTTCATGCGCCGCTACCATCCGGATGCCGAGTTGGCGCCGCGTGACATCGTGGCGCGGGCCATCGACAACGAAATGAAGGTGCACGGCTTCGAACATGTGTACCTCGACATCACGCACCGTGATGCGGCCTTCATCCGCGACCGCTTCCCACATATCTACGAACGCTGTCTGCAGTTCGGCATCGACATCACGGCCCAGCCGATCCCGGTGGTGCCCGCAGCGCACTATTGCTGCGGCGGGACGGTGACCGACCGCGACGGCGCCACCGGTATCCAGCGGCTGTACGCGGCTGGCGAGGTGGCCATGACGGGATTGCACGGCGCCAACCGGCTGGCATCGAATTCCCTCCTGGAAGCACTGGTCTTCGGGCATCGGGCGGCGGTGGCTGCGACGGAGTTTGCGCGTGCGGATCGCCATGCCATGCCGCAGCTGCCGGAGTGGAATCCGGGGCATGCCGTCGACAGCGATGAGTCGGTGGTGGTCACGCAGAACTGGGATGAGATCCGACGCCTGATGTGGAACTACGTGGGTATCGTGCGTTCCAATCGACGCCTGGCGCGGGCGTTGAAACGCATTACCTTACTGCAGCAGGAAATCGACGATTATTATTGGGACTTTCTCATCACCGGCGACCTGATTGAATTGCGGAACATTGCCACGGTGGCCGAACTGATCATCAAATCCGCCATCACCCGTAAGGAGAGCCGCGGCCTGCATTACAACATTAACTATCCCTTGCGGGATGACCGCGACTGGGGACACGATACCATTCTCGTGCTCGGACGGCCCTTCGAGTTGGATGCGGAATTCACCGCGTCGCTCGCCAGGCCCAGAGGCGCCTGATCGCCCTAAGCCGCTACGGGACTGCGTCAAGCAGATGATCGCTTGCGGGTGTCCCAGAATGCGTGCTGTTCATCCCGAGTAGGCGCGTTCCTTCGGCGCGGTATCGCGGGGCCGCGCGCATCCCGCAAGGGGTATGTCCCTCGATACACCGGTCCAGAAGATGCGCCGGTACTCGGGACGAACGGGGCCTTAGCCGGTGCGCGAGGCACGACGCACTGCGCTAGTGCGTTGGCAGGCGGAGACCGAGAGGGAACTTGCGGCAGAGCGCGACCACGTCGTCCCCGATCGATTTCAGCGCCGCCTGGTTACCGACCGCTTGCACCGCCCGGAAGATGCAGTCGGCGATGACCGCCATCTCTGGCTCCTTCATTCCGCGCGTCGTTACCGCAGGGGTGCCGATGCGGATGCCGCTGGTGACGAACGGCGAGCGTGTCTCGAAGGGCACGGTGTTCTTGTTGACGGTGATGTGCGCCCGGTCGAGCGTTTCCTGAGCGACCTTGCCGGTCACTTCGGTGTTGCGCAGGTCGACGAGCATAAGATGGTTGTCCGTGCCACCGGACACCAGGCGAAACCCTTTGGCCGTGAGTGCCGCCGCCAGGGCAGCGGCGTTGCGCACGATCTGTTGCTGATAGGCCTTGAACTCGGGCGACAAGGCCTCTTTGAACGCAACGGCTTTGGCGGCAATGACATGCATGAGCGGCCCCCCTTGGTTGCCGGGGAAGACCGAAGAATTGAGGCTTTTGGCGTACGCTTCGCGGCAGAGGACGATGCCGCCGCGCGGTCCGCGCAAGGTCTTGTGCGTCGTGGAGGTGACGAACTCGGCGTGCGGGACCGGTGACGGATGGATGCCGGCGGCCACCAGCCCGGCGAAGTGCGCGATGTCCACCATCACCACCGCATCGATCTCGTCGGCGATGCGCCGAAAGGGGAGAAAATCGATTTCCCGCGGATACGCGCTGTAGCCAACGACGATCATCTTGGGCCGATGCTCGCGTGCCAGGACGGCCATCGCCTCGTAGTCGATGCGCTCGTCGGACTGGCGCACACCGTAAGGCACGACGCGGAAGAACTTGCCGGAGAAATTGACCGGGCTCCCGTGGGTCAAGTGACCGCCGTGCGTCAGATCCATGCTGAGAATCGTGTCGCCCGGTGCCAGCTGGGCAAAATAGACGGCCATGTTGGCCTGGGAGCCGGAATGCGGCTGCACGTTAACGTGGTCCGCCCCGAACAGCAGCTTGGCGCGGTCGATGGCCAACTGCTCCGCGATGTCGACGAACTCGCAGCCACCGTAATACCGTCGCCCCGGGTAGCCCTCGGCGTACTTGTTGGTGAGGATCGACCCCTGTGCTTGCAGGACCGCCGCGCTGACCACGTTTTCGGACGCGATCAGCTCGAGGTTCTCCTCCTGCCGCTGCGCCTCCTGGCACAACACGCGGTAGATCTCCGGGTCGACCCGCTCGAGTTCAGTCATGTTGGTGCAATTCCTTATTCCTGCGGCCGCGGGCGTGATGTCGCGGATGGCGGCGGCGATGCTACTGCTTGTGGCTCTCGATGTAACTCACGACATCGCGCACGGTGCGGATCTTCTCGGCTTCTTCGTCCGTGATCTCGATGTCGTATTCCTCTTCGAGCGCCATCACCAACTCGACGATGTCGAGGGAGTCCGCGCCCAGATCCTCGATGAACGACGCGTCCGGTGTGACCTCATTCTCGCTGACGCCGAGCTGTTCGCAGATGATTTCCTTGACCTTCGCTTCCACCGCTGATGCCATCGGTTCCTTCCTTCCTCTCCCTTACATGTAGAGCCCACCGTTCACGCCAAGGACCTGCCCGGTGATATAGCCAGATTCGCGACGGGCGAGGAAGAGGACCGCGTCGGCGACCTCTGCCGCGGTTCCCAGCCGTCCCGCCGGAATCATCCTCAAATACTCCGATCGGACCGCCTCAGGCAAGTTTGCGGTCATTTCGGTATCGATAAAGCCGGGCGCTACCGCGTTGACGGTAATGTTCCGCTCGGCGAGCTCACGCGCCATGGACTTCGTGAACCCGACGATCCCCGCCTTGGCCGTGGCGTACGCCGCCTGGCCGGCATTTCCCATGCTGCCGATGATCGAGCCCATGTTGATGATGCGACCGTAGTGCGCACGCATCATGCTGCGCAAGACCGCCTTGGTGCAATTGAAGGTGCCGCGCAAATTGACAGCCATGACCTGATCCCAATCGGTCGGTTTGAGCCGAACGACGAGGTTGTCGATAGTCATGCCCGCGTTGTTGACCAGGATGTCACAGTGGCCGTGTTGCTCGATCAGCGTGGCGATGGCGGCGCGGACCGCCTCGGGATCGGCGATGTCGAATTGTATCGCGGTAACCCGACCGCCGGCATCCGCAGCCATGCGCACGGTTTCCTCGGCGGCTAGGGCGTTATGGACGAAGTTCGCCAGCACGTGCGCTCCCGCCTTGGCGAGCGTGCACGCCACCATGCGGCCGATGCCGCGCGACGCACCGGTGACCAGCGCGACCTGTCCCTCCAACGATGTGTTCATACGGCCTCGCTGAGCGCGCGTACGGCGTCAAGATCCTCACCCGCGACGCAGCGGATCTCGCGCGCGATGCGGCGGACGAGGCCGGTCAGGACACGTCCCGGCCCAACTTCGATGGCGGCCCGGCATCCCAAGCGCGCGAGCGACTCCACGCACTCCTGCCAGCGCACCGGACTGACGACCTGCCGCACGAGCAGCTCCTTCACCCGGGCGGGGTCCGTGTTTGGTTGTGCCTCGACGTTGCTGATCACCGGACAGTGTAGCGCCGAGACGGGAATCGAATCGAGAACTGCACGCAACCGCTCGGCGGCGGGTGCCATTAAGGCACAGTGAAATGGTGCGCTCACGGCCAGCGGCACCACGCGCTTGGCGCCGTTCTCCTGCGCGCGAACACCAGCACGTTCCACCGCCTCGCGATGCCCGGCAATGACGATCTGTCCACCCCCGTTCAGGTTCGCCGGGCTGACCACCTGGCCGTCGCTGGCCTGCTCGCAAATCGCGGTCAGGGCAGGGAGGTCCAACCCGACGACGGCTGCCATGCTGCCAACCCCGGGTGCCACCGCCGTCTGCATGGCGCGCCCGCGTTCCCGCACCACGTGCACGGCGTCCGCGAAGCGCAGTGCCCCCGCCGCAACCAACGCGCTGAACTCTCCGAGGCTGTGACCCGCCGTCCAAGTGGGACTCAGCTGGAATTTGCTGGTGAGCACACGGGTGAGGGCCCAACTCGCGGTGAGCAGTGCCGGCTGCGTGTTCACAGTGAGGGTCAATTCCTCCAACGGGCCGTCGAAGCACAAGCGTGAGAGCGGAAAATTGAGGACCGTGTCGGCTTCGGCGAAGACCTCACGTGCGACGGCGAAGCGATCGTACAAGTCCTTTCCCATGCCCACGGCTTGGGATCCCTGTCCGGGAAACAGAAAGGCAACGGGAACGGCCATGGAGGCAACGTGCCGAGGGCTCAGTCGCTTTCGACGACGATGACCTTGCGCCCGCGGTACGTGCCGCAGTGCGGGCAGGTGCGGTGCATCACCGTCGACTCGCCGCACTCTGGGCAGGCAATCACGTTCGGTGCGACCAAGCCGTCGTGGGCCCGGCGCTTGTTGCGCTTCGAGTGCGACGTTTTTCGTTTCGGAACGGCCATGAACAAACTCCTTATCTACAAACTGGATTCCATCCGCTGAGCGCTGCCAGGCATCTCCGCGCCCGGGGTGACCCGAACCCGGCGTCAGCGTAAACGCAATCTACGCGTCTTTTCCCATTGTCGTCAAACGAGCGTCGTTTCGTGTATCGAACCTCCTGCACGCGAGTCAAGTTGCGTCCGGCGCCATGCCCAGAGCGGAACGGCCCGGGCAAACCTGTGGTGCGAGGCCCTGCCGCGCTAGTGTGAGACCTTCAACGTACGGAGGATGGCGAGGCGCGGATCTCCGACCGCCGCGGCGCACTGGCAGATCTGCAAATTGAGATTCGCGCCGCACTGTGGGCAGAGGCCCTTGCAGGCGTCGCGGCACAGCGGGCGCGTGGGCAGCGCCAGCAGGATCTGTTCCCGAACCAGTGGCGACAGATCGACGGAATCGCCCTCGTAGAAACTGAGATCCAGGTCCTCCTCGTTCAATTCCACCTCAGCCGGCAAGTCGCACCGCGGCACCAGGACGAGGGAGAAATCCTTCACCAATTCAAAGGGATACGCTTCGACGCAGCGCGCGCAGCGGCCGTTGACGCGGCCGGTGATATGACCGTTAACAAATAGTTCCTGGCCGGCACGATAGTACTCCAGCCGCACGCGGGCCGGTGCCTCGAAGCTGTAATCGCACACCTCCTCACGGGCGAGCAGATCACGGACGGCCCTCCTTGGGAAAGGAGAGGATTAACGCTAGCGAAGCCAGTTGCCATCGTCAAGGAAGCGCAGCGCCACCAAGGCCGCTTCGCGGGCGCTCCTCCGGCGGCGGCGGTTGCGCGTGGCCAGATTAAGGGCGGGTAGCCGTGCCCGTTGCGGAAAGTGACTTCTCGAGTTGGCGCACGCGCCGGAACAACTCGGCGAGGTGCTTGAGCGCCGCGGTGGTACGCCGCCACAGGTGGATCTCGACCGCGGGGTATCCTCCGACCACCTCGCCCGGCGCGACATCGTGGTTGACGCCCGCCTTGGCGGCCAATTGGGCACCGTCGCCGATGCTCAGGTGTCCCGCAACGCCGGCCTGGCCTCCCATACGCACAAAGCGGCCGACCTGCGTGCTGCCTGACAAGCCGACCTGTGCGGCGAGCGCGGTCCCTTCGCCGATCGAACAGCCGTGGGCGATCATGACCAGATTGTCCAACTTGGCGCCGTGGCGAATGACGGTGGCGCCCACAGCGGCGCGGTCGACCGTGGTGTTCGCGCCGATTTCCACGTCGTCATGGAGGATGACGGTGCCGGCCTGTAGGATCTTTCGCAGCTGGCCATTGTGGTCGATGACGTAGCCGAAACCGTCGCCGCCGATGATGCAGCCGCTTTGCAGGATGACGCGATTGCCGATCGACACGCGCTCACGCACAACGACATGGGCATAGGCGCGAAAGGCGTCGCCGATCCGCGCCTCAGGATACAGGACGACGTGTGCGTCGAGGCGCGCGTCGTCCCCAAGGACGACGTTCTCGCCGATGACGCAGTACGGGCCGATACTTGCATTGCGACCGATGCGCGCGCTCGCCGCGATAACGGCGGTCGGATGGATGCCGGATTGCAACGGCGGCGGGACATAGAAGAGTTCTAGCGCTTTGGCGAAGGCCAGATACGGGTCGGCGGCGCGCAATGACGCCAGCGGCAGCGCACTTTCCGCGATGCTGACAATGACGGCCGAGGCGCGCGTCGTCCCGAGGTGGGCGCGGTAGCGGGGATTGGCGACGAACGTCAGGGTTCCGGGTTCCGCGTCCTCGATCGGAGCGACGGCATGGATGTCGATGGTGCCATCGCCTTGTAGTTCACAACCGATCCGTTCGGCGATCTCGGCCAGTCTCATAGTGCTCCTCCGGATGGTCGGGGACCTTAGCGAGGAATTCTTGCAGCGGCAATCCGCTGCGCTGTGCATGACCGTACTTACGGCGCACCCCCTACCGGCGCACGGCTCACGGCACAACACGATTAGCAGTCCTCGCTTGACACGCCCGGCCAGCTTATCGTATGCGCTGGGCACGCGCGTTTGAACTCGGAAGTTGTTCCGCCGCTTCCTGCTTTGCTGCGCTGTGGCGCAGCGGAGCAGGTGGCGGTGGACTGCTGCGCCACGCGGTGGCCGCGGCAAGACGTGCTAGCGGTCGAGAAAGCACATTGCGGCCGGGGTGACGACTATGTTAGGAAACCCGCCGCATGCAAGAACCAAACTTCGACAAGCGCGGTGGGCTCGTGACGGTGATCACTCAGGACGCGGACAGCGCCGAGGTGCTGATGGTGGCCTATATGAATCGCGAGGCCTGGGAGAAGACCCTGGCAACGGGGCAGGCGTGTTATTACAGTACCTCGCGGCAGCAGTTGTGGCTCAAGGGCGAGAGCTCTGGGAACGTGCAAGACGTCCGCGAGATCCGGGTGGATTGCGACGCCGACGCCGTCCTCCTCAAAGTGCACCAACGCGGCGGGGCCGCCTGCCACGAAGGCTACAAGAGCTGCTTTTTTCGGAAGGTGGAACCGACCGGGTGGCACGTGGTCGCCGAGCGCGTTGTCGATCCCGAGAAACTCTATGGCAAGAAGTAGACCTACCCCGCTGAACTCTCGACGCTCGACTCTCAACTGTTCGCAGCCATGAGCCTCCTCCAACTCGGCGTGCCGAAAGGCAGCCTGCAAGACACGACCGTCGAACTGTTCCGCAAGGCGGGCTGGAAGATCAGCGTCTCGGAGCGCAGTTATTTCCCCACGATCGATGACCCCTCCATCCGCTGCTCGCTGGTGCGGGCGCAGGAGATGGCGCGCTATGTCGAGGACGGAACGCTGGATGCCGGCCTGACCGGGCGCGACTGGATCCTCGAAAACGATTCGCAGATCCACGTAGTCTGCGATCTGGTGTACTCCAAGGCCAGCTTCCGTCCGACGCGCTGGGTGCTGGTGGTGCCGGAGGATTCCCCGGTGCGCAAACCGGAAGACTTGCAAGGCAAGCGCATCGCCACGGAGCTGGTGAACTATACCAAGCGTTTCTTTGCTGCGCGCAACATTAAAGTCGAGGTGGAGTTCTCCTGGGGCGCCACCGAGGCGAAGGCAGCCGGCGGCCTGGTCGACGCCATCGTCGAGGTCACGGAGACCGGCAGCACCATCCGTGCGAATCGCTTGCGGATCGTGTGCGAGCTGTTTGAATCCAACCCGCAACTCATCGCCAACCGCCAGGCGTGGCAGGACCCGTGGAAACGGGAGAAGATCGAACAGGTCAGCATCCTGCTGCGCGGTGCGCTGGCAGCGGAACACAAGGTCGCTATCAAGATGAACGTGCCGCAGGCGCAGCTGCAGGCGGTTATTGCCATGATACCGAGCTTGACGGCGCCGACGGTCTCACCGCTCTTTCAGACCGGGCAGCTCCAGGGTGTCGAGTGGTACGCCGTCGAGAGTGTCATCTCCGAGCCGGAAGTCCGCGAGCTGATCCCGCGCCTGCTCCGGCAGGGCGCCGTCGGGATCATCGAATACCCGCTGAACAAGATTGTGTAGAAGCGGAAAGCGACAAGCCGAAAGCTTCATGCTGAGAGCCAGAGACTACCCCTCTGGCTTTTTGCTTTCCGCTTCTTCTCAACCCGGCGTGAGCCGCTCGATGCCGCCCATGTAGGGGCGCAAGACCTCGGGGATGACGACGCTGCCGTCGGCCTGCTGGTAGTTTTCCAGCACAGCGATGACCACCCGTGGGAGGGCCAGCCCGGAGCCGTTCAGTGTGTGGACAAACTCGGGCTTGGGCCGGGGAGCGTTGGCGCGCGCCGCGGGGCGGTAGCGGATATTGGCGCGCCGCGCCTGAAAGTCGGTGCAGTTGCTGCAAGAGCTAACCTCGAGCCATTCGTTGCAGCCCGGCGCCCAGATCTCCAGATCGTACTTTTTCGCCGCCACGAACCCCAGGTCCCCGGTACAGATCGACACGACGCGATGCGGCAGGCCGAGCCCGCGGGCAACGTCCTCGGCATGGCCGAGGATCTCTTCCAGTGCCGCGGCGGAGGCCTCGGGTGCGACGAACTTGTACATCTCAACCTTGTCGAACTGGTGCCCGCGCTTGATGCCGCGCACATCACGGCCCGCCGACATCTTTTCCCGTCGAAAGCAGGCGGTGTAGGCGACGTAGGAGAGGGGTAGGGCGGCGGCGTCGAGCACCTCGTCGCGATGCAGGTTGGTCAGCGGGATTTCGGCCGTTCCGACCATCCACAAATCGTCTTCCGCGTCGTGGTAGATGTTCTCGGCAAACTTCGGCAGCTGCCCGGCCCCGTAGAGGCACTCTTTCTTGACGAGATAAGGCGGATAGATTTCGGTGTATCCGTGTTTGCTGATATGCAGGTCGAGCATCCAGGTGATCAGCGCCCGCTGCAGGCGTGCCCCGGCACCCTTGAGCACATAGAAGCGCGAGCCGGAGACCTTGACGCCGCGATCGAAGTCCAGAATGCCGAGGTCGGTGCCGAGCTCCCAGTGGGGGCGCGGGGTAAAATCGAACTTCCGCGGCGTGCCTTCCGTGCGCAAGACCTGGTTGTCGCGATCATCGGCGCCCAGTGGCACACTGGGATCGGGGAGGTTGGGCAATTCGAGCATCTGCCGCTCGTACTCGGCTGCCGCCTGGGCCAGATCCTGCTCCAGCGCGGCGATGCGGTCGCCGACGGCGCGCATCTCCGCGACCAGCGGCGCGCGGCTGGCCGGCTCCTGTTTGGGGATCGTGCGCGAGACCTCGGCGCGCCGGGCGCGCAGCGACTCGACTTCCGTGATCAGCGCCCGCCGCTGCGCGTCGGCCGCCACCACGGTGTCGACAGCGCCAGCTGCCACCCCAACCTTGGCTAACTCGGCCTTGACGAATTCCGTGCGCTCGCGAATAAGGCGAATGTCCAGCATGGGTTGTGGCGTTAGCACGGGCGATGGACGCCCTCAAGCAGAGGCGGGACTCGATCGTCCGGCGCCGCATTGCGCTGGTCCCAGCGTGGCTGCGAGTGGCCGGTGCCAGACCATGTCCGGCATACAGGTCTCGATGCCGAGGCGTCTACTCGACCTCGAAGGCGTTCTTCACCAACTGACAGCGGATGCCACGCTGCTCACGCCAGACACCGACAACGTCGAAGCGGGCGTCACGATCGTGCAGGCGGTGGACACTCAGGAAGTACTGTGCGGCGCGCCGGATTTGACGCTGCTTGCGCAGGTCGACGGCGTCGAGCGGACTGCCGAAGTCCTCCTGCGTCCGGGTCTTGACCTCGATGAAGACAATCGTGCGGCCATCGAGGGCAACGAGATCGACCTCGCCGGCCGGGCAGCGGTAGTTGCGCTGAAGAATGACGTAGCGCTGGCGGCGGACAAAGCGCTCCGCACAACGTTCGCCATCGATGCCGAGAAGTTGCCGTTCGTGGGCCATCGCAGCATTGACGGTGCCCCCCGGGAGGTGCTCGCAGCGTTCAATTCGTGCGCCGCCCTGTTGGGGTGTATTGTACATACATATCAATGTTCTGCTATGCAACATGTATTATGCATACCCCTATCATGCGAGTTCGCTGGCGCATGGCCACGGGGAGGTCTCCCCGGCGGCGTCGGTGTCCCAGCGCAATGGATTGAAGCCCATCGGGGCATGTGTTAATCGCAGCACATGCCCTTGAGCCGAGAAGTGGTCCGACGCATCGCGATGTTGGCGCGCCTGGAACTGGGCGAGCGGGACGAAGTCGCGGTCACTGAGCAGCTGGATCACATTCTACAACACTTTGAAACTCTGGCCGCATTGGACACTGCCAACGTTGCACCGACCGCGCACGTCGTCGACATGACGGAGGCCTATCGCGAGGATGTGGTCACCAATCTGCCGGCGGCGGAAGCGCTGCGGGCAAATGCCCCCGCCAGGGACGGTGACTTTTTCAAGGTCCCGAAAATCATCGAATAGGCCCGGCGGTTCGCGCAGGGTGCCACTGCCTGACAAGGCGCGACAGCTGACCTAGCGGATTGGATCTCACGCCGTGGACGTCACAACCCTTTCCATCGAAGAAGCTTCGGCACTGTTAGCCAGTAAGCAGGTCAGTGCGGTCGAGCTGACGCAGGCCTTTCTCGAGCGCATCCGGGCGACCGAGGACACGGTGCGGTCGTTCATCACCGTGTCGGAGGACGCGGCCTTGGCGCAGGCCCGGCGTGCCGATGAGCGTCGCGCCCGCGGGGAAACCGGTCCGCTTCTTGGTGTCCCGGTGGCGATCAAGGACGTTATTCTCACCAAGGGGGTGCGCAGC
This sequence comes from Deltaproteobacteria bacterium, assembly GCA_017860575.1. Classification (GTDB taxonomy): domain Bacteria; phylum Desulfobacterota; class Binatia; order HRBIN30; family HRBIN30; genus JAGDMS01. The sequence continues at coordinate 26,355 of JAGDMS010000010.1, read as the reverse complement.
ACGGCCGGGTCCCGAATCCTGGCTGAGTTTATCGCGCCCTATGATGCGACCGTGACGCAGCGCTTATTCGAGGCGGGTGCGGTGTGCGTCGGGAAGACCAATTGCGACGAGTTCGCGATGGGCTCGTCCACCGAGAATTCCGGGTTCATGGCGACACGCAACCCGTGGGACCTCGAACGCGTGCCGGGAGGCTCGTCGGGCGGGTCGGCGTCGGCGGTGGCCGCGCGCCAGTGCTTGGGTACGCTGGGCACTGATACCGGCGGATCGATTCGCCAGCCCGCCGCCTTTTGCGGCGTCGTTGGGATCAAGCCCACGTACGGGCGCGTGAGCCGGTACGGCGTCATTGCCTACGCCTCGTCGCTGGACCAGGTCGGGCCGATGGCGATGAGTGTCTCCGGCTGTGCCCACCTGCTTGGTGCGATCGCCGGCCACGATCCGTACGACTCCACGTCGGTCCGGCGGCCGGTGCCGGATTATGTCGCGCACCTCGGAGCCGGCATCCGGGGGCTGCGGGTGGGTATCCCGCGGGAATATTTCGTTCAGGGTATACAGCTGGAAGTGGAGGCGGCGGTGCGCGCCGCCATCGGCGTCCTGCAGAACCTCGGGGCGCAGGTGAGTCCGGTTTCGCTGCCGCACACGGAGTACGCCATCGCCACGTACTACGTGATCGCCACAGCCGAAGCGAGCTCGAACCTCGCGCGCTACGACGGCGTGAAGTACGGTTTGCGGCTGGGCGAGGGCGAGTCGTTGCTCGATATGTATCGCCGCACCCGGGCCGCTGGCTTCGGCACCGAGGTGAAACGGCGCATCATGCTCGGGACGTACGTCCTGTCCGCGGGCTACTACGACGCCTATTACCTGAAGGCCCAGAAGGTGCGGACGCTCATCCGGCGCGACTTCGCGCAGGTGTTTGCCGCGCACGATCTCATCGTGACGCCGACGTCGCCCACGACGGCGTTCCGCCTGGGGGAAAAGACCAGCGATCCCCTGCAAATGTACCTCTCCGACATCTTCACCATTTCGATCAATCTGGCGGGACTGCCGGGTGTTTCGCTCCCCTGCGGCTTTGACCAACAGGGGCTGCCCATCGGCCTGCAGATCGTCGGTCGGCCCTTCGAGGAGGAGAAAGTCTTCCAGGCGGCCCACGCCTACGAGCAGGCGACCGTTTGGCATGAGAGAACCGTCGACAGTCGAGGGTCGGGAGTTGAGAATACGGAATGATTGCGGGGAAGCTCTCGCCTCGCGACTCTGCACTGTGAACGTTCCTATGCACTACGAATCTGTCATCGGGTTGGAGGTTCACGCCGAATTGCTGACGCAGTCGAAGGTGTTCTGCGGCTGCTCGACCAGGTTCGGCGCGCCGCCGAATCAGAATACCTGTCCCGTGTGTCTCGGGATGCCCGGCGCTCTGCCGGTGCTCAACCGCCGCGTCGTGGAGTTTGCCATCCGTGCCGGTCTCGCCACGGGCTGCACCATTGCGGGGTACAGCCGCTGGGCGCGCAAGAACTACTTTTATCCCGACCTCCCCAAGGGCTACCAGATTAGTCAGTACGAGCTGCCCCTGTGTCTCAACGGTGCGGTCGAGATCGAGACCGATGGCGTGTTTAAGCAGGTGCGGCTGACGCGGATCCACATGGAGGAGGACACCGGCAAGAACATTCATGACGCCCACGGTGATGCCAGCTTGGTGGACTTCAATCGCTGCGGCGTGCCGTTGCTCGAGATCGTCAGCGAGCCCGACATCCGCTCGGCGTCGGAGGCCAGCGCCTATCTCCGTAAGCTGCGCACCATCCTGCAGTATCTCGAAATTTGCGACGGCAACATGGAGGAGGGCAGCTTTCGCTGCGATGCGAACGTGTCGATTCGCCTGCTCGGCACGACGCCCCTCGGCACGAAGGTGGAGATCAAGAACATGAACTCCTTTCGCGCCGTGGAACGCGCGGTCGACTACGAGATCCGGCGTCAGACCGAGGTGCTGGGTGCCGGCGGGGCCCTGGTGCAAGAGACCCGTCTGTGGGATCCGGACCGCGAGGTGACCCGCCCAATGCGTACCAAGGAATTTGCTGACGATTACCGGTATTTCCCGGAGCCGGATCTCCTGCCGCTCGTGGTGAGTGCAGAGTGGGTCGAGGCAGGGCGTCGCGCGCTGCCGGAATTGCCGGATGCCCGGTGCCGGCGGTTCGTGACGCAGTATGGCCTGCCGACGTATGACGCGGAGGTCCTGACGCAACGCAAGGACACTGCCGACTACTACGAGGCCGCGGTCGGCCGCTACGCCAACGCCAAGGCGCTCAGCAATTGGGTGATGGGCGATCTCCTGCGGGTCATTCGTGAGCGGAAGCTCGATGCCGCGCTCGTCATTCACGATTGGCCGGTCGCACCGGAGCGGCTGGCGGCGATGGTCGAGCTGATCGACAGCGGCGAGATCAGCGGCAAGATCGCCAAAGCGGTGTTCGAGGAGATGGTCGACACCGGCAGAACCGCGGTGCAGATCGTTGCGGAGCAGGGGCTGACGCAGATCTCGGATGAAGGCGCCATCGTGGCGGCCATCGACAGCGTAATCGCCGCCAACGCCGACAAGGTCGCCCAGTACCGGGGGGGGAAGGACAAGCTCTTCGGCTTCTTCGTGGGCCAGGTGATGAAAGCGACACAGGGGAAAGCCAATCCGCAAAAGCTCAACGAACTCTTGCGTACCAAGCTGGACGGGTGAGCGGGGGTTGGCGCACCGGGCGAATCGCCGATGGTCCAGGTTGCGCGCTCTTGGTCGCCACCCTCTCTATCTGAATGCCTTCGCCAACAACCGCTCCTCCTTCATGCGGGACGCAGGCGAAGCGGGGGTGGAGTGGGCGGAACAGCACCCGCACGGCTGCGGGTATGTCGACGTCCAGTCGCTGCGCGTGGACGGCGTCGATCTCAAGGGGCGGATGCGGCTCGTGCACCCGGACGATGACAACAGCGAGGACCGCACCGTCGGCCGTTGAACTCCTGTGCCCCAGAACAATCCTCAGGGACGGGCATTACCGCACCAAGAAGCTGTCTGTCACGCTGCGCACCAGTCACGACCACCACAGCTTACCGCACCGTTCAGTGGCCCAGCAGATCCGTGCCGCGCGGGCCGGGACCTCAGTGTGAGGGGAGGGGGTCGGGTTTTTCAGCAGCCTGCTAGGCGCACCCACGACCGAAACCATCGATACCCCAGTCCGCCGCACGAACACTTTCGCCGCGGCCCCGTTCCCGCTAAGGTCGCGCCTACGAGGAGGACGATCCGTGGCGGGCACGAAGGTGACGGTAGGCGTCGTTGGTGGTTCCGGCTACTCCGGAGGAGAACTGTTGCGCTTGCTCGTCGGGCATCCGCAGGCCGAGCTGGCCTGGGTGACGTCGCGCGGCGAGAAACAACTTGAAAGCATCCACCGTAACTTGCTGGGATCAGGGCTGCGTTTCATCCGGGAGGCGGAAGCGACGAGGTGTGATGTGGTCTTTCTCTGCCTGCCCTCCCGGGAATCTATGGACCGCGCCGGCGATTACCTGAGGCAGGGGAGTAAAGTGATCGACCTGGGTTCGGACTTCCGGCTGAAAGACGCGGCGCTGTTCGAACGGGTCTACCGGGCCAAACACGTGAGCTGGGACCTCGTCGCCGAGGCGCCATACGGTGCCACCGAGTTGCACCGTGAGGCCATCCGCGCCGCCAGATTGGTGGCCAATCCCGGCTGCTTCGCCTACGCCACCATTCTCGGCCTCGCCCCCTTGGTGCGCGAAGGATGGATCGACCTCGAGCGCATCGTCGTCGACGCCTTATCCGGCAGCTCGGGTGCCGGAGCGGAGCCAACCGTCCCGACCCATCAGAGCGAGATCGGCAACTCCACCTTCCCGTATAACGCCGTCGGTCACCGGCATACCCCCGAAATGGAGCAAGAGCTGAGCGCTGTCGCGCGGCGCAACGTCACGATCAATTTCACACCGTATTACGCTCCGTTTTCACGCGGGATTCTCGCTAGTTGTCATGGATTCCTCAACCGTAAGGTGTCACGTGCCGATGTGGTGTCCCTGTATCGGGAGGCCTATCGCAGCGAACACTTCGTGCGGGTTCTCGACATGGAGAAGGACTCGAAGGTGAGTTGGCAATATCTGCCGTATCCGAGCGTGGCTTCGGTGGCTGGATCGAACTACGTGCAGATCGGGGCGGATGTGGACGAGCAGCGCGGCAGGGTGGTGATTTTCTCGGCCCTGGACAATCTGGGCAAGGGCGCTGCCGGCTCGGCGATTCAGAACATGAATTGCATGCTTGGCCTACCTGAGGAGACCGGCCTGGCGGGCTTCGGGCTGCATCCGTAAGGCGGCCAGGCGCAGGCTGTCCTCGGCGCTCCAAGCTGCAATGCGGCGCCGGCTCGAATATGCCGGCGCTTTTTCCAGTGGGGGCTGGCTCAGTGCGAGTGCGGGCTCCAGCACTGCGTCGTACGCAACGTCTGATAAGATACGTTATGTAAACTAAGCCGCGGGGGCCAGTTGCTGCAGGCGTGCGGTCACCAGCTCCCCTTCCGGTGCGTCGGGAAAGTCGAGCTGGAAGCGTTGGTAGAGTTCCCGTGCCTTGTCCTTCTCGCCCAGCTGTTCGCGGCAACGTGCCTCGCCGAAGATGGCGGTGGCGCGGTACGGACCGTCGAGGCCTGCGGCCTGTTGGAACGTGCTTGCGGCTGCGGCCGTGTCGCCCTTCTGCTGCGAGGCCGAGGCAAGCCCGATCAAAACCTCTTGTTGAAGATAGGACGGCCAATTGCTCGAGCCGGCAAGCGCCTGAAAGCCGCTGATGGCGGCGTCAACGTTGTGCGCTTTCAGCTCCGCGTTGGCCGCGTACAGTGCCGCGATGCGCCCGGGGGCCGTGGACTGCCAGCGGGACGCGACGTCCCCAAGTTGGGTGGCGGCGTCGGCATACTTTCCGCTGCGGAACTCGCCCAGGGCCCGTCCAAGCTCATCGTTTGCCTGGCGTAATCGAGCGCTCCGTAGCGAGACGAAGCCGGTAGCCAGCAACGCCACGCTGACGACGCCCGCCAAGCCCCATGAAAGCTGGCGCGAGTTCTCCCCTGCCCAGGTCAGGAGATGCCAGCCCTGGGTCACAAACTCGTCAGGGCGCTTTAAATCTTTACGTCGAAATCGGCGTCTTGCCATGCATTCACCAACTGAGAAAGGAGTGGTTGCGATCGGTGGGCCGCGGGCCCAGTTACATCTTGTACTTGAAGTCGGCCGGAGACATCTTCTCCAGAATCTCCGCCCACTTGTCGCGGGAGACGTTGGAGAGATCGGTTTCGTTGGCGTCCTCGGCCTGCTGCAGGACGGTGGAGGTCTCGATGACGCGGCGGTTCACGTAGATCGGGCTCTTGGTCCGCAGCGCCAGCGAAATCGCGTCACTCGGACGTGAGTCGATGGTGCGCTGGTCCCCGTTGACGCGGATGTGGATCAACGCGAAGTACGTGTTGTCTTTCAAATCCGTGATTTCGACGCAGTCCACGGTGGCGCCAAGCTCGGCGAGCACATTGCGCAGCAGATCATGCGTCATGGGCCGCGCCATCTTGATCCCCTCGAGTTCCGTGGCCATTGCGGTGGCCTCCAACAGGCCGATCCAGATGGGCAGGTTCAGCTTGTTCTCACGATCCTTGAGAATCACAATCGGCGTCTTGGTCACCGGGTCGAGCGTGAGTCCCCCCACGCTCATCAGAATGGAATCATCGAGGTTCGTCATCCGCGTCTGCGCTTCCCGGTGTCGATCATTTTGCCCAGAAAGATTTCACGGCGTCAATCCCTCGCCACGGCTAACGGACCAGCCGATCGATCACGCGGTAGAGCTGATTCAGGTTGCGGCACTCTTCGACGAGATCGCAGAACGGCATGTAGCGGTCCATCTCGCTGTCACCGAATCCCCACGTGAGACGATTCTCGGGGTTGAGCCAGATCAGCTGCTTAGCGCGTTGCTGAATGTCCTTCAAGGTCCATTCCTGGGCGAGATTGTAGTTGTTGCGCGCGTCGCCGAGCACGATGACGGTCGTCCGCTTGTTCACCGCCGCGAGGTAGTCCCGGTGAAAGCTGCGGAACGCGCGCCCGAAATCCGAGTGGGCGAAGACGTTGATGACGCCGCCGGTGAGCGCGTGTTCGATGGCATCGGAGATGTCCTGCTCCTCGAACAGCTGGGTGATCTCGCCGATCTCGCTGACGAAAATGAAGCTGCGCACGCGCGAGTACAGGTCTTGCAGCGAGTAGACAAACTGCAGCATGAAGCGCGACACGTTGCGCACCGAGTCGGACACATCGCACAGCACCATCACCTGCGGTTTGTCACGTATGCGGCGGTCGAAGCGGATCTTGAAGGGCACGCCGCCGTATTGCAGGTTCTTCCGCAAGGTCTCTTGCAGATCGAACTTGCCACGCTTGGCGTGCCGGCGCCGGATGGCCACCACGTTCTTCAGCCGCTGCGCCAGCTTCGTCACCGCCTCCTTCATGCGGCGGATCTCGTCCTCGGAGAGGTAGTAGAAGTTCTTCTCCGCGAGACTCTGCAAGCGCTGGTTCTCGCGCAGCGAGTGGTCCTGCTTTTCCAGTTCGAGGCGTACCGTTTGCTTGATCAGATCGGTCAGGTCCTGCAGGCGCCGATCGATCAACCGGCGCAACTGCTGCAGCAGTGCGGGATCGACCGTGGCGTCGGCGAGCTGCGCCTTGAGTTCCCCGAGCTCCTCCGTCAGCGCGCCGAGGCCGATGGCTTGCGCCAGGCTGTGGCTGTACCGTCCCTCTTGAAACGGTCGCTGGATGGTCTGCAGCTTGGCCGCCGTCGCCGCCTCGCGCAACATGCGCTCGAGCCGGCCCGTGTCGTTCCGCAAGAGGGCCTTGGCCAGATCGGAGAGCTGAATGTCCAATTCAGCGACGAGGCCGGCGAGGGCCTCCAAAAGGTCCTGGAATTCGGCGTCACCGATCTGCAGAGCGGACATCAGGCCATTGGCGCTGTCGCGCAGCATTGGCGCCAAGCCGCTGAAGTAGAGGTCGAAGAGTTCGTCGAATACGGGCGCGTCGACGGCGCGCTTGATGGTCGTTGCACGCAGCGCGTCTTTGCACGCGGCGCGGTCCCCGAGGCCGACCAGTTGCAGGGCCCGGAAGCCGTCCATGTCTTCCGCCACCGACACGCGCAACCCGTTATGCCGCAGGAGGGTAGCGAACGCGATTATCTTGTCGTCCATGACGCGAACGTCGGTCGTCGATAGTTGATAGTCGACAGCGCCGGCTATTTGCCCATCGACAGTCGACTAATGCAGTAAGTCCTTTTCGCTTTCCACCACCCCTGCGGGGGCTACCTTGGCCTTTTGCTTCTGCAGGTAGTCCTTCAGTTCCTCCTGCGCCTTGCGGATGTCACCCTCGTACTTGAGAATGGTGTTGAGGGTGTCCTCCACCGTCTGCTGATCGAGGCGGTTGGCGTTCAGCAAGGTCAGGGCCTTGGCCCAGTCGAGGGTCTCGCTAATGCTCGGGAGTTTCTTCAGGTCCACCTGCCGGATGCGCTGCACGACGTCGACGACCTGCTGGGCCAGCGCCGCGGCGATGTTGGGCACTTTGAGCCGGACGATTTCCAGTTCCTGGGCGGCCGAGGGAAAATCGATGTAGAGATGCAGGCAACGCCGCTTGAGCGCGTCTGACATCTCGCGCGCGTTGTTGCTGGTGAGCACCACCAGCGGAATGTGTGTGGCGCGCAATGTGCCCAGTTCGGGCACGCTTACCTGAAAATCGCTCAACACCTCGAGGAGGAAGGCTTCGAATTCACTGTCCGACTTGTCGATCTCGTCGATCAGCAACACGGTCGGCAGTGGGGCGGAGATGGCGCGCAGCAGTGGGCGCGGCAGAATGAAGCGGTCGGAGAAGAAGACATCGTCCTGCCGAGCAATCCGATCGACCGCCTCCTGCAACGTCTCGGCCCCGCCCAACACTTCGCTGATCTTGTCCTTCAGGATCTGGGTATAGAGCAGCTGCTTGGCGTACTCCCATTCGTACAGGGCCTTGGCTTCATCCAGGCCCTCGTAGCATTGCAGGCGAATGAGTTCGTACCCCAGCGCCTGCGCCAGTACTTTGGCCAACTCGGTCTTGCCGACGCCGGCGGGTCCTTCGACGAGGATCGGTTTCTGCAAGTGGCTGGCGAGATACACCACCGTGGCGATGCGGCGGCTGCAGATGTACTTCTGCCGCCCGAAGCGCTCGATGACATCGTCGATGGAACGAAACTGCCCGTCTCCAGAGGACATATCGAAAAAAACGCTAACACAGCCCTGCCGGCAAGACAATTAACAAAACCCGCGCTGCCACGTGCGATCACGCTGCGGCTTGCGCCCACCCGGGCGTTGCGCGAATAATCGCGGCGTGTGCACGCTGGCGATTTACTTTCGTGCGAGCACGGATTTCCCCGTGCTGGTGGCGGCGAACCGCGACGAGTTCTTCGACCGCCCGACGGCGGCGCCAGTACCGCTGGCGGCCGCACCGTGGGTGGTGGCGGGACAGGATTTGCGGGCGGGGGGCACATGGCTCGGTGTGAATGCGTACAATCTGGTGGCAGGAATTCTCAACCGCCGCAGTGCCATCCCGCCCGACCCCGAGCGGCGCTCCCGCGGCCTGCTCTGCCTGGAGACGCTGCACGAATCCTCGGTTGCGGCGGCGCGCGCCCGCGTGTTGCGTGATCCGGGCACACGCTACAATCTGTTCAATCTGCTGGTGGCCTCCCCGGACGCCGCGTGCGTCATCGGTAACAGCAGCGGCACCATGCGTGCGACCACATTGGAGCCCGGGCTGCACCTGCTCACCAATCTTGAGGTGAACGATCCGGAATGCCCGCGGATTGCCAAGTCTTACGGCCTGTTCGCAGACCTGCGTGACCTGCTGGCGGAGCGGACGGCCGATGAGTTTTTGCGCCGCTTGCGCGTCATTCTTTCGGATCATTCAACGCCGCTCGATCCGCGCGACGACGGCCCGCCGAACAATCTCTGCGTGCACACGCCGGAGTTCGGCACGCGCTCGTCAAGCGTGCTGGTGTACTCGGCGCGCGCACGGCGGTTTCGCCTGTGGCACGCGGCGGGTCCGCCGTGTGAGACTGAGTACGCGGAGATCGCGCTGCCGGTGGGATGAGCGCAGCCGCTACCGCCGCGCGCAGCGCGACCGTCCCCTGCGGGCCCGATCCCCCTCGCATCGCGGGCAAACGCTGGACAAAATCCGACCAAGTCGATACCGTGCCCGCAATGAAGGGGCGCCGCACGATGTGGTTCAGACATGGTGCACTGCTCCCCTACCCCGTGCTGCTGTTGCTGTTGACCTCGTGCGGACCGCCCGCTGGCAGCGCTCCGCTGCCGGAGGCGGCGGGCGAGGTTGAGGAACCCGGCAGTCGCTCAGCTGTCACCATGGCGGGCCGTGTGCGTATGTTCCGCGGCGCCCTCTTCCGTGAGCAGCGGCGCAGCGCCCAGCTGCAAGCCCAACTCGACCAACGCACCCAGGAGATCCAGCGGCTCGAGGCCGAGGTGACACGCCGCCGCGAACACGAAGCGCAGTTACAGGCTGATCTCGATCGCGTCATGGCCGCCGCCGCGGTTGCACCGGCGGCGCCACGGCCGATACCCGCTGCGCTGCCACCCTCCGGGCCGACCGATGCGACACAGCCGGCCCCGTCTAGCACAGCTGGGGCCGCCGAGACGCGACGCCAGCGGCACGCGCAGGCGGAAAGGGCGGGGGCGCTTGCCGGCCTGCGCGCGGCGCTAGCGGACGAGCAGGCGCAGCGGAAGCGTGCGGAGACGCAATTGGCGCGCTTGAAAGAGGAAACCTCAACCCCGCCCTATGGGGCCGAGCCCGTTACGCAAGCAGCGCTTGCCGCTGCCAGGCAGGAGGTCTCCGACCTCCGCGCCGAGCTCGACAAGGAGCGCGCGGCCCGGGAACGGATGGCCGAGGAATTCCGCGCGCTGCAGGAGCGCGCGTCCGCGGATCGCGCTGCGGCTCAGGGCGTGGATGCCGGCAGCCCGCAGTTGCGGGCGCGCCTGCGCGAACTCGAGGAGGAAAAGCAGAACATTACGCAAAGCTTCAATCGCAGCCTGGCGGAGAGCGAACAACGCACGGCGGAGCTGGAACGGCAACTGGCGGTGGCGCGCTCCGCGCCCACCGCGAATGCGCCGAGCGAAAGCGAGATCTCCGCCGTCCGGGCGGAAAACGACACACTCCGCAGCCAACTCGACGCCGAGCACCGGCGGACGGAAGAATTGGCCGCCAAATTGCGGATTGCCATGCGGGTAACGGACCTCATCTTCAAAATGCAAGGCCAGCAGATACAACCGCCGGCCGGACCGCAGCGCTAGGGCGGCGCATGCGGGCGCACCATCGCAACCTCGTATGGCAAGGCGTCAGAGCGCTGGCGACCCGACGTCTGCGCATTTACGGGGACCTCATCCCGTATGACTTTGAGCGGTTACCGCTCAGGAAGATCCTCAACGCCGGTTTGGTGGAGGCTTCCGTCCTCTACAAGCCGTTGCGTCCCTGGGGATGGCCCACCCACTTGATGGTGGAGCCCTCCGCTCACTGCAACCTGTCCTGCACGCTTTGCCCGGTAACGGCCGGTCTGGAGCGGCCGCAGGGCCACATGGATTTCCGCACGTTCAAGCGGGTCATCGACGAGATCGGAGAGTATCTGTTTACGCTCCTGCTCTGGGACTGGGGTGAGCCCTTCACCAATCCGGCAATTTACGAGATGATTGCCTACGCCGGCGGCAAGGGCATCAAGACCATCTCCAGTTCCAACGGTCATCTGTTCGCCCGCCAGGATCACGCCGACAAAGTGATTCGCGCCGGTCTCGACACGCTGATTGTCGCGGTGGATGGACTCACGCAGGAAACCTACGCGCGTTACCGTCAAGGCGGGCAACTGGACCAGGCGCTTGCGGGCATCCGGACCCTTGTCGCACGCAAACGCGCGCTTGGGGTCACGAAGCCGCTGGTGAATTTCCGCTTCATCGTGATGCGCCACAATGAACACGAGATTCCAACGCTCAAGGAGCTTGCGCGGTCCTTGGGCGTGAACGCCGTGACTCTGAAGACCTTCAACCCCTGCTACCAGGACCCCTATGGTGCGAAGGAAGAGGCCGTGAAGCGCGAGGACTACTTGCCCCAGGACCGCCGCTACTGGCGGTTTCACGGCGATTCGATCGCGTCGCGCGTCCGCCGCAAGCGCAACCCCTGCAAACAGCCCTGGGACCATCCCGCGATCCACTGGAACGGTGTCGTTTGCTCCTGCACCTTTGACCCACACGAACAATACCCACTCGGCGATCTCCGGCAGCAAACGTTTCGAGCGATCTGGTCGGGCGCGCCCTACCGCCGATTGCGGCGCCAGTTCCGTAAGGACTGGAGCCAGATCCCGTTGTGCGGCCAATGCACCTATGCGTTCGAGGGCGGTGCGTGCAGGAACGAGACCATAGCCGAGGCCATTTTCTTTCCCGAGCCGCTGCAACCGGTTCGTCATGCGTGATGCCCACGTCCCGCCGGACGTCTCAGTCGTTATCACGGCCTTCAATGAGCGGCATGCCATCGAGAGGTGCCTGACCTCATTGGCTCGCCAGCAGACGAGTCACACCTTCGAAGTCATCTTGATCGACAGTTCGACCGACGGCACCGACGCTGCCGCGCGGCGATTTTCTTTCGTGCAGGTGCGCCACTTCGCGGAGCGGCGCTACTGCGGGGACGCGCGCAATGAAGGCGTGGCGTTGGCACGCGCCGACCTGATTGCGTTCTTGGATGCGGACTGCTTCGTCGCGAGCGACTGGGTCGAACAGATTGTGCGTGCCCATCGAACACCGCACCTGGCGGTGGGCGGCGTGATCGAAAACGGCACCCCGGAAAGCCTGGTGGCATGGGCGTACTATTTCTGCGAGTTCAATCTGTGGCTTCCCCGCGAAAGCGAGGTGTCGGTCCCGCAGATGGCGGGGTGTGCCTTATCGGTCAAGCGGGGCGCCTTCGATCGCTACGGGCCGTTCCTGACCGGCACGTACTGCTCGGACTCGGTATTCCATTGGCGCATGGCAAACGACGGCCATCGGGTTCTATCCGTCCCCACCATCCGCGTATTTCACACGGTGCGCTATCGCGTCGGCGAGTTTCTCCGGCACGTCGTCGAGCATCGCCGCTGCTATGCCCGCGTGATCGCGCGGCAAAACGGGTTCTCCGCTCGCCAGCGCGTCGTGGCGGCACTGACGACCGCCGTCTTGCCGCTGCTGTTGTTCCCGGTCATCGCCTGGCGCGTCGCACGATCGTCGGTTCCTATTCGACACTTTCTTTTCTCGGCGCCCCTCGTCCTTCTGGGAGTGATCGCCCGCGCCTGGGGCGAATTCCTGGGCTACGTGCGGGTCGGAGCGGGAGCGACCGGAAGACCGCAAGCTTCGCCCGCGTGACGGGATGACCGCAACGGTTCAGCGATCGGCGAACCAGACCTGTTCGAGCCGCGGCGGGCGCAGGGGATGGAGACGGAAGCCGCGGACGCGCGGCTGCACGATCTCGTAGGTGACCGGGTGGTAGAGAAAGACCCATGGTGGGTCGGCAATCGCGAGCTGTTCGGCCTGCTGCAGCAGGGCCAGCCGGGTCTCCGGCTCGAGCGTGTGCGCCGCCTGGTCCAGCAACGCGTCGACCGCCGGGTTGCTGTAGTTGGTGTTGTTGTTGGAGCCGATGTTCTTCGAGTGCAGCAGCACGTCGAGGAAGTTGCTCGGGTCGGGGAAGTCGGCCTCCCACCCGAGGTAGAAGAACGGAACGAGGTCGGAGGCGCGTACCGCCTCGAGAAACGGCCCCCAGGCCAGCGCCTTGATCTGAATCCGCACCTGGACGTCCGCCAGATCTTGTTGCACCGATTGGGCCAGGCGCAACGCGGTCTCGTCCGAACGGACCCAGAGCGTCGTGCGGAAGCCGGAGGCGTAGCCGGCGGCGGCAAGCAGGTCGCGCGCGCGTGCCGGATTGAAGGGGTAGCCGAGGCGCTGCGGATCGTATCCCGGCATCTTCGGGGGCAGAAAGCTCTTGGCGACCACCCCCCGGTTGTTGATGAGCCGTAGGAGCTTTTCCTTGTTGATGGCGTAATTGAGCGCCTGGCGGACGCGCCGGTCGGTGAACGGTGCCATGCGACAGTTCATGCCGAGGTAATTGGTTGTCATGGTCGTTACGCGATGCAGCAGCGGCTGGTAGCGTGCCTCGCGTACCACCCGCGGAAACTCCGCGGGAGGTATGTTCGAGACGTCGAGTTGCCCGGACTCGAATTTCAGCCACGCGAGGTCGTCGTTGACACCGACGAACCCCTGCACGCGCTCCAAGCGTGGCAGTCCGGGGAGGTAGTAGGCTCGATTGCGCACCAGTGACAGGCGTTGGCCGGCTATCCACTCATGCAACATGAAGGGGCCGCTTCCCACCGGGTGTCGGCCGAAGTCCTCACCCCACCGCGCCACCTCTTCCGCCGGCACCGGCGCGGCAAACGGCAATGCCAGCTTGTGCAAGAACAGCGGGTCGACCTCGCGGAGGCTGATGCGCAGCGTGTGTGCGTCGAGCACTTCGATGCCGGCGACCGCACAGCCGGCGTCCGTGCAGCCGTCGGCGCCGCGAATTACCCGGAAGAACTCCGCGCCCTGGGACCGCGTGTGCGGGTCGAGCACACGCTCGATCGCGTATTTGACATCCGCGGCCACGACCGTGCGCCCATTGCTGAAGCGCACGTCGTCGCGCAGATGAAAGGTGTAGGTGCGGTGATCGGTCGAAAGATCCCACGCGCGTGCCACGCGCGGCACGAGTGTCCCATCGGCGTCGTAATCCACCAGCGGCGTGAACAGCAGTTGCTCGAACTGCCACGAGGCGGTGTCGTAGCCCCGTGCCGGATCGAGCGTGGGCACGTCATCCCGACTCGCCAGCCGCAGGTATGGCGGCGCCTCGGCCGCATCCCCCGATGACGATCGGCATGCCGGCAGCCACAGCGCCGCGAGGATCAGCACGAGCACAGGGGCGCCAGCGGCGCGACGCCCCCGTTTCGGACAACTGCAACGTTTGCGTGCCGACCTCTGGAAGCGGGAGGGCATCATCGACTGGCGCGTCGGCTGACGATGGCGAGGAGGCCGTAGCCGAGGAAATTGAAGGCGACCACCGCGTACACAATGGCGAGACCCGGGCAGACGATCAACCACGGCGCCAGTCGATAATAGGTTTGACTGTCACTGATCATCCGGCCCCAACTTGGTGTGGGTACGGGCACGCCCAGGCCCAGGTAACTCAGACCGGCATCGAGCAGCACCGTGCCTGAGGTGCTGAGGGCGCCCATGACGATGATCGTTGGCAACACGTTCGGCAGGATGTGCCGCACCATGAGGCGGACGGGACCGGCACCGAGGGCGTGTGCCGCCTTGACGAAGTCGCGCTCGCGCAGGGAGAGCACTTCGCCGCGCACGGTACGCGCCACCCCCGTCCAGCTCACCAGCGTGATGACGACCAGAATCGCGGTCAAGCCGGGCTCGAAGAGCGCCGCCAGCGCGATCGCCAGCAGCAACGCGGGGAAGGCAAGCACGACATCGGTGCAGCGCATCAACACGGTGTCGACCCAGCCGCCGAAATACCCGGCGCTCACACCGACGGTGGTGCCGATCAGCAACGTCAGACTGGTGGCGACGACGGCAACCAACAGCGAGATTCGCGCCCCGTAGAGCAGCCGACTCAGTACATCCCGGCCCAGTTCGTCGGTTCCCAGCATATACCGTGCTCCTGGCGGGAGGGGTTCGCCGAGACTCTCGCTCACCGCCCTGAGCGGGTCGTACGGCGCCAACCAGGGTGCGCCCACCGCCAGCAGTACCAGGACGACGATCATGGCGCCGCCGAAGCCGGCGAGGTACCGCTGACTCCCCTGCCCCGTTTCTGTCATTGCTCCTCGTCCGTATCGGCGGTTTATTGCCGCGGGTAGCGCATGCGCGGGTCGATGGCGAGGTAGACGCAATCGACCACGATGTTCGCCGCCACGACGAGCACCGCGCTGAACAGCACCGTGCCCATGATCAACGGAATATCCTGGTTGAACACCGCCTCGACCGCGAGTCGCCCGAGGCCGGGCCAGTTAAAAACGGTTTCCGTCAGTACCACACCGCTCATCAACCCGGCGAAATCAAGTCCCAGCACGGTGACCAGCGGGATCAGCGCGTTCCGCAGCGCGTGTTTGCCGTAGACGCGGAACGGTGACAGGCCCTTCGCCCGGGCCGTGCGGATGTAGTCGTCATGCAGGACCGTGCGCATGTTGGTGTGTAGTAGCCGCGTGTAGTAGGCGGCGTTTCCCAACGCCAGCGTGCATGCCGGGAGAATGACGTTGACGGCACCGAAGCCGCCAAGCGGCAACAGGCGCGCGCGGTAGGCGACGAAATAGAGCAGCATCATGCCGAGCCAGAATACCGGTAACGAGAGCAGAACCAGCGAACCGACGAGGACGGCCATGTCCGCCGCGGTGCCCTGTCGAAGGGCGGTCAGGCAGCCGAGCACGATGCCGATCAGTGCGGCCGCCGCCAGGCTGGTCAGGGCCAGGTAGGCGGTGGCGGGTAGCCGTTCGAGAATTGCCTGCGACACTGGCTGCCGCGTCAGGTAGGAGCGGCCAAGGTCGCCTCGCGCGAGGCGGCTGAGATAGCGCACGTATTGCACCGGCACCGGCTGATCGAGGCCCAGCTCGCGGCGGATGGTTGCCAGCGTCTCCGGATCCGCCTTGGGTCCCGCGACGGTCCGCGCGGGATCACTGGGCACGACGAAGGCGATGACGAAGGTCAGAAACGTGACCCCGACCAAGATCACGAGGCTCCAGCCGAGCCGCCGCAGCAACGCCATCAGTGCCGCCCGTTGCCGCGAAATGCCGGCGGATGAAAGTGCCGGGCGAGGCAGAGACCGATGTTGGCGACGAGGTCGGGATCGCTGTTGACGATGAACAAGCGATCGCCCACCGCGAAGAGTTCGCCCGTCAGCCGCGTCGGCGCAAACGCCGCGCGGTACGCACGGCGCCGTAACTCGTCGGTAAACAGCCCGACGATCTTGTCTTCCATGCGCAGTTGCGTGTCGTTGACGAAGATCGCCACCTGCGGCTGCAGCGTCTCGAGGCGATCGAAGAAGGCGCCTACCTGGCGGCGTTCAATGTTGCGGGGTGGCGACGACTTGGTCTCGATGTAGATGCAGGCGGCCTCCTGGAAGCCGACGACATCGTAGTCTCCACCACCACGGCCGCCGTCCAGGCGCAGTCCCCAGGCGCTCGGGATACCGAATTCGCGCTGCAGCGCCTCCGCCACGAACCACTCGAGCGTGGGGCCGAACGACACGACGTCCGGCACCAGGCGCACGCCTCGCCGGGCGCGCCGCACCAGGTGGTGGTCGAGCAGCCACTGCAGATAACGGCGCGCGACGGGCGCGGTGCAGTAGCGGACCAGGTCGTCGAGCACGCAGCCGTCGCGGTGCTTGATCAGATCGCGCAGAAACAACCGGAAGGAGTAGCGGCGCAGAAGCAGATAAAATTCGCCGCGCGCCGGCGCCGCACGGGGACACACACATCCGGCGTGCAATTCGCTTTTCAGCGCCAACCCACGGCGGCGCAGGGCGTGACGCACCGTATCGCGATCCGTGGCAGTGAGGCGCGCTCGCAGCGTCCGCACCTCGGCGGCGAGGCGGTCGATACTCCGCCGCAGCTCCTGCAAGCCTTCGAGCGCTGCTGTCACGATTCGAGATATGAAGAAATACGGCACCCGACACAAGGCGGCACGCAGTCGCTAGTCAAGAGTCGTTCGTGGAGGGTCGAGAGTTCGGAGTGGGGCGCGGACGTCCCGCAGGCATTGGGCCGGCAGCCTCAGCGCATTCGACCGCCCGGTCGGTGTCGGCGGAGCGGCGGGAAATCAACCTTCAACGATGAACCATCGACGATCGACGTGGGGCAGACGCAGACGGCGGCTCAGCGCGATAACGGGTTGGATCGCGTGTTCCCGCCAGTGCGAAGCCCTGTTGTCGCTCGGCGCATTTGGTGCAGCCGCCGCAATGTAGGCGGCCGGATGGTTGCACGCAGGAGAACGTCAGGTGCAGCGGCAGACCCGTTCCGCGCCGGATGACCTGGGCTTTGGAAAGCCGGCGGAAGGGTGAGGAGATCGTGAATGGCACAGCGAGCGCAATCTGGGCAGCCACCGCGAGGCGGCGAAAGAACGTCGGCGTCCCGTCTCCGAACGGATTGTCTCTCAAGACTGCCAGTGCCACCGTGCTGATCCCCTGTTGGGCGCAGAAGACCGCCGCTTTAGTCAGCAAGAGCAGATTGCGCCCGGGAAGATAATTGCAATCGAGCGGCGCGTCGTAGCCCGGCGCGTCGTCGTCCGAGATGCTCCAGTGGGCACCGTACACGTCGGTTGCCGGGAGTGAGAGTTCGACGAGCGGCAGCACCCGCGGCGTGGAGATCTCACCGACGAAGCGGTGCAACCAATACCGTTCGATGCCCTCCCAGCGCAGCCCGCTGCGGATGTAAAGCGGCTGGACCGTCTGTCCACCGCGCACAAGTTCGGCCAGCAGTACCGCACTGTCGAGGCCGCCGCTGACGAGGACGGCGCTATCTGCCACGCGTCGCGCCGGATGAGCCACTCCACGCGCTCGTCTCATGCGCGCCCTCGCACTCAGCCTTCGTGTGCGCTTGCTCGGGCGGCATGCAAGCGGCCGCCGTCGACGAGGTACACACCGCCGGTGGAGAACTCGGCCTGCGTGATCAGAAACCGCACCATGCGGGCGACGTCGTCGGGTGTACCGAGGCGCTGCAATGGTGTCACCCGCATGAGGTCGCTCCGTTCGGTGTCCGTGTAATCCTCGGGCGGCAGAACGGGGCCCGGGGCGACGCAGTTCACCCGCACCTTCGGTGCCAATGCTTTGGCGAGGCCGGTGGTCAGCGCAATGAGCCCGGCCTTTGAAACCATGTACGGCAGATAGCCGCGGTAGGGTCGCATGGCGGCCCAGTCGGCGATATTCACGATCGCGCCCCCCTCCCCTGCCTGCATGAGGCGACCGAAGCGCACGGCCAACAGGAACGGGGCCTTGAGATTGACGGCCAGGGTGCGGTCCCATTGCTCGTCGGTCAGCGTGGCCATCGGCGTGGGCGCGAACACCGACGCATTGTTCACGAGCGCGTCGACGCGGCCAAACGCGGCGCCCGCCTCAGCGGCAATCCGTTCCAGTTCCGTGCTGACGCCCAGGTCGCCCATAACCACCGCGGCCTGCACACCGAGCGCCCGCGCCGCCGCGCAGGTGGCCCCCGCCTCGGCGTGTGAGGCGTTACAGTGGACGACGACGTTCGCACCGGCACGTGCCAACTCGAGCACGATTGCGCGACCGACGCGCTTGGCGCCCCCGGTCACCACCACGACCTTTCCGCGCAGCTCCATCCAGCAGTACGATACCGCAAACCCACCGCTGCCGCCACGCCGAGTATGTCGGCTGGCGTGCTCACCGAGCGTGACGCTTCCGACACGCAAAGCCGTGTGGACGGTGGCGCAGCAACGCGCAGTGCGCCCAGGGTGACAAGTTGGATCCTCTCGCGTATAAGATTTGTGGTTCGCGGAGTGTTCTCGTGTTGGCAGGGCAAGGGAGGGTACGTCGATGCCGAAGAGGTCCTTGGCAATATTCGCGCTGGCCGCATCGGTAGTCCTCGGCGCCCAGAGCACATTGGCGCAAGCGTGTCCGGGCGATATCAATGGCGACCAACAGGTCACCATCGACGAAATTCTCATGATCGTGAGTTTCGGGCTCAACGGTTGCCCTGGAGCGGAGAGTGTGCTGGCGCAAACGTGTCCAGGCGACATCAGTGGTGACCAGCATGTCACCGTCGACGAAATCCTCACGGTTGTGAATGTCGCGCTCAACGGCTGTCCCGTTGTCCCAACGCCGACGGCGACACCGACGGGCACGGCAACCCAGGTTCCTAGCGTCACACCGACCTTCACGATGACCCGGCTGCCGACTGAGACCCCGTCGCCGTCACCGACAACGACAAGCACGCCGATACCGACAGCGACCACCACACCAACGCCGACAGAGACCTTAACGCCCACCGAGACCAGAACACCCACCGAAACGCCGACGCCGACCGCCACGATGACGCCGACGGAGACAGCAACGGCGTTGCCGACCGCGACGCCCACCGAGACCGCAACACCCACCGACACGCCAGCGCCGACCGCTACCGCAACAGAGACCGGAACACCCACCGTGACGTCAACACGGACAGTGACTCCCACTGGAACACCGACGCCGACCGCCACGGTGACGCCGACGGAGACACCAACGGCATTGCCGACCGCGACGCCCACCGAGACCGCAACACCCACCGACACGCCGACGCCGACTGCAACGCCATCAGAGACCGCGACACCCACCGCGACGTCGACAGAGACGGCCACGGCCACCGAGACGCCCACAGCGACCGCCACGATGGTCCCGACGGAGACGCCCACGGCAACACCCACCGCGACGTCAACAGCGACGGCGACGCCCACTGAGGTGCCGACAGCGACCTACACGGCGACGGCCACGCCAACGTCGACGGCGACGCAAACACCGACGGCGACGGCGACCTTGACCGCTACGCCTACGCAGACCGGAACGCCGACACGCACTCCCACGCGCACGCCGCTTCCCGTGCCGGCCTGCGCCAACGGAACGCAAGCGGCCCTGACCTTCACGGCCTCTCAGCGTCAGTACGTCGATGCCGGATTGTGGTGGATCACCGGCAACACGATGTCCGTGGCGGCATGGGTCTATGTGCCGACGACCGGGCACTACTACCTTGCGGGGCAAAACGGCGGCATCTTCAACAACGCCTGGGAGCTGTCGGTCTCAGCAAGTGGCTATGCGTTCACAGTGACGGACAATGCCTTCGCTGCCCACACGGCGTCGAGCAGCCTCCCACTGACGGCAGGGCAATGGCACCATGTCGCGGGCACCTTGGACGGCAGTACGCTGCAAATCTACGTCGATGGGGTTGCGGACGGTGGCGCCGTGAGCTGGCCTGCGGGCGCGACGATATTCAACAGCACGACTGATATTACGCTGGGGTGGGCGCCGGGCGATCCCGCGTGGCTGAGTGGGACGCTGGATGACGTGCGGGTGTACGCGATTGGACTGACCCCCAGCCAGGTCGCGACCATTTACAGCGGTGGGACGGGGCAGTGCGGGGACACGGCCGGGGGCCTGCTGGCGCACTGGAAACTGGATGACGGGAGTGGAACGACGGCGGCGGACGCGAGCGGGAACGGGCACACCGGCACATTATTCGGACTAACCCTTCCCGGATGGAGTGCAGGGTTCGTGTGTTGTCCGAATCCGGCGCTGCCGACACCGACGATAACGGCTACCCTTACGAGGACACGTACCCCGACCGTGACGCCTACACCAACGAGGACGGCGACCGCGACCGCGACGTCGGTTCCGTCGAACACCGCGACCGCGACCCGGACACCAACAGCGACGGCGACCGCTACGGCGACCGCCACAGGGACGCCGACCGCCACGCCGACAGCGAGCGAAACACCAGCTGAGACGCCACCAGGGTAACCGACTCCGTGGGGGCCAGACACCGCGTGCGGGGAAAGTCGGTCGAAGCAAGACAGGGGCGCATTCCGTGCGTGCCCTCTCTGCTGCTGCTCAAGCAGTAGGGTGGAAGCGCACGACCCCGTGGCTCAGGGGGTGTTGCTCGCTTTGTAGGTACGCCGACCTGGATCGCACCGGCAATACCTACTGGTACTCCGACGGTAACGCCTTCTTGTCGTTGTTCGCACCATCGGCAAAATCTGAGCGAACCTTCCCAGTTTGTCGGTAAAGTTCCAAAAGGAGTTCCGGTTGTTCGTAAAAGGGCGTAAATGTGAGTTTGCCCAAAAGCTGCGGGGTTACGCGCGGTAGGGTGCATACAGCGACAGATGCATCGATGCAACAACGTGGAGGAGATATGCTGTCGATCAGAACGGCCCTTGGTGGGCTCGCGGTCCTCGTCGTCTCGATCACCTTCGTTTCGCTCGCCGCTGCACAAGTGCCGACGCCGACGCCGGCGGGGCCACCTGTCCTGGCGTTCGTCGTAGTTCCTGCGAACGGCTGCTACTGGTGCGCCGATGACAACTGCAATTGCGGCGGTGTGCCGACGCCGACGCCATATACCGGGCAAGGTCCGCAGGTGTTCGCGTGGCCGGTGGGCAGCGGAATGAAACTGGTGATCGAAACCAACGTGGCCGTGCCCACGCCGAACCCGTTTGGTTGTGCGGGGCCGGGCCTGCAAGTCGAGAGCACGAATCAATTGGGCACGTCGGCGACGGCGCTGTGCAGCGGCGGGAGCTTCGATTCGACGTACCGTGGCAGCATCCCGGCGGTCCCGATACCGCATTTTGACTCGCCGGACGTTGTCGATGCCCTGCAGAGCTTCGCGACATCGTTCACGACGTATACGTCGTCAGGCTGGTGTACGCCCGATCCCACCGGCTTTCCCTATGAAGGCCGCACGATTGCTTCGGGCACGACGCTGCAATTTTGCACCTACCCACCGGCTGTGACGCCCTACCAGCGATTTCCCGCGGGCGACACGCTGCTGACGGCCCGCTTGGTGAACGCTGCCGGCACACCGGGGCCGACGAAGCAAATCATCGTGCGCGTTCCGACGCCCTCTTCCACTGGTATCGCCGGCCTGATTCACTACTTCAGCAGCCCGTCTCTCGGGGTCGACGGGGCTACGGTGCAGTTGCGCTCCGTGACCGACGGAGGAGGACAGACGGTCGGGACGGATCAGACCGATACGACCGGCCAGTTCGCGTTCCCCGGCATTGGCGCAGACAACTGGCAAGTGCAGCCGTCGAAGACCGGTGCGACCAACAATCCGGTTGATGTCAACGATGCGGTGGCGGTGCTGGAGGCGGCCGTAAATTTGCGGACCCTGGGTCAAGAGCAACAGGTTGCCTGTGACGTGTCGGGCAACGGCGGGATCGACGTCGATGATGCGGTGTTGATTCTGGAGTACGTCGTCGGGTTGATTCCGCAGTTCCCGGTTGCTCAGAACTGTAATTCGGACTGGGCTTTCATACCGGAAGCGGCTGTCGTCTCCAATCAGGAAATCACCTATCCGCAGATCGCTACGACGTCCTGTCAGCCCAACGGTGCCATCACGTACCGGCCGCTGGCGGGGCAGGCCGACAACCAGAACTTCTCGGGCGTACTCTTCGGTGATTGTCTCGGACGCTGGCAGCCCGGCACCGCCGCGGCGATCAGCGTTGGGCTGCGGGGGACGGCCGCAGTCCGCGTCGGACAGTAACCGCGGCGGACGATCCGGGCGGCCTGTTCAAGGCAATGCCAAAATGAGCGCAACTGAGTCGAAGAAAGACGCCTGGTGCTCGGGGCGAGACGAAGAGACTGGATGCAACGTGCATCGGCGCTAGAGTGGGGGAGTGGAGCGATGTTGCAAGATTGGGGCGCAAGCGCGCGTCGGCACCGTGCGCATCGACTAGGTTAACGTGGTCGACGTGGATGCGTTCCGCGACGCCCGCCGCGTGGCGGCACTGGCCGTGTTTGACAAGACCTTCGTGCGCGCCGCTGCGCTCATCGGGGGGCGGGGAAACGGACGGCGCTGACCTGTAAACACCCTGGCGAACAGCGACCGCCATAAGTCCTTGAAAAATAATGCCCCCGCCGCGATTCGAACGCGGGACCCCAGGATTAGGAATCCTGTGCTCTATCCACCTGAGCTACGGGGGCGTGCAAGGAAATCAGCTAGTTAGCGCCTTCTCACCGGGCAAATCCTCGTTTAGGTGTCCAATTTTCGGCAAGCACCCCCTTGGCGAACCGCGCCACGGAACCGGTCTTCACTGCCTGGAACCAGTGGAAATAGGTACGCAGCGTGGTTGTTGGACTGGTGTGTCCAAGGTAATGCTGCACCTCGGTGACCGTGCATCCCTGAGCAATCAGCGCCGACGCAAACGAGTGTCTGAGGCTGTGCATATCCACCCGGCGCAGCTTGGCACGCCGTAACGCGGGATACAAACCACGGCGCAGGACCGTGCTGCGATGTTGGGGCGTGCCCTCCGGCGTCGGAAAGACCAGTTCGTGCGCACTCGGCGGGCATTGCAGTTTCCAGGCCTTCAGTGCGTGCACCAGCTCCGGCACCAGCGGCAGCGTGCGGGTGCCCGCCTTCGTCTTCGGTTGATAGAATCGCGGACGGACCGACTACCCCGGCAACCGCGCCCATGAGAGCGACCGCCGAACAAGGACCAGACTCCCGTTCCAGATCGAAGGCCGGCCACTGGAACGCCAGCAGCTCGTCATGGCGTACGCCGGTGAACAGCGCCGTCATAACCAAGGTGCGATAGTACCCGGCTGCCGCGTGGTCAATGAGTTGGCGCATCTCGTCGGGATTCAAGACTTCGTCCGGCGAGACCTCGTCCGGGTCACGCCGGCCCACCTCCGCCCCGATCTCCACACTGCCCGTCTCCAGGCGTGCGGCGTCCTCCGCCGCATTCCCCACGCATTCGCCGCGCTCGCGTGCAAACTCGAAGATGCCCGTGAGCGTCGTGAGGAGCTTATTCAGCTTTTGCGGTGACAGATGGCCACTCTTGCGGCGCGCGTTCTGCTGTTTCGCCCACCGCGCGCATTGCGCCTCGATCACGGTCACGCTGATGTCGCTCATGGGGATCTCGCCGAAGGCCGGCAGCAGGTACGTATCGAGGTGCATCCGGTACTGCGCCAAGGTCGCCGGCCGCCTGCGCTTGCCCTCGAACCACCGCTCGGCCACCGCACGAAACAGTGGTGCAGTTTTCGCCGTGAGGTATTTTCTGTCCTTGATGTCCACGGTGACCCGCGCCACAAAGTCCTCCGCGTCCTTCTTCAGTGCGACCGTCTTGCGGTAGCGGTTCCCCTGCTTGTCGCGCCAGTCGGCACGATAGCCGTAGCGTGTGCGTTTGATATAGGCCACGTCGTCAGTCCTCCTTTCGAGAGTCTTTTTTGATCTCCGCCTGCAGCCGTGCGCTGATCTCGGCCAAATGCGCCGCGTCGAACAGGTCACCGTCCGGCATCGCGCGCAGGGCGGCGATCAGTCGGTCGAGATCCTCGCGGCTGTTGATCGTGCCGATCCCGAGCACCGCTTCGAGGGCCGGTGTCAGATTCACCATCCCCGACGGCGGCGGCGCGGTGCCGGCTGGCTGCTTCGCCCGTTTCGCCATGGCCTCACGCTCCCTTCTTGGGCCTCTTGGGCTTGCCCTTCGCCCGCTGCACCAGTAGGTGTCCGACCCCTTCGAGCACCAGCTTGTTGATCGAGGTCCGTTCCTCGAACGCGACCGTGCGCAGCTGTTCATACATCGCGGTCGGCAGGTAGATACTGAATGGCTGCACGTCTCGCTCGCCCATCGTGTGTACCTCCCCGTGTGCGACCATCATAGCCTTATAGTGCTATGATATCAAGCGAGCGGTCCGTGCGTGGTCGCCGCCCCCTACGGCCCCCGTCCGCCATGGCCCTCACGCCGCCCGCCCGTCTGACGTCTGTGGCGTTCCCGCTGCAGTTCTGCTCTAGTCGCCCCCGCTATGCCTGCCCCACCGTGCCCGCAGTGTGGTGATCCCTACGCCACGGGTGTGCGCTGTGCGCCGGAGGCCCCGGCCCCCGGCGGTGACGGGAGCGACTGGCCGCACTGGCACTGCTACTGCATCCGCCCCGGCTGTGGGTTGAGCTGGATTGCGCTCTCCGACGTGGGCGAACGCGACCCGGACCTGGACCCGATACTGCACTGAGTCGTTGCACTCGCCGCACTGTAGGCGGGGACGCACGCTGGTACCATCCGCCCCCCGCTAAGAGCCTGATGTTTGCCTTGACAGTCTCGGGTGAGCTAGGGCATTAGCTTGAGAGTGATGCGCGTCCCTCACGTCGCTCACGGTTTGTTCGTGCTCTTTGCATTTTTCCGGCTAGGCGCAGCATTACCAAAACCCGTGCACGCCGATGCTGTCGTGGGCAAGCTGTCGGCAGGCCGGTGAACATCGGTAAGCCAATAGCCAGCGAGAGGAGGATAGTCATGAAGTCGTCTTTGCGTTACGCATGCTCCGCAGCCCTCATCGGCGTGGGCCTCACGGCCGCCAGACCGGCCAGTGCGCAGATTGGTACGATCAATTCGGCCTTCTACCATCCCCGGGAATTCAACGACGTTCCCGGCTCGACCCTCACCGTGGTGGGAAACTATCCCTCGCTCATCTCGTTTCAGGATCAAAACGTCAGCGCGGCCGCCGGGTTCGCCAATCGGCATGTCTGGCGCTTTTCCAGCGATTCGGGGGTCAGCCCGTACACCTTCAGCAATAATGATTTCTTTACCGTCAGCATGACGGTCACGCTGACCGGCGACCCGGCCTCTCCGCGCAAGGAAGCGGGCTTCTTGCTCGACACGATCGGCGGTCAGGGCCAGTTCGAGGTCAATACCGATGGTCATGAGGTGGTCGCCTTCGGTGGGCCGTTCCCCTTTTACGCCTTTCCGGCCACATTCCAGTCCGGCGATACCGTCACGCTCGGCATAACCTATTTCCTGGATAGCCTGGGCAAGCGCGCCGTCATCTATTCGGCCAATTGTATGCACAGCCCACCGCTCGAATTCAGCAATCTCGAACAGGGTATTATCGACGGCAGCACACTCGGAGGCTACTTTCAGATAGTTAACGCCCCCACTGTCGCGACCAACTCCGGAATCGCGGTTTTCCAGAATATCAAGATTGGCCCGCCCGATCAGGACCTCGATGGAGCCCCGGACGCCGTGGATCAATGTCCGGAGACGCCGCCGTGCGCCATCGTGGATGTCTCCGGGTGCATCGCCTTGGGCCTCGCATGCACCAGCGGCGCGGAGTGTGCCTCGACGTTCTGTGTGGACGGTGTCTGCTGCAACGGTCCATGTTCCAACCCTGGTCAATCATGCAATCTTCCGGGCAGTGCCGGTGTGTGCCGTGCGGAGATCAGTGGAGTGCCGGCAGCCTCGCAGTGGGGCATCGTCATCCTCTGTGTACTATTGGCAGCGGTAGGTGTCGCCAGTTTGATCTCCGTTCGGTATCGCATGCGTTCCTGACACAGATTTGCGGCGCGGCAGTCAGACCCCCACGGCGACCGACCACATGGTGCGGGCGGCTCGATGCGCCGGACCCGGACGCCGACCCGACGTTGCACTGAGTCACCGCACCCGCGATGTCCTCGCAAAGGGATAGCAGGCGCCTCGGCCCGCTCCTGCCGGCATGTGACGCGGCAGCGGAAGGGGGGACGACCACTGCCGCGTCCATTGCCGTAGGAAAAGAGAGAGGGCAGGTGCGTAGAACCTGCTGCTA
>JAGDMS010000099.1 GCA_017860575.1 Deltaproteobacteria bacterium | reverse complement strand
GCGAGGCGTTCCACCGCTTTCGCCGGCGCCCACGTGAGCTCTTCGACCGTCTTGGGATCGAAGTGCTCGGCGTACTCCCGAACGAGATCGAAGACTGGCCGACAGCGCACGGTTTTCCCGTCCTGCAACTCGACCTCGATGCTGCCCTCGAGCTGCGGGTCGCCAATAGTTGAGCGGGCACCCACCTGGTCACGGCTCAATCGCTTGGGTGCGTTCGTCGCGCGATCCCACCACACGAAATCACCCCAATCCTTGCGCATGGTGTCGGCGATGAACATGTCGCGTTGCAGGCCAGGGGGTGGAGGTTTGTCGCCGGCGCCCAACACTTTGGTTTGGTTATCCAGCGCGGCCAACTCACCGCCAAAGACATCGCTGGCCCGCAAGTACTTCAAGGTATCCGTGCGGACCAGGACCGGGAGATCGGTGAAGCGCTTGACGTAGTCGGCATCGTACAGCTTCTCCCTCATGATCACGCCGGCGAGGCCGAGCGCGAGCGCCGGTGTCATGCCGGGGCGGCACACGATCGCTTCGTCGGCCTTTGTGCAGGTAGCCGAATACTCGCACGCGATGACAACGATCTTCGTCCCTTTGAGGCGGGCCTCGGTGAGCCAGTGCGAGTCGGGCATCTTGGTGGTGATCCAGTTCATGCCCCACACCACGACCGTCTTCGCGTGTTCCACCGCATGCAAGTCAAATTCGACGGTCTGCTGTCCGGTAACCATCGGGTGCCCTGGCGGCAGATCGGTGTGCCACGAATAGTTGTCGAAACCCCGTGCCCCAACGGCTTGATCCGGTCCGACACCACGAATTTTGGCATCGAGCAACGCCATCGAGTTCGCCATGCGATACATACCGAAGACGCGGGTGACGCCGAGCAACGGCATGCCGCCGCGAAATTTCAAGACCTGTGTACCCACTCCCTTCGCCGCCTCGATGCTCTCGGGCATGTAGTGCTGGGCAGCGAGGCGCTGGGCGCCTTCCGGGCCGGTGTAGGTGCGGGCGATGTTGTCGAGTGCGGCGGCCACGATAGCGGCCGCCGCTTCGTGGGTCACCCGCACCCACTCGTCGCGTGCACGGTTGAAATACTCCGCCGGCGCCCGACCGTCATCCCCGCGCGGGAAACCGGCCTCAACCCAGCGCTTGTAACCCGCACGCACCATGCAGTGCCGCAGCCGGCGGTCGCCATAGAACCGGCGCGTGAGCGCCAGGCCCTTCTGACAGATGCGCGGATCCCATCGATGGCTTGTCGCGTTACCGTACAAGTCCTTGGCCTCGCCATAGCGCATCGTCGGCCCGATGCGTGTGATGACACCCGAACGCACGTAGGCGTTCAACAGGCAGTTGTGGGTATCGTTCGGGGCGCAGAGGAAGGTGTAGGTCGAATCGTACTTCCACAGGTCGCGATACACCGTTTCCCAGTCGCGGTCGGGATACCGCGCCAACGGGTTGTCGATCGCGTCGAGCGCCCATGCACCGGTGGCGGACGCGACGAACGCGCCGAATCCGGCGGCCGCGGCCGCCTCCAGAAACTCGCGGCGGGTCAGCCCCTTCTTGCCTTTCATGATGCTACCTCCCACGTCCGGATGAACGTCACGATGGCTTCGATTTCCTGATCGGAAAGCTGTCGGTGCGACAGTGCGGGCTGCGCAAAGCTCGACATGCTGGTGCCATGGCGACCGCGGCGAATGCTTTCAATCAAGTAGCGGTCAGTCGCGTGCTTCAGCAGGACTTGATTGCGCAGCTGCAACCCCTCTTTGCCCTCGCCTGCCGCTCCGTGGCAACCGGCGCAACTACCCGCAAACAGCTGTGCCCCTTCCTGGATGTCCCCTTTCGCCCAACGGCGCAGCTCGGTTTCAGCGGGCGACGGGATGCCGTTGCCGAAGGCACGCACCTGCGCCACCACCGCGTCGATTTCCGCCGGGCGCAAGCCGCCTTCTTTCTCCCCCCACGCCGGCATGCGACGGCCGGGCCGCCCGTGCTGGATGGTCGCCTTGATGAAGCGATCGGAGGCGATGGCCAGGAAGTCGGGGTTGCCGATCGCGGGAAACGCCGCCGCGCCGGGGTAGCGCATACCTTCACCGTGCTGGCCATGACACGCGGCGCAGAATGCGCCGTAGAGCGTGGCACCGTCCGTGGCGAACTCGCGCTCCCCAAACCGATCGGCGCGGATACGGTCCTTCGGCCAATAGGCCTCCGGGAAGTCGATGCGGCGCAACGAAAACAGATAAAGCACCAGGGAATCGATCTTCTCTGGCGCCAGCCCCAGCAACGGCATCTGCGAACCCGCCACGATTTGTGCCGGGTTCTTGAAATGCTCCGCCAGCCAGTTCGCCAAGGTTTTCTCGCCGGGGACGTGCGTGTAGTCGAGGCGCGCCGGATCCTTTTCCCCCTCGCGTGTGAGGTCCGGGCCGTCGTCTCCGCCGACGCCACCGATCTTGTGGCAGCCACGGCAACCAAGACTGTGAAACAAGGCTTTCGCTTCCACCAAACCCGGCGCGCCGACGCGCGAGGACAAGAACTCATTGAGCGCGATGCGATCACCCGGTTGGATCGCACCGAAAGACGTTTGCCACGCCGCTTGGGCGCCCTTGGCGCGCTCGGCAAGGTGATGGTCGTACCAATCACGTCTGAAGCTGGTCCCGCTGCGCGACAGGTCCGGAGCCGTTAATCCTTGCGCGCCGCCCGGCCGCAGGGTACCGCCGCGACCGTCGAGGCGGTGACAGGCCAGGCAGTCGTACCGCTCGAACAGCCCCCGTCCACGCGCCACCAAGTCGAGGTTCGGGACCGCAAGATAGGCATGGCAGCCGCCGCACCCGGCGTAGGAGTAGCGCTTGGGCAGCATCGGCGACGGCCAGTGCGGCGCCGTGCCGTGTGCATCCGCCTTCTCCGTTGCCCGCCCTTGGCCAGCGTGACACACGACACAACCGTACTGCAGCGGATCGTGACCGACGTCGGCATGATTGATGAACACCTTGTGGCCCTTGATGCCCGATTCGCCGGGCGCCATGCCGACGTGGCAGGTGATGCAGCGATCGGTCGCGCGGAGGTTGGGCGCGTAGACTTGGCGGAGTTGGATCTGGAAGTCCTGGGCCTGCGGCGAACCCAGCAGGGAGCGATATTCCCGCTGCAGCCGCCGCCACTCGCGGGCGACGTTCTCCTGATAGGCGGCGAGGATCAACAGCAACAGGGTGGCCAGACTCGATACCAGCAGAAGATATTTGTTCCTACGGCTCGTCATCTCAGTGCACCGGCCACTGCGACGGTGACCAATAGAATTCCCAGTTTGGTCCCCGGAAATGCGTGCCCACGATCGTCAGCACGAGAAAGCCGCACAAGAAGCAGGTGAACAACCCCAGCGCACCGGCGCGCGTTGAATCGTGATGCCGGACCAACCACAGCGAGTAGGTGGCGTAGATCGCCGTCAGCACCGTTCCCGGATTCACCACGGTGATGAGGAGCTGCGGCGCGTGCGGAAACCATTCCCGTATCCAGCCGAAGCGGATGGAGAACACCTCGACCGCAAGTACAGCCGTAAACCCGAACACCATGGCGCGCACGACGAGTCCCAGCCCGCCTGGACCACCAAACCACTCGCCCGTGCCCTCGGACTCCCGGTCGAGATAGGGGATCAGCACTAGGCCGACAATGACGATGCCCGGGATCCCTATCCCGCCCATGAACGCCGAGTACGACACCAATTCCTGCAAGCCGAGGAAATACCACGGCGCCTTCGCCGGGTTCTCCGGCACGGCGGGGTTCGCCAGTTCCTTCAACGGTGCGTCCGAGACGAGCGATAGTGCGACGCAAATCAGGATGGTCAGCATCAGGACCGCCATTTCGGCATAGAACAGGTGCGGCATGGAGGGGAGCGTGTTCTCGGGACCACGTCCGACCGCCGGTGTACGACCACGCACGAGTGCGGCCAGCTGATACGTCTTCTCCGGCGCTTCCGTGAAGACCGGATAGGTGATTGGATCCGCCGGTCCGAGACGCCGATCGACATCCGCGGGCTTTGCCATCCCGCCATCCTTGCGGATGCGCCAGAAATGCACTCCCATCAAGGCCACCAGCGCCAACGGCAAGATCATGACGTGTAGTAAGTAGAAGCGAATCAGCGCCTCTTCACCGATGTCTTCGGAGCCAAGCAGAATGAATTTCTGCAAGCCGCCGGGATCAAACACCGCCGTGATCCCGAGCGCGTCCGTCACCTCACGGGGCGATTGCGCGATGTTGGCGCCGATGGTGATGGCCCAGTAGGCCAGTTGATCCCACGGCAGCAGGTAGCCGGTGAACGACAGGCCCAGCGTCACCACCAGCAGCGCCATCCCCATCACCCAGTTGTACTCGCGGGGGGCGCGGTAGGCGGCCGTGTAGAACACCCGGGCCATGTGGAGTAGTACCGCCACCACCATGACCTGCGCCGCCCAGCGGTGAATGTTGCGAATGAAGAGCCCCGTCGGGACCACGAAGTGGATGTCCTTGATCGAGTCGTAGGCAACGGCCGGGTATGGCTTGTAGTAGAACATCAGCAAGATGCCGGTCACCAATGTCAGGAGGAACGATGCAGTGGCCGCCAGACCCAAACCCCACGTCGTGGCCCACCGCAGGCTCCAGCGATGAACCCGCACCGAGTGCAGATGGAGAAACAGGTTGCCAAAGACGAATGAGGAGCGGCTGCGGTCGCTGATCGGCGCACCGCCGCGCATGAGACTGTCTTTGAAGCGCTCTGGAAATTCGCGCAGGTTTTGTAGGAAGCGCGTGATGGCCGGGACGTGCCCAGAGGTCGCAGTGCGTGTAGGGCCCGAGTTCATGCCACCTCCTTTGTCCCAGCGGGAACGACTTTCGCCTCGTCAACGAGATACGTTCCGGCACCGACTCGTTTGACGGCCAGCCACGGCAGCGCCTTGGGCGCCGGCCCCTTCAACACCGCCCCGTCCGGGGCGTAGCGCGAGCCGTGACAGGGACACTGGAATCCCTCGGCATCGGTCTTCACCAAGCACCCCAGATGGGTGCAGACGCGCGAGATCGCGTACACACCCTGGTCATCCTGGAAGACGGCAACCGACCGGCCCGGAGGAAGAAACGCTTCGCCGCGCGCCAGGTTCGGCGGCAGCGCCACCTTGAACTTCTGTGCAGCAACGGGAACCACTGCAGCACGGGGCAAGCGCAACGCGCCAAAGAGGCCGAAGAGCAGCGCCGCCAACGCCGACCAGGCCGCGCTCAGACCGAGGAAATCGCGCCGCGGCATCGGTTCGGGTTCCAGACGCGAACGTGGGGCCATGCCAGCAGGTGCGGGCGTCGTCGTCATGCTTGCCTCCACCTCATCGTGAATTGCACGCGTTCCATGGTGATGGCATCCACCGGGCAACGCATGGCGCAGAGGGCGCAGCGGATGCACCGGTCCTCGTCCTTGAGAATGGCCGCGTTCTGACTACGATCGGCGTCCGCCCCGAGCGTGCGCTCGATGGCAACGTTGATGTCGCCCGTCGCCTCGATGGCGTCGAGCGGCACGAGCTTCAGACACGCGGTCGGGCAGACATCGACGCAGCCGCCGCAGAGCACGCAGCGCAGGCCGTCGAACACCGGCGTGACACCACAGTCCAAGCAACGGGACGCTTCACGCCGCGCCTCGGCGGCGGTGTAGCCGATCTCGACCAGCGTGCCGGGCGCCCGGAAGCGTTCGTGCGGTGCGCGCACGGCGGGGTCCATCCGGCGCAGCGACTCGTAGCCGACCTCACGACGGTAACGCTCGAGCGGAATGTGGGCCTCCACGGCCTCCGGACGGATGGCGCGGCCGGTAATGTACTGGTAGACCGAACGCGCCACCTTTTTTCCGGACGCGACCGCGTCGATGATCAAACGCGTACCGTGTGCCAAGTCGCCGGCAACAAACACGCCCTTCGCCGTTGTCGCGAGCGATTCGCCATCCACCTTTGGCCAGCCGGGACGGAGCTCCTCGACATCGGCGCCCCCGTCGCGCAAGAACGCGAGATCGGTCGACTGCCCGGCGGCAATCAACACGGTGTCGCACGCTACCGTCCGCCTGTCGTTTTCGTCATACACCGGCGCGAAGCGGCGGGCCTCGTCATAAACGTGCAGGCAACGACGGAAGGTGACGCCGGTCACGCTCCCGCTCGCGTCGCGCACGATCTCGACCGGTCCCCAGCCGTTCATCCGCTCGATGCCTTCCTCTTCGCCCTCGCGGATTTCCACCGTGTCCGCGGGCATCTCCTCGAGCGTTTCGAGCGACACCAGGCGCACTCGCCGGGTCGCGGGCAATCGTGCCGCCGTGCGGGCCGTGTCGTACGCTACCTGGCGGAGCACCGTCCGGGCCACGTCATAGGCGACGTTGCCGCCCCCGATGACCACGGCATCCTGACCCAGGTCGATCGGCTCTTGGAGCGACACCGCCCGCAGCAAGTCCACACCGCCGTACACACGCGGTCCGCGTTCGCCCGGCAGTCCCAGGGCGCGCGAGCGTTTGACACCGACCGCGATAATCACAGCCGCGTGGTCGCGCCGCAGCCGCTCGAAGGTGACGTCGCGGCCCACTTCCACTCCGGTGCAAATCTCGGCGCCGAGCGCCTGGATCACGGCAACTTCGCGGCGAATCAACTCGCGCGGCAGCCGGTAGTCCGGAACGCCAACCGCGAGCATGCCTGCCGCCACCGGCTCGACTTCGTACACCACCGGGCGAAATCCCATCAACGCCAGGTCATGCGCCGCGGAGAGCCCCGCCGGACCGGAGCCGATGATGGCGACGCGCTCTCCCTTGGCCGGCTCGAACCCGCCGCGCATGAACGCCCGCAGCAACGCCGCCATCTCCTCTGCATCGGCGGCGATCTCCGGCACGTATTCGCGAACGGACGCGAGCACCTGTTCGGGAGGCCGGACATCCACACCGGCCTGCTCACAGGCAAAACGCTTGAGCGCCCGAATCGCGATAGGTCGATCCGGCCCCAGATAATTCCCGTGGTCGTCGACCCGCGGGATTTTTCCGCGCCGACACGCCGCCTCACAGGGCGCGCCGCAGACCCGGCCGCAGATCGACGCGAACGGATTGGGCCCTCGTGCAATCAGGTACGCTTCCTCGAAGTTGCCCGCGGCAATCGCGCGCACATAGCCCCGGGCGTCAGTATGGACCGGACAGGCAACCTGACACGAGATCAGATTGCGATGGTACGCCTGCTGCGGCACTACGACCCGCAGCAGCACCACTTCCCCTGCCGACGTGCCCAATTCAGCTTCCACGATCGCCACACTTCCGCCCCTAAGCGAGCAAGGCGCGCGCCAACGCCACTGATCGTCCCGGACCGCGATCTCAACGGAGGGACGTTGCCCGGCTTCCTCGCTTCAGAGAATCCATCCGCTTCGTAAGGCAGTTGCGTTCCCAGTTGTGACAGCGCCGTCGGGCTGTCCTCGAACGCAGCATAGTCAAGAAGCAGGGCCTGGCCATATGATGGGGATCATAAAACAAAGGGCACCGCTGGCGTTGATGATGCGCCCACGGCGGCGGAGACCGTGGCGGAGAGGACTCTGACCTGTGCGCGGATCGACCCTGGGTCAGGGCCAGAGCCAGTTGAGTACCATGGCCAGCCGGATCGCGGCCTTCGCCAACTGTTCTTCAACCACGGCAACGGCCGCCTTCTGGTAGCGCTTGGTGATGCGCTGGTTGAGCGCCAACATCCGTTCCGACATGCGCACGCACGGCGTCTCGCGCCCCGGTGGCTCCACGGGGATGGGCGTTGGCAACAGGCCGTACACGGTCTCCTCCGCTACCCGATGGGTCTCCCACGCCCAGTGGTTGAGGTCGATCGGCTGCCGCTGCCACTCCGCCATCTGCGACTGAAAGCGGCGCTCGATCACCTGCGCAAACCACACCGGGTCACGACGTCGCAGGTTGCGACGGATGATGTCGCTATCCCAGATCGCGTGCAGGTTGGGGCGGTAGGCGTCGTCCTGCGTGTGGTTGGGCGAAAGTCGCGGCTCGGTCCGAAAGTAGGCAACCGGCACGCAGTTGCCGCCGCGGTCGTTGTTCGTGCTGGTGTGCAACGGTTGGTGCAGATCACCGACGAGGTGGATGACGAACCGCAACGCTTCGGCACGCCGCCGTGCGTTCCGCCCGGTCCGGAGGACGGCGATCTGCTCGTCGATCGCCGTCAGCACGCAACCTGTGCGGGCCGGGCAGAAGCGGCGCGGGTCACCCGACGACACGCCGCGCGGGATGTCGATATAGTGCCACGGACCCGTCCGGCGGAACGGCGACCGGTTGTCGCGCCGCACGTCGTCCGCCCACGTCGAGGCCTCCGTCAGAATGGTCGGCGTCGTCGGATGACAAGACCGTGGCGTCCGGGGATCCACCGTCGACGCCTCGAGCAGCTCATGCACCATCTTCCGTGCGTTCGCCGTGAGGCGCTTCTCGGCCAGGTAAGCGATGGTCGCGTGCGCTTCGCACCCCCATCCCAGCGCCGGTAATGGCACGCACGCGAGGAGAAGTAGGGCAATCGCGAACTGGAGCACGGTCTCGGATACCTTTCAGGTCAGTTGATATCGATCGTCGGCAGTCGAGAGTTGACAGTCCACAGACGAGACGATGCCTATGCGCACTTTCGTTTAGTCCTCCCTCAGCGCAGCCGCAAGCAGGTTCGGTGTCCGGGTCCTTCCGCGTGGCACACTGCTTGACAGGATCCGCCCCAACCGGCCTACTCCCGATGCCCCTGAAGAGGATCGGCTTTGGTCATGACCACGCTGGCATCGAGCAACCCATTTCTGTTGTCACTGTTCCTTGTCTTGGCGGCAGAGATGGGGGACAAGACGCAACTGGTCGCGCTCGCGTTCGCCACGCGCTTCCCAGCGCAGACGGTGCTGCTTGGCGTGTTCGGCGCGACCTTGCTCGTGCATCTCTTCTCCGTGGGGCTCGGAGAGCTGGTGGGAATCACCGTGCCTTCATTGTGGATAAATGTCCTGGCCGGAATCGCCTTTATCGGGTTTGGCCTGTGGACCCTACGGGGCGACCAACTCAACGAGACGGACCGGCTGACCGAACCGCGCTTTAGCCCCGTGCTGACTGTCGGCACCACCTTCTTCCTAGCTGAGCTGGGCGACAAAACGATGCTGATGACAGTAACCTTGGCCAGCCAGCACCACAGCTTCATCGCCATCTGGATCGGCAGCTCGCTCGGCATGGTCATCGCCGACGGCGTGGCCATCGCCGTCGGCCGAATCCTCGGAGCGCAGTTGCCGGAGAGACTCGTCAAGTTCGGCGCCGCCGCCACCTTCCTCGCCACCGGCGTCGTCACCCTGATCGGGGCGGTGACGGACAAACTGGGATAGACAACCGGACCTGGGCGGCCACGGGAGGCTGCCCCCTACACGTCGACGTCCTCGACCTTCGCAGCCCGCTCCATGATGAACCGGAAGCGCGGCTCCACCTCTTTGCCCATCAGGGTCTGGATGGTTTCCTCAGTACGCGTGTCGTCGGCGATCTCGACCCGCAGCAACGTCCGGCGCGCGGGGTCGAGCGTAGTCTCCTTGAGCGTCGCCGGGTTCATCTCACCAAGGCCTTTGAAGCGCTGGACGGAAGCCGACTTGCCGTTGATTCGTGCGAGGACACGGTCGCGCTCCTCATCGTTGAGCGCCCAATGGACTTCCTTGCTGACTTCGATCCGATATAACGGCGGCTGCGCGATGAACACGTGCCCGAGGCGGATCAGCTCCGGCAACTGGCGGTAGAAGAACGTCAACAGCAGCGTGCAAATGTGATGGCCGTCGGAATCGGCGTCCATCAGCAGGCAGACCTTGCCGTAGCGCAGCTTGGCCGGATTGAAATCCTTGCCGGCGCCGCAGCCGAGGGCCGAGATGATGTCGCTGAGTTCGCGGTTGGACAGCACCTTGCTCATCGACGCCTGCTCCGCGTTCAGCACCTTCCCGCGCAGCGGCAAGATGGCCTGGAACTCGCGGTGACGTCCCTGCTTCGCCGAGCCGCCGGCGGAGTCGCCTTCGACCAGGAACAGCTCGCTCTCGCCCGGGTCGGTGGAGCTGCAATCGGCGAGCTTTCCCGGCAAATTGAGGCGGTGCGACACCGCCGTCTTGCGTTGCACGCTCTCCGCCGCCGCGCGCGAGGCGGTCCGCGCCCGTGCCGACAGAATGACCCGGTTGGCAATCGCCTTGGCTTGGCTGGGGTTGCTCAGCAGGTAGTTCTCCAAGCCGGTGCGCACGATATTGTCGATCGGAGCACTGACCTCCGGGTTGTTCAGACGGTCTTTCGTCTGCCCTTGGAACTGGGGCTGCTGAACGTAGACGCTGAGCACGGCCACCAGGCCTTCGCGGATATCCTCCACCGCAATATTGAGCCCCTTGGGCAGCAGGTTCTGTACACCTAAGTAGTTGCGCACGGCCTTGCTCAGGCCGTTTTTCAGTCCGTTTTCGTGGGTGCCGCCGGACGGTGTCGGGATGCCGTTGACGAACGAGTAGATGCGCTCATCCGTTGCCTCGGTCCACGCCAGAGCACATTCGACCACCACACCGTTCTTGCGCTCGGCGTAGAACGGCTCCGCGACCTGCTGCTTACCGCCGGCGGCGATGAGGTGTTCAATGTATTCGGCAATGCCGCGGTCGTGGTGAAACGTCTCCGTGTGCTTGTCGACTTCGTTCTCGAACACCAGGGTGAGCCCGCGGTGCAGGTACGACCGCGCCTCCAATCGTTCGCGAATCATCGCCGGCTTGAATGTGGTATTGGGAAAGATCTGCGGATCGGGCGTGAACGTGACGGTGGTACCGGTGCCGCGCGCCGGCCCGAGTTTCTTCAGTTTGCCGGTTGCTACGCCACGCGCGAACGTTTGCTCCCAGTGAAAGCCTTCACGCTTGACCTGGGCGACCATCGACGCTGACAGCGCCGTGACCACCGAGGCGCCGACGCCGTGCAGGCCGCCGGAATGGTAGTAGTTCTGATTTTCGAACTTGCCGCCGGCATGCAGCGTGGTCAGGATCAATTCCAGCGCCGCTCGCTTGTACTTGGGATGCACGTCCACCGGAATGCCGCGGCCGTTGTCGGCGACGGTAACCGTCTGACCGTTCTTGTGGAGCGTAACGATCACCTTGTCGCAATGCCCGTTCATCGCCTCGTCGACGGAGTTGTCGACCAACTCCCACAACAAGTGGTGCAGGCCGACGCTGTCGACGCCGCCGATGTACATGCCGGGGCGCTTGCGCACCGGCTCGAGACCTTCGAGAACCGTAATATCTTTGGCCGTGTACTTCTGCTTCATCAGCTGAACACCCGTCCGTGGAAACGCCGCCATGCGGACCGCCTGCGGGATGGAAGCCGTTCCTCCACCCTCCTAGTCACCCCCGCGCCGTTCATGCTTGTGGCTCCGCCGCGACTGGCCGGGCCATCAGCTCCGTCGGCTTGAAGCGCTTCAGCACTTTCCTGCCCTTCTGGGCGCGATGCGCGCTTTCGGGTAAATGGAAGCGGCGCTCGCTACCGTCCTCGGCAACCGCAATGGGTGGGCTATCTGCGGTGTGGCAGACGGCGCCGATCAGCCGATCGCCCTTGTCCACCCGCATCAGGATCACTCCGCGTCCCACCCCGGACAACTCGGTCAGCTCCTCCGCCGGGAACATGAGGACTTTGCCATCGGCAGTCGCCGCCGTCACCAGATCCCCATCCG
Source organism: Deltaproteobacteria bacterium (assembly GCA_017860575.1). Classification (GTDB taxonomy): domain Bacteria; phylum Desulfobacterota; class Binatia; order HRBIN30; family HRBIN30; genus JAGDMS01. The sequence continues at coordinate 3,956 of JAGDMS010000099.1, read as the reverse complement.
CCGGCGCGACGATGATCACCTCATCGCCGTCTTTGGTACGCGCAAAGCGCCGCCCGCTCTTGGTCGTCTCACTCAGGTCCGGCCGGCAGAAGAATCCCATGCCGCCGGCCGTCGCCACCAGCCAGCGTCCGGCACTCGCCGGTGACGCCGCAGCCGCCTCGTCTTCTCGGCCGCTGCCCCCACTTACCAATGCCGCAGCCACCACCCGCTCGCCGTCCTTGAAATTCAGCGTCGACTGAACCGGTTCGCCGTAACCGGTGGTGGCCGGCACGTTACCGACGCGAACGACATAGGCCACGCCGAAATTGGAGAACAGGGAGAGGTTGTCGCGCGTGTTCCCGCGCAAGATCCACCGGGCGACATCGCCCTCGCGTACGCGCGTCGCGGAAGGATCCTTGACCTCACCGAGCCGCTTCATCCAGCCGTCCCGGGTCACCACCACGGTGGCATCCTCGTGCACGACGTAGGCTTCGGCATCGTACACCAGTTCCGCGCCGGCGCTGAGCACGGTGCGCCGTTTGTCACCGTACTGCTGCACCACGGCCTGCAGCTCGGACTCAACCAGCTTCCACAAGGCCTTCTTGCTCTTGAGCTGCCGCTCGATCTCTTGCGCGCGCTGTTGCTTGACACGCTGCTCCTCACGGATCTTCTCGATCTCCAGACGCGCCAGCTGGTAGAGACGGGTCTCGAGGATGGCATCGGCCTGCTTCTCGTCGAGGTCGAACTCGCGCATCAAGGTCTTGGCCGCATCGGCACGCGACGCCGACTGGCGGATGATCTTGATGACGCGGTCGAGGTTGCCGAACAGCTTCAGGAAGCCGGCAAGGATGTGCAGCCGTTCCCGCAACTCGCGTAATTCGTGTTCCAGGCGGCGGGTGACGATCTCCAGGCGGAAGTCGAGGAAGTGCCGACACAGGTCCCGCAGGGTTAGCCGTGCCGGCTGCCCGACACCGGGCGTCGCCGTCGGCACCAGTGCCGTCAGGTTGACGTTGAAGTTGATCTGCAGGTCCGTGTGCTTGAAGACGTACGCCATCACCGCCTCGGGAGACGCGTCGGGTTTGATCTCGATGACGATGCGTACGGCGTCGGTGGACTCGTCGCGCACATCCGTCGCCTGCGGCAGGCGGCGGCTGACGATGTGCTCGGCGATTTCCTCGACGATGCGGGACTTGTTGGCGGTGTAGGGGATGGAGGTGACGATCACGCGCCGCCGGCGCTTCTCGACCGCCGCAACGTATTGGCCGCGCAGACGCACCGCGCCCTGGCCGGTCTCATAGATGCCACGCAGCTCGGCCCGTGAGTTGAGGATTTCCCCACCGGTGGGGAAATCCGGACCCTTGATGAACCTGCAGAGTTCCTTGTTGCCGATGTCCGGGGCACGGATCATCGCCACCAACGCCTCCACGACCTCGTTGAGGTTGTGTGGCGGAATATTGGTTGCCATGCCTACCGCGATCCCGGTGCTGCCGTTCATCAGCAACTGCGGGATGGCGGCCGGCAGCACCACGGGCTCGCGCAGGGTCGCGTCGTAATTGTCGCGGAAGTCGACGGTCTCGTGGCGGATGTCGCGCAGCAGTTCTTCGGCAATCGGCGTCAGCTTGGCTTCGGTGTAGCGCATGGCCGCGGGGCTGTCCCCGTCGAGCGAGCCGAAGTTGCCCTCGCCCTGCACCAGCGGGTACCGCAGGGCAAAGGGCTGCGCCAGGCGGACCATCGCCTCGTAGGCGGCGAGATCGCCGTGGGGGTGGTATTTCCCCAGGACCTCACCGACGACGGCCGCGGATTTGCGCGGCCGGGTACCGGCGGTCAAGCGCAGATTCTGATACATGGCGTATAGAATCCGCCGTTGCACCGGCTTCAGGCCGTCGCGCACATCAGGCAGCGCGCGCGACGTGATGACGCTCAGGGCATACGCCAGGTAGCGTTCTTCCGCCGCCCGGCCGAGATCGACTGCGGCAATGTTTTCCACGGGCTTCTTCTGCATGCTGCTCTATCGGAGAAGCTGAACACCTCCAGCGGCCCCGCCCCACTCCACAGAGCGATTATAGTGCAGCGCAAGCGCCGCGTCGATGTTTGCGAGCGTCGATGTTGGCAGCGACTCCCACCGGTGCGTCACGGCGCGACCGGATCCAGCAATTCGACCTTGGATTTCTGGCGCAACTGCGCAACAAACGCGGCCTCGCGCTCCTGTTTGCGCGCCGCCGTGAGCACGCCACGAATCCGTTCTTGGACTTGGGCCAGCGGCAGTTCGCCCCCGCCGCGGCGGCCGGTGACCTTGATGATCTCGAATCCGTAGGGCGTCTGCACCACCCCGCTGACGGACCCGGGAGGAAGCGTGGTCACGTGCTGTTCGAAAGCCGGGTCCATTTCGCCACGGGAGAAATAGCCGATGTCACCCCCATTGGCGGCGGATGCGACATCTTGCGAACTCTCCCGCGCCAGTTGCGTAAAATCGGCCCCCGCGTGCAGGCGGGTAAGCAGCGCGTTGGCTTGCTGTCGCGCGGCGTCGCGTTCGGCGGTGGTCGCATGCGCCGGGACCCGCACCAGGATGCGGCTCACACGCACCTGCGCCGGGTGTGTGAACTCTCGCCGATGCGTCTCGTAATAGCGCTGGATCTGCGCCGTATCGATCCGCACATCCTTCCACACCACCTGCTCGAGGAGCTGATTGACGGCCAGTGTCTGTCGCGTGTCCTGGCGCAGTGTGGCTTCGTCCATTCCCTTCGCTGCCAGCGCCTCCTGAAATGCGTTGGGGTCGGGGAACCGCGCTCTGCTGCGCGCAATCTCCTCCTCAACGGCCCGGTCACTGACCTTCATCCCGCGCGCCTGGCTCTCCTGGTGCAGCAGCGCCAGCGCAATCAGCGAGTTTTGTGCCGCTTCTACCAGTTTGCCGATGGTAGCCGGCGTCGGATCCTCGTCCTGCCGGCTAAGCGTTTCTTGCACCACCTCGCGCACGGCTTTGCGATAGATCGGGGTGCCGTTGACACGCGCCACCACGTCGTCGTCGCGCAGGACCGGCCGGCTCTGCGCCCGCACCATCCCACCGAGCACGACCAGCGCGGTTGCCGCAACCAAAGCCAGACGGCGTATCATGGGACCGTCCCATTACCACGCCAGCCACCGAGTCGAAAGAAGGGGGCGACGATGCCCCACCTCCTTTCCTTGCATCGCAACCACATCCAACCTATCAGTCACAGGCGATGCCACAGTCGGAAACGAGCACGGTGGTCTTGGGTTTGGTGCAGATGGCCTGCACGACCGATCCGGCGGAGAACCTGCGCACCGCCGTCGACCGCATCGGCGCGGCCGCGCGGCAGGGGGCGCAGATCGTCTGTTTGCAGGAGTTGTTTCGGTCACGATACTTCTGCCAGCGCGAGGACACGGCCGCCTTCGACCTTGCCGAACCCATCCCTGGACCGAGCACCGAGGCCCTCGCACGCGTCGCGGCAGACCACCACGTCGCCGTGATCGGGTCGCTCTTCGAGCGGCGCGCTCCGGGCCTGTACCACAACACCGCCGTGGTCATCGATCCGGACGGGTCGCTGCGTGGCTGCTATCGCAAAATGCACATTCCCGACGACCCACTGTATTTCGAGAAGTACTACTTCACACCTGGTGACCTCGGCTTCCACAGCTTCACACTGGCCGGGACCCAGGTCGGCGTGCTCGTCTGCTGGGACCAATGGTTTCCCGAAGCCGCGCGGCTCACCAGCTTGCAGGGAGCGCAAATCCTCGTTTATCCAACGGCGATCGGCTGGCACCCGTCGGAAAAGACGGAATTCGGCGTGGCGCAACACGAAGCCTGGGAAATCGTGCAGCGGAGCCATGCCGTCGCCAATGGGGTCTTCGTCGCCGCCGTCAACCGCGTCGGTCTGGAGGACAACCTGGAATTCTGGGGGGCCTCCTTCGTCGCCGATCCGTTCGGCCGCATCCTGGCGCGGGCCAGTCACGACCGTGAG
>JAGDMS010000283.1 GCA_017860575.1 Deltaproteobacteria bacterium | reverse complement strand
GTGAGTGCGGAGATCCGGTTCCACCGTGTCCCAGTGCTGCGCGAGGTCGTCGACTTGGCGGCGCAGGGTGTCGTGCCCGGTGGCACGCAGCGCAACCTCAACTTCGTCGAGCCCTTCGTGTCTTTCGACGCCGCGGTCGGCGCCGTTCACCGGCTGATCTTGGCGGATGCGCAAACGTCCGGCGGGCTGTTGCTTGCGGTTGCGTCCGAACGTTGCGACGATCTCCTCCAAGCCTTGCATGCCCACGGCGTGCCGCTGTTCGCTGAGATCGGCGGGATCCTCGATGGCCCCGCGGGGCGGATCACGGTCACGCCGTGAGAGCAGATGGCCAGTGGCAAAGCGCCGTCCTGACGATATGCGGTCCGTGATAAGCGCGCCGCATAAGATAGACATGGCGATCTGCTCCAACGTGTCGACTGCGGAATCCGAGCCGCACATGACGCCTCACGTCGCCCGCTCCATATGCGTGAGGCGGCCGATGAGCCGCTCCCGATCGCGCAGGCGACCCGCATCCACCAGCATTTTCCCCGCCCAGCGGTACACGTTGAACTCGGACAGGTACGCGCGCATCGATCGCATGCGGGCGCGCTGCTCGTCCGGTGGCATCTCGAGCGCCACCGCCAGGGCGGCCGCCGCTTCGTCCACATCGTAGGGATTCACGATCAGCGCCTCGGTCAGCTCGCGCGCGGCGCCCGCGAACTGGCTGAGCACCAGCACGCCGCGCTCATCGTCCCGCGCGGCGACGAACTCCTTGGCCACCAGGTTCATGCCGTCGTGCAGACTGCTCACGTAGCACAAGTCCGCGGCCCGGTAGTACGTGAACACCGCGGGCGGCTCGTAGTGCTCCCGCAATAACACGATGGGCCGGTAGGTTCCGCGCCCGAAGCGCTCGTTGATCCTTGCCGCGACCCGCTCCACGTTGTCGTTCAACTGACGGTAGCGATCGATTTCCGTCCGGCTGGGAGCCGCCAGCTGTGCGAAGGTAAACCGCCCGCAGAGCGCGGGGAAGCGCTCCAGCAGGCGCTCCACGGCAAGCAGACGTTCCTCGAGTCCCTTCGTGTAATCGAGGCGATCTACGCCAACGCCAAGGAGCGCGTCCGCGGGAAGACCGAGCTCCGCGAAAATACCTGCCCGGCACGCCGAGACGGATGGCGCCGTCTCCAGCCACCGCACCGGCCATTCCGTGGAGATGGGGTACGGACGGACGAGCGTGGTGCGCCCCTGCTGCACCACGGCCTGCTGGGCGCGATCGATGCGCGACTCCAGATAGCGGTCGACGGCATCGATGAAATTACTGCAATCGAAGCGCGTTTGGAATCCAACAATGCTGCTGCCAAGCAATCCCTCGAGCAACTCATGTCGCCACGGGCAGATACCGAACCGGTCCGGGTTGGGCCAGGGGATGTGCCAGAAGCTGATGACGGTCGCCCTCGGCAGTCGCTCGCGGATCAATCGCGGCGCCAACGCGAAGTGGTAGTCCTGAACCAGGACAATCGGATCTTCGATGTCCACCTCCTCAGCGACCGCATCCGCGAACGTCTGGTTGACCGCTTGATAGTGCTTCCAATCTTCGCTGCGAAAGACCGGCCGGGTATCGGCAATGTGACACAGCGGCCACAGGCCTTCGTTCGCGAAGCCGTAGTAATACCCCCTGACGTCTTCGTCGGAGAGCCACACGCGCCGGATCACATACGATGCTTCACCGGGCGGTACGCTCACATGCCCTTGCGCATCCGCCGTCTCGCGGTCTGCGGAGCCACTCCCATGCGCGATCCAGACCCCGGAGCAGGCACGCATGACCGGTTCGAGCGCGGTCACCAAACCGCTGGCGGGGTGCAAGATGGTGACCCCACCGCCTGGAGTATGCTCGTGAATGTAGGGCTCACGGTTGGCGACGATGATGATCCTTTCGCCGCGAAGATATTGGTTCAACGCCTGCTTGAGCCGCTGCGGAGTCCACACCCCTCTCTCACTGTCCGCTTGTCTTTCGGCAGCGATGCGTTCGCCGAGATCAAGGACGTCCTGAAGCAGCGGATGAAACTCCGGGCGCGGGGTCTCGCCCTTGAGTACGCGCTGGATCTCACCACGCCACTCGTGCCACGAGACACGGGCCGCGAACATGGTGATCGTGGCCGCGGCGGTCGCCGAGAAGCCGAAGGCGACGATGAGGAACCAGCGCACGCTAGCCTCCCGCCGCTCGATGAAGCTCAAGTCGTGTACGAGCACGACGAAGCCCACCGCTTCCTCCTGATCGAGCAACGGGATGGCGCTGACGTATACCTTCCCTCCCGGAAGCGACGTGACGGTCTTCCACGGCACGAACACGAGTCCGGACGGTGCCGCCTGGCGTACGTGCACCCCAATACTGCGACAACCGAACTGTTCCGGAAATTCCGCCGTGGTGGCGAGTTGCGAGAGATCCTTCCCGCACGCGGCGGCCGCCAGTATCCGTTCGTCGCGGGTCAGCTCGGTGAGCAGCGCGTGTAGGTCGTCGCCGTCCTCCGCTTTCCAATGGGACAGCAGGCCGTGCCGCACTCCGCTCACGGCGAGCTGGGCCCGCATGCCAACGTCCTTCTCGAACCAGTCGCGCGTCGTTCGAGAGACGACGAGTGACGCCACCCACGTGAGGAGCGCCAGGCCGAAAACCAGAGCGATGACGAACCGGGTTGCCGGCCGAGGTATCACCCGCTCATGACTAGCACAAATCAGCAACGGTTCGACCTCCAGCCGAGTTCCCCCTCCGCATGTCTTCCCGCGGCCCTTCCCCGCAGCGCGTCATTCAGACACTGAGGCGCGGCGCGCCGCGCGCCCGAGGCTCCACTTGAGCGCCGGCGGCGTGGCTACCGTTGTGACGATCACCATCACGACGACGGCGGCGTAGGCCGCTTGGTCGATGAGCCGGGTGCCCCCGACCGAGAGCGTGAGCCCGATGTTCGCAAAGATGAGCCCGACCTCGCCGCGGGGAATCATTCCGAGCCCTACACTGAGGCGATCGATACCTCGCCCGATCACGCCCAGCGAGCACGCCTGTTTGCCAATAATGGCCGCGATGGTCAGTGCTGTAGCCAGACCAAGCATGCCTGGCTGCAGGAACGAACGCAGGTCGGTCCGCATACCCATCAGCACAAAAAAGACGGGGACCAAGAACGCGGAGATCGGGTGAATCAACTCCTCCATCCCGTGCTCACCGCGATCGATGAAGTCGCGGTAGTGGAAGTCCTCCAGAATCAGGCCTGCAGCGAATGCGCCGACGATCGGCGCCAGGCCGATGGCGTTGGCAAGCCAGGAGAGGAAAAAGCAGAAGGAAAGGCCCGCCGCGAGCAGCACGCCACGCGCACGGAGCCTGGATGCCACTGCGAACAGCGTGGGCGAGAGGTACACGCCGAGCACGAGCGAGCCAATCAGGAAGCCAGCCGCTTTGCCAAGCATCAGCGCAATCTCCGCACCGGAGAACGTGCCGCCCCGATCCGCAGCGGTGATGACCCCCGTGACCACGCCGAGGATCACGAGCCCGAACACATCGTCGATCACCGCTGCCCCGAGGATGATCCGCGCTTCCTTGCTCTGCGCGCGTCCCAAGTCCTTCAACACCCGCGCCGTGATCCCGACGCTCGTGGCGGTGAGCGTCGCGCCGAGAAATGCGTGAACATACGCGCTCTGTTCCGGCAGCAGCCACGCGCCCACGCCCCAGCCGAGAGCAAACGGCATCACCACGCCCAGGGAGGCCACCAGCAAAGAGGAGAGCCCAACCTTGAGCATTTGCCCGACCGTCGATTCCAGGCCCACCTCGAACAGGAGGATGACCGCGCCGAGCCGAGCGAGCATGTCGATGAAAGGATCGACCTCGACGTGCTCGAGACCGGAGAAACCCATGAGCGTCAGGTTCCCCAGAATGACGCCGCCGATGAGTTCACCGAGCACGCCCGGCTGCCCGGCTCGTGTTGCGACCTCCGCACCCACCTTGGCAGCCGTGAGAATGATCACCAGCGAGAGGCCAACGGCGGCCACCGGATCGCTGTGTCCCACTGGATCGGGTCCCGCTGCACGCGCCGGCCCGGCGAACAGAGGGAGTGCCAAGGTCACGACCGCCAGGCAAGCACGTCGGACGATCAGGGCGACACACCGTCTGCCGGCGGGGTGTGGAATTTCGTGTGTGCGGTGGTGTCGCATGCGCGTCTCCGGTGCGTTTGCTCCAGATGGCGGCCCGACCATCGGCGACGTCCTATGGTGGCCCCAGCCACCACACCCTTGCTCAATCCTTATCTACCGCCAGTCAGCAATCGGCAACCGTTTTCTCCAGTTAGAAGGTACCACTGCCCGTTCCCGAGGTGCCCCCCCTACTCCCGTTCCATCCCTGTCCCTTTTCGCAGCAAGGCGAGGGCTGTCGTCGCCTCGGGCGCGATCAGCACACTGAGCTGATCGCCGGCAGCGAGCTGCGAATCGGCGGTGGGAACGGCTTCCCGGAGCTGCCGTCGCAGCATGACGATGATCGCACCCGGAGGCAGTCCGATCTCCCGCACCCGCTTGCCGTCGAAGGGCGCGCCGGGAGCGATGGTAAAGTCGAGCAGCAGCGTGCCGTCGAGATCCGGGACCTTCTGACCCCGCAGCAAGTCCCGCTCGAGGAGCGCTTCATAAACCGGCAGGTCACGCAGGAAATCGGCAACGCCGTACGCGGTCAGACAGGCAACCAGGAGCGGCAGCACCAGCGCGTAGTTGCCGGTCATCTCGACCATCAGCACGATACCCGTCAGCGGCGCGCGGACGATGGCCGTGAAATAGGCCGCCATTCCCACAACCGCGAAGGTGGCTGGCCGACTGACGCCGTGCGGAAGAAACTGCCCAGCCACCGCGCCCACTCCCATGCCGATCTCCGATCCCAGGACCAACAGCGGTGCGAAAATACCGCCGGGGGCGCCGCATCCGTAGCTCAGCATAGTGAGGGCAAAGCGGAGGACGAAGAATCCGCCGAGAGCCGCGAGAGACAGCTCGCCTGCGAGCGTGCGCTCCAACAGACGGTTACCGCCCCCCCACCGCCGTCGGCACGAAGAGCGCGACCGCACCGACTGCCAGTCCGACCAGCGCGTCCGTCATCCAAGACGGCCCGTGTCGTACGCGCTCGAATAGGTCGAGGCTGCGCACCAGGCCGCGATTGAAAGCCACACCCAGCAACCCTGCGGCCACACCGAGGAACAGTGCGAACGGCAGCAAGCTGAGGGCCGGGATGGCCTCGGTCTGCACATGGAAGACCGGCAGCTGCCCCAGAAAAAGACGAGTGGTGACGTCGGCTACCCCGCTTGCGATCAGTGCTGCCGTGAAGACACCAGGGGAGAAGTCGCGCTGAACCTCCTCCAGCACAAAGACCAGACCCGCCAGCGGCGCATTGAATGCCGCCGCCAGGCCAGCACCGGCACCGGCGGCGATCAACGTCCGGCGCTCCCGCGGAGTACAGGAGAACCAGCCGCTTACCATCTGTCCCACGGCGGAACCCATCTGAATGGTTGGCCCCTCTCGCCCCAGAGCCATGCCTGCACCGATGCCAGCAAGGCCACCGACGAACTTGACCGCAAGCACGCGCCGCCAGACCATCGGCCTCAGACCGTGAAGGACCGCTTTCACGTGCGGGATTCCGCTTCCTGCCGCCTCGGGTGCAAAGTGCCGAACCAGGTAGACGGCCACGGCCCCGCCGGCCGCGGCGAGCGCGAGCGGCAAGGGAAACGCCCAGAACCAATGGACATGGACGTAGGCTATGAGCCCGTCGCGCAGGCGGTCGGCCTCGGCCAGCGCAGCGCGAAAGGCAACAGCGACCAGTCCCGCAAACAGACCCACCAGCAGCGAACGCGGAAGCTGGCGCCGCCGCTGCTCGTGACTGCGCAGGAAGTCGCGCATCTCGCGCCGTACGATTCGCGGGGTGGCGGCGTCGCCGCCGACAGCAGCCTCCCTTCCAACGTTTCCAGTCATGTTCACCCGACCATATTCACAACCAGCCGCGTTTGTCAGCAGCGATGCGCCGCCTAGGCGCGGAGTGCCCCGGGCACGGTGGCGAAAATCCCACAAAAGCGGACCCATGTGACTGGCCGACAGCGATTCCGCGTTGACGCCACAAGCCGCCAGCCGGGAACACTGTGCCGCCGGCCAAACTCCGCGCTCCTCCTTCGGACGGCATCCTTGGCTGCCCAGGCTCGCCGACACCAGGTTAGCGTGCTTGGTGGAATGCCGCGATGCTGCCCAAGCGATCGCCGCGTCAACTCGGCGCGTTCAGTCCGAAGGACCGCGCCGCCAGTGTGGCAATGTGCCGGCCGATGGCGAGGGATGCCGTTGCCGCCGGAGAGGGGGCGTTGAGCACGTGAATGGCGTGCGGTGTTTCGGTGATCTTGAAGTCGTCGATCAGTGACCCGTCCGCTGCGACCGCTTGCGCTCGCACGCCGGCGCCGCCGGGCTCGAGGTCGGCTTGTTCGAGCGTCGGGACCAGACGCTGCAGGGCGCGCAGGAACGCGCGTTTGCTGAGGGAGCGGTACATTTCGTAG
>JAGDMS010000009.1 GCA_017860575.1 Deltaproteobacteria bacterium | reverse complement strand
ATCGGAAGAGGCATCGTCGGCACGGACTGGATTCGGCAAACTGGTCGTTGCGCAAGGGGCGAGGCGTGGGCATCGCGTCCGCCAAACTCTGCCGATCCGGCTATACGTACCGGCAGATATAGGGATCCGCGCGGTGCCTGGACGCCTCCTTCGCGTATTGCAGCCCCTTTTCCTCCGCGAGCTTCCGCAGGAACGTATGCCGTAACACATGCGGCGACACCTTGAGCTGCTCGCTGGCCCGGCTGTGCGCATTCGCCTGTGCGGCCACCCGTTTCAGGATCAGGAAGAGCTGGTAGCGCGTGAGCCGCTGCCCCGTCCGCGTCGTAAACAATGGCCCCTGTTTCTTCGGGTGTAAGGCCAGCCATTCGTCGAGCACTTGGAGCGCCTCGGCCTGCACCGGCACGAACTCGCGTACGCGCCCGCCTTTGATCACCACATCGGTGAAGCCGCGGCCCCTGTACTGCTCGCGATTGATGTTGAGCAGCTCCGACACCCGCAATCCCGAGCCCAGCAGCACGGCGATCACCGCGTGATCGCGCACGCCTTGATTCGTGCCGCGCCCCGGCCGCACCCGCAACGTCTTCGCCGCGTTCAGGAGCCGCAGCTCGTCGGTGCGACTCAGGCCCTTCCATTCTGCCTCCGGCTCCTGTGGCGGCTTGATGCCGTCTGTCGGGCACCCCAGCGAGAACGGCTGCACCTTGTGGCGTATCCAGCGGGCGAAGTGGCGCACGCTGGCATAGGTGCGGGCGACGGTGGCCGGGGCTGGCTGGGCTTTGCGCAGGTGTTTGAGAAACTCGCGCGTCACCGCGACGTACCACTCTTCCGGCCGGTCATGTCCGTAGTGGCGGTGGTAGAAGGCGAGGAACCGTCCAAGCCAGAAAACCGGTCATGAACTTGCGGACTTCGGCTTTCGTCTCAGGGGCCGGCATGTGCGGTGTCTGCGAGGTGATCTAACGGGCAGGCGAGCGCTGTAGCGCGGATTTCGAGGATACCGAGACTAATTCCTCCAGTTGCGTGTTACCTACCCTTCAGACTCCGCTTCTTGCCACTACCCGATGGCAGCACCCCACGACCTGCTGGTTGGACCATCAACGGGCGTCAAGAACGTCCTCAGTCCTCAGCAGTAAGGCTGAATCGAATCAGATGACGTGGACCCTGATTGCGTGAAGAATGTTTGCACGGTAGCTTTCCGTTGAAACCGCAAAAATTCGATACACCGATTGCAGCGCCGCGTTTGGGGGGCGCCGGGGACGGGAGGGCGAAGATGTGCAGGCGTCTGAATTCTCTTGGGTATCGTATTTTGTAGTTGGCCGGCGGATGCGGATGCGGCGACTGCGCAGCAGCCTGAGCCCTGTTGTGCTGAGCGCGCTCAGCATGGCGTTGCTGGGGAATCCGGCGCCTGTGACGGCCCAGAGCGGGGGGCCGTACACGCTGACGTGGAGCACCATTGATGGCGGTGCGACCTTCAGTACCGGTGGCGGGTATATCCTGGGAGGCACGGTCGGGCAAGCCGATGCCGGGCGCGCCGCCGGGGCGGGGATGACGTGGAACGGGGGCTTCTGGGCGGGCGTCGTGGCGCCGCCCAGTGCGACACCGTCGCCGACGGCAACGCCCAGCGCGAGCGAGACCGCCACCGCTACCAGCTCCGCCACCGTCCCACCGAGTGCGACGCCGAGCCCCAACGCCACGCCCATACCGGACCCCGCCGCGACGGCGGTCCACACGCCGACTGGCACCGCAACAAGTGCGGCAACGGCCAGCGCGACGGCAACAGCGACACCAACGCGGACGAACACCACCACGCCGACGCCAAGTCCGAGTGCGACGCCGACGTGCGGAGGCGACTGCAGCGGAAACCAGCAGGTCACTGTGGACGAGATTGTGATGATGGTAGACATCGGACTGGGCAAGGGCAACATCGCCACCTGTGACGCAGGTGATGCGAACCACGATGGCCAGATCACGGTCGATGAAATCCTCACGGCCGTGAACAATGCCTTGAACGGCTGCGGGGGCAGCGCGACCCGGTCGTCGGTTCAGCCCGCCGTATCGGCGGTGCTTGCCCTGCGTCACGCCGTGGGCGTGCCCCATAGCTTCGCTAATACCGAGCGCCAATCACGAGTCTAGGAGGCCCCATGCAGGACGAGCAGGTGCAGGTCTATTCCAAGGGGAAACGGCGGGAAGATCGATCAGGACGCGCCTACGTTCTCCTTCATGCCACTGTCGTTGTTCTACTGGCCGCGCACGCAGTGCCGGTGTGGGCGCAATCCAGCAGTTTTACCTACCAAGGCCAGCTTCAGGATGGCGGAAACCCGGCAAGCGGCGGTTACGACCTGCAGTTCCGCCTGTTTGACGCGGTGGTCGGCGGTAACCAGGTCGGCTCGACCCAGGCGCTCGAAGACGTACCGGTGACCGCGGGCGTATTTACGGTCACCCTGGATTTTGGCGTGGCGGCTTTTCCGGGCGCGGATCGCTTTCTCGAGATCGCGGTACGCCCCGGCGACAGCGCGGGGGCCTTCACCACGCTCACCCCGCTCCAACCGATCACCGCTACGCCCTATGCCTTGCAGTGCCTCAACGCGACGACGGCGCAGAATGCCTCGCAGTTGGGCGGCACCGCGGCCAGCCAGTATGTACTGACCGCCGATGCGCGGCTGACGGATGCGCGCCCGCCGACCGCCGGCAGTGCGAACTACGTGCAAAACACCAGCGACCCGCAGGCTGGCAGCAACTTCAACATCAGCGGCAACGGTGTGGTGGGAGGCAACCTTAGGGTGGACGGGGCCCTGAATGGAAGCGGCGCAAACCTGACGAATCTCAATGCCACCAACGTCACCACCGGCACGCTCAGCAGCAGCCGGATCGCCGTGCCATTGGCATTGGGGGGGCAAGCGACCCTCGGCAACGGCATTATCCAGGCGAATAACTTCGCTGACGATGGCGTGGGTCTCTACGGAAAAGCCTTCGGTTCTTCGGGGCGCAGTTTTGGTGTTTGGGGAGTGTCGGACAATCCAGGTGGCGTTGGTGTCCAGGGAACCAGTGCCGGCGGGGCTGGTGTACAGGGGTCGAGCGCTGTCACCGGCGTATCAGGTGTCAACTACATGAGCAGTGGGACGGGCGTGGGCGTATCTGGCGTGAGCTACAACAGCAGTGGGACGGGCGTGCGGGGTGACGGATTCAGCAACACGGGCGCAAATTACGGAGTGTATGGTCGCAGTAATAGCAACGGTGGTGTTGGCGTGTATGGCGAGAGCAGCAATATTGCTGTCCAAGGCAAGAGTTCCAGCGGTTTCGCGGGGTACTTTGACGGCAAAGGGTACTACAGCGGCAACGTGGGTATCGGGACGACCACCCCGGCTGCTAAACTCAGTGTCAACGGGGTGTCCTCCACTGTGAATATCGAGACCGCGGAGATCGTGCGACTGCAGCGACCGGCGGTTGCCGGGGTCAAGAATACAAATAGCGCAGGGTTCCTGTTAGGGGCTTTCGAAACCGGCATCAATGGCAGAGCACGTCTCGACATCTCGCTCTCGGGCCTTCCGACGATCGAGAATGTTTTTGGAACCATCCCGGATGTGAAGGTCATGTCCTTACTGGCCAACGGTGATGTCGGCATCGGCACGACAACGCCGGCGGCACGGTTGCACGCGGAGGCGACATCGGACGACAGCATCTACGCGCACAGCGTCTCGGGATACGCGATTCACGCGCGGAGCGAGCAGAACTACGCGGGCTATTTCGAGGGCTATGTCTTATTCACCAATCAAGTGTTCTTACCGACGCTGGGCTCTGCAGGCAGCACGACGCTCTGCCGCAACAGCGCCAACGTGATCTCGACCTGCTCATCCAGCCTGCGGTACAAGACGGGGGTGCAATCGTTCTCCGGGGGGTGGGAAATCGTCAATCGCCTTCGCCCCATCCGCTTCAACTGGAAAGACGGCGGTGCCGCCGATATCGGATTCGCCGCCGAAGAAGTCAGCAACGTCGAACCGCTGCTCACGTTCCGCAATGACGCGGGTGAAATCGAAGGCGTCAGGTACGATCAGCTCTCCGCCGTGTTCGTCAACACTTTCAAGGAACTGGAGGCCCAGATCGCAGAACAACGCAGGCAGCTCGACGCGCAACGGGAACAGATCGAAGCACTGAAGGAGCTTGTCTGCGCCGGGAATCAGCAGTCGCCCTTGTGCCGCACCGGGGTCGCGCACCCGTGATCGGCGGACTGTCCTGAATCACGACTGGCACCTTACTTCATTGGCGTTACAACTGTTGCCCACAAACAAATTCAATCTCACATCGTAAATCTCTTTCAAGCGCCCGGCAGGCCCCACCTCCCGGCGGCAATTTGGCCGTGAATGCTGCCGTGGGTGGCTGAAGACTCCAACATGGTAACCAAGTGGATAGCCCAGACGAAGGCCCTATGTGTCGCAAGGCCCCAGTATCAGTGGTGGCCACTGGTGCCGGCGCTCGTGCTGCTGTAGGCGCGGCGACGGCCCTGGGAACGGTGACCAGGCGGCGCGGGGGGATCGCGGCAGCGAACGCAGTTGGGCAGGTCCACGGCGCTAAGCGCCAGCGTTGATCTGAGCGCCGGTGCCGTCGAACTGGCACTTGGCGACCCTCTGCCAGGTTCAGTCGAGCTGGATTTCCATCCAGCGGTTCCGAATATCCTCCTTAATGCGCATCGCGACCGCTTCGGCGTCTTCGCATAGCGCAGAGGGGCTGCGTGCCGCGATCTGGCGGTCGATCACATCGTTGACCGCGCGGCCCATCAGCTCCATGACGCGGACGAGGTCGTGCCGGTTAATCGCGTCCTGTGCGCGTACGTCTTCAATCCGTTTGGCGATGCAGGTGATGTTGCTCAGCAGGCGGATCGCGACCGCGGCAACCTCAGCGGTGAGGCTCTCCGCCGTCACGCGCGCAACGAAGGTTTCGAAAACAGCCCGCGCCAGGGCAAACTCCTCCAACATATTGAGCGGGTCGGGGTTGCGGAGGTGCGTCTCAGTGAGCTCGCGCAGCGACTCCCGGTGCGCGGCTGAGTAGTACCGAGTCGTAACACTCTGCGGCATTGCGGGTCCAGTGGCAACCTCTCGAATCCACCCCTTGCCGCCTCCGACCAGACGCGGTGATGCGATGATGCCAACTGCGTGTGCATGCAATCCCCGTTCTATCGAGGTTGGGTTGTGCGGGAATTGTCTCCGCGCAGTTGCGTGCGGCGTCTTCATGTGGTGGATTGTCACGCACACACCGCCGATGAGTGCAACCGATCACCCTGTAGAAATGCCGGATTTGCGTGCGGTATTGCTGCAGCCGCTGGTGCATCGCGGCCTCTCGGCTGCCTGTTTCGGCCGAGGGGATGGCATCGCACTCGCTGGCGACGGCAGTCGTTCAGGTTGGAGGAGAGACGCATGGCAGCCACATGGTTTGATTTGACGGGGCGCGTGGCCGTGGTGACTGGCGGCGGCAGGGGGCTGGGCCGTACGTTCGCGGCGGCGCTTGCGCAGGCCGGCGCCGATGTGGTGATTACGAGCCGCACGCAATCGGATCTGGACACGGTGGCGGGCGAGCTGCGCGAACATGGACGCGAGGTCCTCACCGTCTGCAGCGACGTCACCGATGAGGGCAGTATCGAAGCCATGGTGCGGCAGGTGATCGCGCGCTTCGGCCAGATCGACATCCTCGTCAACAACGCCGGCGTCGAAGGCACCGCGGCGATCGTCGACATGGACGTCCGGAAGTGGGACCAGGTGCTCAGCGTCAACCTGCGCGGCCCCATGCTGTGCTGCAAGCACGTCGGGCCGCACATGATCCAGCGCCGCCAAGGCAAGGTGATCAATGTGTCCTCGGCGCTCGCAACGGTGGTCGCGCGCTACATGAGCGCGTACGCCGCGAGCAAGGCGGCGCTCGTGCAGTTTACGCGAACGCTGGCGTTGGAATGGATCCGGCATAACATTCAGGTCAACGCCCTTTGCCCCGGCTATTTTCTGACGTCGCTGAACGAGGAGTTCTTTGCCAGCGACACGGGCCGCCGGTTGAAGGAACGACTCCCCATTGGGCGACTGGGGGAAGCCCACGAACTCGAGGGGGCGATCGTTTTTCTCGCCTCCGCCGCGAGCAGCTACGTCACGGGGACGACGCTCTACGTCGACGGCGGGCACTCTCTGGCGTGAGGGCGGGGCGAGGAGGCAACGCCGAACAGGCGGAATCAGAAAGCAGTAGTGGGTACCCCGCACCTGCACGATGCCTGCTGGCAATCTCGTCCGGCGAGCGCTACCGGGTTGCGGAACGGAGATTACCGCTGCTCGCGTGCCTTGTGCACCGGCGAGAACCGTCCCGCCGAGACATCGACGCGCCAGTCGCGAAGCCACTTCAGCGTCGGAATGTTGTCCTGCCAGACCAACGGGAGGAACACGTTGCGACCTATTCCGATCGTGTGCCACTGCGTGTAGCGGTCGCCGACATAGAGCCACACCGTGCCCTCCCGCCCGACGATGGGCATCACCAGGTCGTGCTGTGTGTTGAAGCTGTCGCACGATTCCGGCAGCGTGTAGAGGATTCTCCACGCCGACCACGGCCCTTCGAGGGCAGGAGCGGTGGCATATTGCGTTGCCGTCGAGTGCCAGCCGCGCAGGCCGGACACAAACAGGTAGTAGGTCGCGCCGCGCTTGATCACGCTCGGCGCCTCGGCGTCGCCCGAACGTCCACGAGGCCCGGCGAACCCTTCGAACACTTTTCTGTCAATGGCGAGGAAATCGGGCGTGAGTTTGTAGATCGCGAGATCGTAGTTGTTCGGTCCGCCAAAGCCGGGAGCGTCAAGAACCGTGACGAGGTACGCGTCGGCGCCTTCCCGGTAGACGGATTGATCGCCGGTGGATCGGCCCGGCTCCGGATACTCGGTACGCACGAGGGTGTAGTTGCCGTCAATCGTGTCGGACACCGCGAACCCGACTTTGTGGCGGGTCCACTCGGGGCCGTCCGCCTCGAAGACGATGACGTACTTTCCCGTGCGCGGGTTGTGCAGGAGCGCCGGTCGACCTGCCCATCCAAGCTTCCGGAATTCCCCCTTCATCGCGGCGACGTCGTTCAGGAATCTCCAGTTGGCGAGATCACTCGACGCATAGAGGTTCATCCGCCAGGGGTGATCCGGGCGTGTCTCGTAGCCGAGCCAATAGAACGTGTCGCCTTCCCGGAGGATGTCGCCGCCATTACTCCAGATCTCGTTGCCGTCGGTGTCGTGCCAGATCGTATCGTTGTGGATGACGCCAAGCGAGCCGGATTGCGTGGGGCGGACGGCCGTGCAGGCGAGCATCGAGCACGCGAGCGCGGGCGCAAGCAGGCGAGCCGACAACGACGCACATCCGCGAAGAAGCGCGCGGTCTCGCCATCGACGGAGCGTGCCGACTGGCCGCATTCGACGAGCCTGCTCCAACGGAGCACTTGACATCAGAGCTACCGTCAGACGCTCCACCCACCTTGGACGTGCGCCGAGCACGTCAGCCGCGTGCATCGGAGGTGTCGTTCCATTCGATTGCCGCCAATGCGAACAGGTGCTCCATGACTTCCAGCAACTCCCTGCCTCGAGGAATACCCCGGGTATGCACTTCGACCACCTGCACGCCCAGGGATTCGAGTTGCGCCCGTTGCGCGACGTCGTACAGCGCCGGTTTGGAATTGCCCGCAACGCGCAGGGCAAGCACGTGCGTCAGGAGACTTCCAGCCCGCCGCCCATATTCCCCGCCACCGTTCCCGCACAGCTCCCGTACGAGATCGAACGCCTGTTTTCCCACGGTTTCCGCGTCGGTGAATGGATTCAACAGAAGCACCTTGGGCGCGGGACTTGCCGCCAGCGCCGGAGCGATTCCCTGCACGAGCAGGGAGCACGCCACGCTCGTGTAGAAACTGCCCCACGAATAAATGATGGCCGCTGCGGTCTGGATTTCGCGCAGGGCAGGTCCGTGTGCCGAGACGCGCGCTGGCGCGGGCCACCGGCCGGACTGGTGTAATTCCAGGGCTGCGATCGGCGCGTCGATCGGTGTGATTTCGTTGGTGAGCACGCTTTGTCCATGCACCCACCTCCCATTTGCCAGCCGGGCGCTCAGATCTGCAGGTTCCGTCGACACGGGCATCACGACCCCACAAGCGGAGACGGTACCGTGCGCCCATGCCAGCGCGGGTGCCCAATCACCCAGCTGGCGATACCGTCCGGCCAGGATCAAATTCCCGATTGACGCATCCCGCCACTCGAAGTCGGCGGCAGTGGCTGACAGAACGTGTTGCAGCGCCAGCGATATCTCGGCAGCGGTCTGCGGGGAAACGCCATTGAGCGCGTCACTGGTGCCGCACGCGAACCCTTCGACGATTGTGCGTGCGGCACAGGCTGATCCATCGGCTGGAAGCCGGCTCTGGAGCAAATCGATCACCCGCCGGGAGGGCGCTGCCGATCGGTTGCCGATGGCAATGAGCCGCTTACGGATGTCCCCGATTGCAATGCCCCCGCATGCGTCCCGCAACCGTCCGGCGCTGCCCCCATCGTCAAATACCGAGATGATGTGTGTGGCAGACAATCGCGCCTCTGCCAGCGTCCGGGCGAGTCCGGTCAAGGCCGACCCACCAGAGAGGAAGACGAGGCCCGATCGTAGGGGCGTCTGTGCTGCGCTCATTGTTGTGCCAGCAAGTGCTCAGGTACCGGACCGAACGCTTAGCAACGCAGGGCGCCGGGCGTCAATTGCTCGGCTGCAATTGCGGCGGGAACCTTGCAATTCCGTTGGAAAGCGGGGAAAAGAACGCAGCGGCGGCTACGATGTGCTGCACGATTACCGGCCCAGAGGCATGACGCGCCTGCGCATCTTGTTCGTCACCCCCTACGTTCCATCACCATTGCGAGTCCGGCCGTACCACCTCATCCGCCAACTCTCCCAGCGCGGCCATCGCGTGACCGTGGCCGGGTTGTGCACGCCAGAGGAGGAGCAAGCCGTCGCAGCGCTGCGGGCCGAGTGCGAGCGCGTCGAGACGCTGCCGCTAAGCTGGTCGCGCGCACTGTGGAACTGCATCCGACAGCGACCCGCAGGGATGCCGTTGCAGGCCCTGTACACGCACTCAGCGGCAATGCAGCGCCTGCTGCAGGACGAACTGCGCGCTGCCGCCGTGGACAACGGCCGGCAGGCTCCCTACGATCTCGTGCATATCGAACACCTGCGTGCCGCGCGGCTCGGCCTCGTCGCGCACAACCTGCCGTGCGTATATGACGCGGTCGACTGCATCAGCCGCCTCCTGGAGCACGCCGCGACACGAGCGGCGTCTCGAATGGTGCGCTGTGCCGCCCGCTTCGATCTGAACCGGACCAGGCGATTCGAGGCGTGGCTCCTCGGGCAGTTCGATTGTACGTTGACCGCATCCGAAGCGGACAAACAGGCCCTGGTGGAGCTGGCGGCCCCGCCAGGGCAGCGAATGAGAGGAATCCCCGCCATGCATTCGGGCGCGGCCGGTGTGCCTGCGATCGCGGTGCTCCCCAATGGGGTCGACCTTGCGTACTTCCAGCCGAGTGACGCGCCCCGCGAGCCCGCTACGCTGGTGTTCGTCGGCCGCATGAGTTATCACGCGAACGTCACCGCTATTCTATGGTTTGTGCATGATGTCTTGCCGCTCATCTGGGCGCAGCGCCCGGACACGCAACTCCTCATTGTGGGTTCGCATCCAGTCCGCGCAGTGCGCCAGCTGGGTCGAAGGTACGGTCCTCGCGTGGCGGTCACGGGCTACGTCCCGGATACGCGCCCCTTTCTCGCTCGCGCCACCGTCTCGGTCAGTCCGCTCCTCTACGCGGTCGGCATGCAGAACAAGATCCTCGAGGCGATGGCCATGGGGACGCCGGTAGTGGCGACGCCGCCGGGATGCGCGGCCTTGCACGTGCAGCCGGGAACGGATCTCCTGGTGGCAGAGGGCGCAGCGCATTTCGCGGCGCAGGTCGTGCGGCTGTTGGACGACGCCGCCCTCCGCAGGGGCCTGGCGGAAGAGGGACGGCGGTATGTGCAGGACGACCACGACTGGCACGCCGTGGGCACGCAACTCGAAGACATCTATTGCGAGGCGGCCGCGCGCTTTCGAGCGCGGACGACCGTTGCAGGGCCGCCGCTGGCAAGTCGCTCCGAGGACGGCACTTGCTGACGGACGGCGACGCCTACCAGCTGGACCAAGGAACGCGCGGGAACAGGGTCGGACGTGGGGCGGCTATGTTCGCGCGGATCGTGAAAGCCGTTTTGGACCGAGTGGTGGCCGCCGCGCTGCTCATCGTCCTGGCCCCCGTGCTGCTCGTCATTACCCTGCTGGTACGGCTGACCTCGCCTGGTCCGGCGATCTATCGGCGCCGCGTGTTGGGACGCGGTGGCCGCCCGTTCGATGCCTTCAAGTTCCGCAGCATGGTCGTGGATGCCGATGCCCTGCTCCGCGCTCGGCCGGAGCTTCAGGCGGTCTTCGAGGCCAATGTCAAGATTCTCAACGATCCACGCGTCACCCGGCTTGGGCGATGGCTGCGCCGATCGAGCCTCGACGAACTGCCACAGCTCGTCAACGTCCTGTGCGGCCAGATGAGCCTGGTTGGCCCCCGCATGATTTCGCCGGACGAGGCGAGTCGCTACGGAGAGGCGCTGCAAAAGCGTCTGCGTGTCAGGCCCGGAATCACCGGCCTCTGGCAAGTGAGCGGCCGCCAAGAGGTGGACTACGCCCAACGCATCGTCCTCGACCTGCAATACATTGACAACTGGTCTCTTTTGCTTGACCTGGTTATTCTGCTAAAGACAATTCCGGCAGTATTCAGCATGCGAGGCGCCTTGTGAGAGACCCCGTCAGCTTGCCCACGGCCCGCCGCGGACCGCACGGATCGACGCACGTGGTTCGCGTTTGGCGAAGCGGCCGCGCGCGTCGAGGTGCAAGGACTCGCTAGGAACGAGCGATCAATGCCGGCTCCTGCAAAACACACAGCCATAGCGCAGCAACGGGACGGCAGACCGCCTCGCCAGCGAGTCGACCCCGCCGACTACGCGCAGGCCTATCGGGAGCGATCGGTCGAGATCCTGGCCGGCATCTCTGTCGAAGCCGTCACCGAACTGATCGAAATCTTGGCCGCGGCGTTGAAGGATGGCCGCCAGGTATTCATCTGCGGCAATGGCGGTAGTGCCGCGACGGCGTCGCACTTCGCAGCCGGGCTCGGCAAGGACGGCTCCGCCGGGCGCGATAAAAAGTTTCGCGTGCTGTCCCTCACGGACAATTTGCCGTGGATCACGTCGCTCGCGAACGATCACGATTACTCGCAGATCTTCGTTGAACAGCTGAAGAACTTCGGGCAGTCGGGCGATGTGCTTATTGCGTTCAGCGGCAGTGGCAATTCCGGCAACATCCTCCGGGCAATCGAGTGGGCCCATGCGAACGGCCTGCTGACCGTCGGGATCACGGGTCGTACCGGTGGGCGGCTGGGCCAGCTCGTGCGTCATGCGATCTTTGTCGATTCAACCCACATGGGCCATATCGAGGAAGCCCACTTCTTGCTTCAGCACTTGGTGAGCTATTACTTCGAGGAAGCCGAATAAGGGCGGCCTGCCTGCGGTCCGGCGGCGGCAGTCGCCCGGAGCATGACGTGATGCCCGAGGCGCGGACTATGTGCGGGGCGCCCGTCGGGACAAACACTCCAGGACCGCTGGCGCAGGTGTCGCTGTACCTGTCCCGCCAGGCCACGTCCCCGGGGCGCTATGTGGTTGAGCAAGCACTCCAGGGATTGTTCGGGTGGGTGCCGACGCCCATCGGGATGGCCGTGCGAGCCTTCGTCTATCGCTTGATGTTGAGCGCCGACGGTTGGGTGGGCATCGAGCGCAGCGTCCGTCTGCGCTTCGCCAATCTCATTCGCCTCGGCGCTGGCTGCTACCTTGATCAGGGGGTGTACATTCACGCCTGCCCGGGGGGAGTCGAGATCGGCCCCCGGACCATGGTGATGCACGGAGCCGTGCTGCACGTCTATAACTTCCGCGACCTGCCGCACGCCGGCATCCGCATCGGCAGCGACAGCTTGATAGGCGAGTACACGGTGATTCGGGGGCAGGGCGGGGTGGCGCTAGGCAACCGCGTCTACACCTCGCCGCTGACCCAAATTATCGCGGTCAATCACGTCTTCGACGATCCGCGGCGCCCGTTCGTCGAGCAAGGCATCACGGCGGAGGGGATCACGATCGAGGATGATGTCTGGCTCGGTTCCGGTAGTATTGTGACGGATGGGGTCCGCATCGGCCGGGGAGCCGTGGTCGCCGCCGGCGCCGTGGTGACCGGCGACGTGCCGCCGGGCGTGGTGGTCGGCGGTGTGCCGGCGCGCGTGCTGCGAACGATCGGCAACGCGGAGCCACGAGCTGGTCGTTCCGGGACCGACCGCGCGGTGTACTTTTGAGGCCTCCCATGGAGCGAAACGGTCACGTGGCCCTGTCGGTGGTCATTCCCGCTTACAACGAAGAAGGCGCAATTCGGGATACGATCGACCGCGTGCTGGCCCTGCGCGCGCCCCTCCTGCGGCAAGGCATCTGCGATCTTCAGCTCATAGTGGTGGACGATGGCTCGCACGATCGCACTGCGGCCATCCTTGCGGAGATGCGTGGCATCGAGGTCATTCGCCACGGGAGGAACCGCGGCTACGGTGCGGCGCTCAAGACGGGGCTGGATCACGCCACGGGCGATCTGGTGGGCTTCCTGGACGCCGACGGCACCTATCCGCCGGAATCCTTTCCGGAACTGTGCGCGGCCGCACTTGATGGCGCCGACATCGCCATCGGCTCGCGCATGGGCGCCGGCAACAACGGGATGCCGCCGACACGCCGCCTGGGCAACCGGCTGTTTGCCGGCTTGGTGACCGTGTTGGGCGATCGCCGCGTGTCCGACTGCGCCAGCGGCATGCGAGTCTTCCACCGCGAGATCCTGCCGCGCCTCTCCCCGCTCCCCGACGGTCTGAACTTCACGCCGATCATGAGCCTGCGTGCGGTGCATGAGGGCCTGCGCCTGGTGGAGGTGCCCATTCGATATGGCGCGCGGGTCGGACAGTCGAAGCTGAACGTTGTCCGCGACGGACTGCGGTACGCGCAGTCCCTCGTCTGGGTTACGCTGGCGTACAACCCGGTGCGTGTCTTAGGGGCGCTCGGCTTGGCGGGTGTTGGCGTGTCGTGCTCGGTCGCCGTCGGGCTCGCCGTGATGCGTGTGCGTGGCGTCACCTCCTTGGGTCCCTGGGGCGTGGCGGCAATCTTCGTCGCGTTGGTCGGCGGGGTCACCGGTGTGAGCCTGTTTTCGCTCGGCGCCATGTTCAACTACCTCGTTGGACTCTTCCGCAAGCAGCCGGTGCGCCTGGGTCTCTTCGGAAAGCCGATCTTCGATCCGCCATTGGAGCAGCACTTTGGTTGGCTGGGGGCGACGATGGCGATGTGCGGGTTGGCGATTGCTGGAGTAGCATTGGGCATGGGAATCAGCGGGTGGGACATCGCACGGCTGTGGCTGTATCTGGTGGGCAGCGCACTTTTCATCCTGGTTGGGGTGCAGCTCCTCATCTCGTGGGTGGTGATGAAGACGCTCGATGAGCTGTCGCTACGTGATGTCGGCCGCGAGGCGGGTTCGGTTCGCAGGGTGGATGGCAGACGTGGCGGGTAAGAACCTGGGCGATCGGCAGGTCGAGCGTCTGCCGCCGCCGCGCTTTCCCGACGCGGATGCGGCGGCCGGGCGCGACGCAATAGCGCGCCGACAACAGCGCATGGTGGATGTGCTGTTGGTGAACCCGCCCGCGCCTGACGGGGGCGTGTGGATTCGTTCGCAGCATCGCGTCACCCGGCGCAGCCGCGAGAATATGATCTGGCCGCAGGTCAGTCTGGCACAGCTGGCGGCGCTCTTGGTACCCGATTACTCCGTCGAGATCATCGATGCGATCGCCCTGCGTATGGCGTGGCCGGCGTTCGAGCGGATCCTGCGAGAGCGCCAGCCGCTGTACTATCTGACGCAAGTGGGTGCGCCCACGCTGACCAACGACATGTACGGCGTGTTCCTCGCGCGCAGTCTGGGGGCGGCGACGGTGGCGTTCGGTACCCACGTCACGCCCCTGAGCCGCGAGACACTCCACGCCTTTCCGGCACTGGATTTCGTTCTGCGCGGCGAGCCCGAGTTGACGCTGCGGGAACTCATCGACACGCTGGAGGTCGCACGCGGGCGATGGCAGGTGACCACGGATGGCCACCTGCGTGACGCACGCACGGGCCGGGACGCCGAGGGCCATCAGCTGATCCGACGAATGTGGCACGAGGCCGATCCGACATGGCAGGGTGCGTGGACGGGGCGGAAGACCGAGCTTGGCGGTCGTGACGATGCCTCCTGCGCGCCAGCGGAGCACCTTGCGGCCATTGCCGGGCTGGCCTGGCGGCGGCACGGTTCGGTGACGGTCAACCGGGACCGCCCATTCATCAAAAATCTCGACGACCTGCCCATGCCGTTGCACCACTTGCTGCCGCTCGACCGGTATCGCACCCCCATGATTGCCGGGCCGTACACCTTCATCGTCACAAGCCGGGGTTGTCCCGCAGGCTGCAAGTACTGCATCAAGCACGTCAGCTACCAGTACTCGGTGCGCTTACGGTCGCCAGAGAAGTTGGTCGAGGAAATGCGTCTGTTGCAGGGACTCGGGATCCACCACATCCACATGTACGCAGACTTGTTCACCGTCAGTCGTGACCAGGTTGTTGAGCTCTGCCGCCTGCTCATCCGCGATGGTCCGAAGGTGACGTGGACGTGCAACAGCCGGGTCGACTACGTCGATGAAGAGATGATGCAGCTGATGGGCCGAGCGGGCTGCATGCTGATCGCCTGGGGCATCGAGAGCGGTAACGAGCTGATTCTGACGCGCGCGCACAAAGGCTACAAGATGGACCAGGCCCACACCGCGTTGCGCTGGGCGCACGCCGCCGGCATCAAGAATTGGGGCTACTTCATCATCGGACTGCCGGGCGAAACAGTAGACACGATCCAGGAAACCATTGGCACCGCCAAGAGCCTTCCGCTCGACATTGCCCTCTTCCACCTGGCCGCGCCGTATCCCGGGACGCCGTTCTTCTTCGAAGCGATGGAGAACGGCTGGTTCCGGGCCGGTACACGGTGGGAGGAGGTCGACATGGACGAGGTGACCGTGCTGGATTACCCCAACCTCAAGGCCGAGGAGTTGGCCTACTGGCAGCGCCGCGCGTTCCGCGAGTGGGCGCTGCGTCCTGGCCCCATCTGGACCTTCCTCAAGAGCATCAACAGCTGGGCGGGGTTCAAGAGCGCGGTTGACATCGGCCTGCAAACGCTGGGCTGGGTCAGGGGCTGAGCGCTGCGTCAGTTGCCGCCCAGCGCCGCCACCAGTTCTGCGAGCCGGCGACCGATCGTCGTCCAATTGTAGCGCGCCTCGACCATCTGGCGGGCATTCCGACTCAGTTCGGCCCGCAGCTCGGGATCCGCCAACAAGTGAAGGACCTGTTCGGCAAAGGCGTGCGGCGTGTCGGCAATCAACAGATGGACGCCGTGGCGAACGTCAAGCCCCTCCGCACCCTTCGACGTGGCCACCACGGGAGTCCCGAGCGCCATCGCTTCGAGGATCTTCACGCGCGTGCCGCCGCCGATCCGGACCGGTGCCACACTGATCCACGACGAGGCGATGAGCGGCCGCACGTCCGCGACGTGGCCGGTATGTACAACGCCCGGCGTGTCCGGCACCCGCCGATCTGCGGCGTCACCGGTGATGGTGAGTTGGATATCCGGCACACCCGCGCGGATCAACGGATACACGTCGCGCACGAACCAACACATCGCGTCGTGATTGGCGATGTAGCGAAACGAGCCTGTAAAGATGAGCCGGTTCCGCTGTGGCGTCTGGTGCACGGACGCATAGTCGGCTAAATCGACGCCGTTCGGGATGACGGTGATGGCCGGGTGCTCCGGCACGGTGCTCGAGAGGAGGGCCCGTTCGCGCTCGGAGACGACGGTGCATGCGCGAAAGGACCGCAGCAAACGCGCGAGGTAACGCCGGTGCTTGAACCAGGTCAGGCCGTAGCGGAGGCGCCGCAGGACCGATGGCGCGTGCGCAAACTGCTCGTAGAGCACGCCAAGCTCGACCTCCTCGAACAGCGCGGTGAGACCGCCGCATGATGGCACGTAGCTGGCCGCCTGCAACTGCGAGGCAATCACGAGGTCGAAGGGGCTGGCGCTGAGCAGTTCGCCGATGCGTTGCTCCATCTCCGGGGAGCGCGTACCCACCAGCGATCGCGGCGCGGTGCGCAGAAAGCTGAGCCAGGCGGCACGCCTCGCTGATCGACAGGGCGTGGCCACCACTTCGACCGCGCGGCACATTCCGGCGAGTGCCGGCGCCGCGGGATCCACGTCCGGCTGGTCGGCGAAGCTGAGCAACGTGACATCGTGCTGCCGTGACAGCTCCCGAAGCAGATTGAAGGTGCGCAGTTTCGACCCGTTGCTCGGCGGGTAGGGGAACCAGCTGGACAGGAACAAGATACGCATACGCTCGGTGCCGCCGTTCGGTGCGACCGTTCCTCCTCGGGTCGCGAATATGCTACGTTCGGTCTCCGTTGGCAAAGGAGTGGTAGATGCTGGAGCTGATTCGCCGCTGACCTACGATGCGTATCGGCATCGACGCCCGCTTCCTCACCCATCCGCAATTCGGCGGCTTCAAGACCTACACGGCGAATCTCGTTGCCGGCTTGGCGGCTGTTGACGGCGAGAACGAGTACATTCTCTACATCGACCGTCCGGGCGACGTGCGGCCGCAGGTCGGCGAACGACGTTCCTTTGCGACGCGTGTGGTGCCGGCGACCCTCTCGGTGGTCGGCATGCCCTGGCGCGAACAGATTCTCCTTCCCCTGCAGGCGGCGCGCGACGGTCTCGACTTGTTGCACGCGCCGGCACTCACCGCGCCGTTACGCCTGCGCTGTCCAACCGTGATCACGGTCCACGATACCTGCTGGTGCGGGCCGCAGCGGTGGCCTGCGCGCGGTGTCAAGCGGACCTTGATGAACGCGTACCACCGGTTCGTGGCGCAACGCGCGATCCGTCGCGCGGCGGCACTCATTACCGTCTCCCAGAGCGCGAAGGATAGCATCGTTGGTGAGCTCGGTGTCTCCCCGGGACGCATCTTTGTCACCTATGAAGCGCCGCCACCAATCTACGTGCCCGTGGCTGACCCGCACCGTCTCGCCGGCGTCCGACGCAAGTACGGGCTCAGCGATCGCTTCATACTGGGAATGGGCTCTGCCGATCCTCGCAAGAACGTCAGTCAGCTGTTGCGGGCCTATGCAGCGCTTGCGCCGTCGATGCGCGAGCGGCACGAACTCGTCGTGGTGTGGGCCCATGGCGACCTGATCACCGACCTGGTCGCGCAGCTCTCCGACCTCGGGCTTCGCGCTCGCGTACGCTTCCTCGACGCGGTACCCACCGAGGACTTGGTCCTGCTGTACAACGCGGCGGGCGTGTTTGTCTTCCCTTCTCTCGCGGAAGGCTTCGGATTGCCTCCACTGGAGGCTATGGCGTGCGGAACCCCGGTCGTCGCCGCCAACACGTCCGCCATGCCGGAAATTCTCGATGCGGCCGCAACCCTCGTCGATGCCCATGACGGGCGCGCCATTGCCGCGGCGGTGGAGCGTGTCCTGCGTGATGATGGCGTGCGGGCATCGCTGGTCGATGCGGGCCACAAACGCGCTGCCGCATTCTCGTGGACCCGATGTGCGGCAGAGACCGTGCAGATCTACCGCAGCGTCTTCAAACGGAGTGTGGGGTGAGCGTCGTGCCCCGCGCGCAGATATCGCCCGATCCGGTAGTCGTGTGGCGTGGTTCCTACGATGTTCTCGTCGTCGATCATCCCAACCATTAATCGGCCGACCCTGTCTCGGGCTGTGTGGAGCGTGCTGTCGCAAGAGTTTGAGGCGGCCGCTTTCGAGGTGATCGTCGTCAACGACTCGGGGCAGCCCTTGCCCGACGCGGAGTGGCAGCACAGCCAGCGCGTGCGTGTGGTCCACACGAATCGTCGAGAGCGGAGCGTTGCCCGCAACACCGGCGCGGCAATTGCGAAGGGCCGGTATTTCCATTTCTTGGATGATGATGACGTGTTGCTTCCGGGCGCGCTGCAGGCCTTCTGGAATCTCAGTCAAGAGGCTCAGGACGCCGCGTGGCTGTACGGTAGCTACCGAACGGTTGGTAACGACGGGCATCCTCTTGCGGAGTTCCATCCGGGGATTCAGGGCAACATTTTCGCCCCCCTCGTGTCGGGTGAAGCGATCCCCTTCCAGGCGTCATTGGTGCGACATGACGCGTTTTATACCGCGGGCACCTTCGATCCGCTGATTACAGGTGTGGAAGATCGCGACTTGGCTCGCCGCATCGCCTTGCGTGGGTCGGTCGCCTACACGCCTGTGGTGCTCGCTCAGATTCGGATCGGAGAGCAGGGCAGTACCACCGCCTGGGGTAGCCTGGCCGACGATGATCGTTGGGGACGAGAAAAGGCTTTGCGTAGTCCCGGTGCGTTTGGTCGCCTCCGCTCCTCCGCGTCGTCAGCGTATTGGCACGGGCGCGTCAGCCGAGCGTACTGTGCATCCTCCGTGTGGAACCTGCGACGCAAGCACCTATTGACGGCCGCCAGCCGGGCCAGTGCGGCGCTTGCCTTCGGGGGGTGGCATGTGGTTGAGCCGGCCTTCTGGAACGGACTCCGGACGAAAATCGGTCCGCCCCGTTCCGGTGAGCGACCGGAGCAGAATTGAGAATGCACCGCGATTGAGCAGGTATCGTGGATCGTTGGCGAAGGCGCGGAGCACTAGCGCCGGCACCTCCCGGTACCGCTGACGGCGGTAGCTGGCAAATGCGCGGTTGATCGCGTAACAACCCTTGAGGTTACGTACGGCGGCCGCACCGCCAATCTGTCTGAGGAACGGAAAGAGGGCGTCGCGTACCGTCTCGCCAGCGAGGGCCCCGTATTCCTTCTCGTGGCTCAGCAGCTCGTGCGTCAACCGCTGGATGAACGGCTCGTCGCTCTCGGCCCCAAGGGCGCCGGCACGGGCGAAATGCCGCCGCCCATCCTCGGCCTGCCCCCAGATCACCGCGCGGGCGCCGCGCCACAGGCAGCCGTGTGCGATTGCCCACGGGTACCGCTCCGACAGCCATGCGAGGTCCGGCGGTAGCTGAGAAAAGATGCGTGCTAAGAGCGTCTCGTGATCCAGATTCTCATCGGCGGTGCTGTGGTCGATGAGCAGCTCCAGCAACGTCCGTCCCCGATTCCCGACCGTGGCGGGATTGAGTCGCATGGTTTCGTGCAGCAGGCGCTGTCCCAGCGCCGTCTCGTTCTGCGCCAGGGCGTGGTACGCCCACACCAAGTTCGTGTTGGCGAATGCGATGTCGCGCAATTGACGGACGTCCTCGGGAACTCGCGGGTCGGCGAAGACCGTCTGCTGTGCGGCGATTTCGGAGGCACAGTAGGCCGCGACGTCGCGGTAAACTCGCCCTGAGTGATAGCGCCGGTAATTCAAGGCGCGATCGATGCACGCGAACTTGCATCCCGCGAGCCAGAGCCGCCCGAGGAACACGTATTCCGAACCGCGGAAACCAGGCCACATGCCGATGGCGGACGCCCAGCGCTTGGTCGTGACCATGTCGCTCGGGGCAATGGGGAAGCCGAGCAGCAGATCAGCCAGCGTCAGCACCCTGGGCGGTCGCCAGAGCCCGCGAATCTTGTCCGAGGAGTAGTGCAGATCAAAGTGCGCGTTGTACGTGAAACCGATGTCGGGGTGTGCCCGCAAGAACTCCACGTGTGCCCGTAACTTGTCCGGATGGAAGAGATCGTCCTGATCCAGGAAAGCCAGCACCGACCCGCTCGCGGCGCAAATCCCGGTGTTCCGCGCGCGATCCGCTCCGAGATTGCGCTCGTGCGACAGCAGCCGGATCCGCCGATCGCCGGCTTGCCGCACGAGCGCCGGCGTGTCATCCGTTGACCCATCGTCGACGACGATGACCTCGAAGTCGTCGAACGTTTGGCCGAGGAGGCTTTGCAACGTCGCCGGTAGGTGCCGCGCGCCGTTGTGGGCAGGGATGATGACGCTGACCTCAGGCATCGTCATCCCCATGACCGTCGGGCCTGGCGCACCCGCTCGCAGCCCTTACCCGTCCGCGGGAGCAGCGTTGCTACGCCCAACACGCTGGCCCCGTCCACGCTACGCCGGCTTCCAGCACAACTGGATCACGTCCAGGTTGGAGCGAATCTCTCGCTGGGCACGTGCGCGGTGCCGCGGCGCCGCGCACGCTCCGCCCCACCACATGATCTTCGCCGCGCTCAGCACGACAAACATCAACCGCAGCGCCGCGGTTCGTCCCCGACCGTAATGCTTCCGATAAAAGAGCAGCTTGCCGCGGTAGACCATCCGGCGCCGCCGCCACCGATCCATACTCCGCCCGCCGTAATGGATGGTGGTGACCGAGGGCAGATAGTAGACCTTCCACCCAGCACGCTGGAGGCGGTATTGCAGATCGGCCTCATCCCCATAGATGAAGTACTCCTCGTCGAGCAACCCGACCTGTGCGAGCGCGTCCCGCCGCAGCAACAGACACGCCGAACCGATCCATCCGACCGGCCTGACCTCCTTGGCATCGGCATGCGACGGGTACCCGCGCCACAGCCGTCCACCCAGCCCGGTTGCCACCAGAAACTCCTCACGCAATGTCGAAAACTCAGCGTAGGCCCCTTGGAATGTTCCGTCTGGGTTCAGCAACCGCCCGCCGACCGCGCCCGCATCCGGCGTTGCGCCCAGAAAATCAACCATCGCATCGAGGGATGGACCGTTCACCAGCGTGTCGTTGTTGAGCAGTAGGACGTAGCGTCCCGACGTGGCGGCGATCCCCTGATTGCTGGCACGCGAGAGCCCGGCGTTGTGATCGTTCTGGATCAGCGCGACCTGTGGAAACAACGTCCGCAGCATCGCCTGGCTCCCGTCGGTGGAACCGTTGTCCACCACGACGACATCGAAGCGGTTGCGCAGCCCCGCGGCGAACAATGAGCGCAAGCATGGCTCCAGATAATCCTTGTTGTTCCAGCAGACCAGGACGATCGACAAGTCGGAGGCACTGGCCGCGTCGAGCGCTGGTCGACGCGCACGAACTTCCGGACGAGAGGCCATCGCTCATTCTTCACGTGCGCGGCGATCCAGTGCGCGGATCCCTTCGTACGTTCCGAGGTCCGTGTACGTACCGTCGCAGAGCCGGACCCCCCGAAAGCGTAGGCCGGCGCGAATCGCGGCGTTCATGATCTCGGCGAAGTCCGTCCGACCACGACCGTTGACACTCTCGTGCAGAAACTCGGTGAAGCGCGGCCGCCAGATCATGCAACCCCACATGTCGCTCAGATCGGTCTGGCGCGGCTTGTCGACGATTTCGACCACCCGGCCATCCGTGTCGACTCGCACCATCCCGAACTGCTCGGGTCGGCTGGTCGCGAACAGGGCGAGAATCACGTCGTCATCTGTGGCCGCTTGGTGCCGGATGCGGGCGAACACGTCTTTCGGCTGCATGACCGTGTCCGCCATGCCGAAGAAGACCGTCTTACCGCGTACCAGGTGGTACGCCGCATCCAGCGCGTGGGCCAGCCCCGGCGAGGTGGATCGGTCCTGGTCGTCGACCGGCTCCTGGACGACATAGCTCAGGCGGCAACCGAACCGATGCCCGTTGCCGAAGTAGCCGAGGAGCTGGTGCTT
Source organism: Deltaproteobacteria bacterium (assembly GCA_017860575.1). GTDB lineage: Bacteria > Desulfobacterota > Binatia > HRBIN30 > HRBIN30 > JAGDMS01. Next base: position 10,188 of record JAGDMS010000009.1, on the reverse strand, counting down.
GGTTTCGTTGATGACGAACACGACGTGCTGCAATCCGGCTGCGATCAGATTGTCGAGCACAAACTGCGCGATCGGCTTGTAGCGATTGTCCCGGATCAGGGGATACAGTTCCTTCGGATAGGGCAGCGCCAGGCGTACGCCCCTTCCGGCTGCCGGTACCAAGCCGATCGTGTCGTCGTTCACCATGGGTTCGAACATCGAATGCGTTCCCGTTTCCTATGTCGTAAGCGGCCTTCGCTTGCAAGGTAGCCCCGCGGCGGCAGGCGCGCTCGGCGGAGGTTGTCCTTCCCGCCAGCCCCAGATGTAAAACGGCGCATGGGGGCCGGTGTGAAACAGCAGGTCGAGGATCGTCACCGCGTGCTGGAACGGCGGATGGAATTGCGGGTATTCGGGATACCCCGTGTAGTCCTTCCAGATCACGTGGATGCCATGATCACGGAAGCGCTGTTCGTCGAGATAGGCTTTGGCGGCCGGGCCGGAAATGTATATGTCGGCCCCGACAGCCTGCAACAGGCTGAGCACCCGATCCTGGTTCCGTCCCGCGCTGGGGAACTCGCATGTTTGCTGCAGGGGGGTTCGGATGCCGAGGAACTCGCAGGCGATCCTCTGGATGAGGAATTGGTTGAGCTCGGAGAGATTGCACCACTGGCGCTCGAGGTAGATTTCCGCCAAGAACGCACCGTAGTCGCTGAAGAATGGCGCCTTGCCGTAGTACTGCGTGAGCGTTCGCCAATGCTTACGCTGCCACTGCGGATCGTCGAGCGTGACGTCTTGGATGAGGCGACGCTGGCTTCCCCCCGCGGGTATCGTGAGCCACTGCCGGCCAAGTGGCGTCTTCACCAGGTTCCGGTTGCGCCAATCCCGCTTGGTGAACTGCACGTCATCGAAGAAGAGAAACACGTCCACGTCATGGATGAGATCAAAGTATCCCTTCCAGGGAATGTAGTTGGATTGATTGATCGCGACGCGCTTCAGGCCACCTGGCTGAGCCCGCGCAGCCGATGGCTCTCGCGGCGCGCCATTGTATCCCCTACAGCCTTCCATCACCGCCCCTCGATCACGGCTTCAAGCGCCCGCAGTACATCGTCGGCGTCGCTGAGCGACATGCTGGCGCTGATCGGTAGGGTCAACATGCGCGCCGCGACCTGCTCGGTTACTGGCAGCGAGGCGGGCTGGCGTCCGTCGCAGTACAGCGGCATCAGGTGCAGCGGGGCGTAATGGATTGACGCACCGATGTTCTGTGCCCGCAACGCCAGCACCACTTCGTCGCGGTTCAGGCGCATGCGGTCGAGGGCCAGCTGCACGACAAAAAGGTGGCGGGCGTGATACGGGTCGAGGCAGTGCCGCTGGAATCCGAGCGGCGGCGACATCGCCTTCAGGCCATTGACGTAGCGCTGTGCGATGTCCAATCGGATCGCGGCGAACTCAGGTTGTCGGGTGAGCTGGATCCTGCCAATGCACGCCTCCAGGTCCGTGTAGTTCATCTTGTAGCCGAGCCTGTCGAGTGGATTGGAGAGGAGCAGCTGCTGAGGATGGGAGAACCGCTTCCATGCGTCCACCGGCAGTCCGTGTTGTCGCAACGATTGCAACTGCTCGGCCAACGAACCGTCGAAGAGCGCGATCGCCCCTCCCTCGCCGGTCGAGAGGTTCTTGTTGGCATAAAAGCTGAAGCAGGTCAGGTTGCCGGATGAGCCGACCGGCTTCCCGTCCGGGAACCGCGCGCCGAGCGCGTGGGCGGCATCCTCAACGACAACCACGCCCTTGGGCAACGCGGCGCGCAGCGTGGCAACGTCCGCCGCAAGCCCGCCGAGATGCACCACCATGACCGCCTTTGTCTTCGGCGTCACCTTGGCGAGCACGTGCTCGACGGTCAGGCACAACGTGTCGGGATCGACATCGCAGAATACGGGCTGCGCCCCGAGGTAGAGGGCGGCATTGGCCGTACTGCACCACGTCAGGCTCGGGCAGATGACTTCATCGCCCGGCCCTACGCCACTCACGAGCAACGACAGAAACAACGCCGAAGTGCAGGAATTCACCGTCACCACATGCGGTGCGCCGACGTAGTCGGCCAGCTCGCGCTCGAACGCGATGGTTTCCGGACCCATGCCGACCCAGCCGGAGCGCAAGACGCGCGTCACCGCTGCGATTTCTCGGTCAGAGAAGTGCGGCTTGCCGAAGGGCAGGTACTCTGGGCGAGTCATGAAGGACGCGGCGGGCGGTGCGTGTGATGCAGCACTGCCGCCTCAAATGGCTGACCATTGGACTGCACCGGCTTGTGGAGCCAAACGCTCGAACGCGGCAGCTTGGTTGCGTAACGGCACCGGCTGAGCATACTGTCGGGTGCGTTGCGTGTCCAGGACGACTTCGCCACAACTGATTACCGCTTGAGGCCGGGGCCGCACTGCGATACGGGTAGCGCCTATGGCGCCCAGCTCCGCTGCAATCTCACTCGCGGGCGTGTGTAAGCGCTGTCGGGGCGGTCCGCCGGCCGCAGGGGGACGGCGTCTGTCTGTGTACCTCGGCTACGAGTAGCCGCCTTATGACGGACGCTGGCCTGATGGGGCTCATCAATAGCTCCGGGGAGACATTGAGGAGAGGGTCGGTCCGCCTCCTTGTCAGCTGCGAGGTTGTGGTCCCGTTGCTGGTGGCGATCGTTTGCACGTCCGCCTCTGCCACAGCGCAGTTTGAGCCGCGATGGTCCCCTCCGCGGCCGATTCCTGGCTATGCGGTCGACATCAAGCCGCCCTATCTTGTCGCTGACCAAAATCGCACGATTCACGCGTTCAGTTCCCAACGCGTTGAGGCAAGCCTCTTCGTCTTTTACAACCAATGGACGCTCGCGCGGGGTTGGACCCCTCCCGTGAAGATCCTGTCCTCGCCCCAAAAAGACAAGGCCACGGTGCTGGGCGCTTTCCTCGATCCCGACGGCATGATCCACCTCATCTTTTTCGGTGGGCATGAGCAAGAGGCACAAATCTATTATGCGCGGGCACGCGTCGCGAACGCTGACAAGGCACGTGCGTGGACGCGACCCAGGATGATTGGCGGTTTTGCCGGAAAGCTCAGCTCTGGCTCTCTCACTGGCGATCGGAAGGGGAATCTCCTTGTCCTTTACAGCGGGTACCGTGACGGGAACGGCCTGTACGAGGTCCACTCGACGGATCGGGGTGATAGCTGGTCGGAACCGAAGCCTGCGTTCCTGACGGGGAGTATGGACCTTTGGGTCTACGGCATCCAGGCAACTTTGGACGATGCAGGGCGGCTGCACGTCGTGTGGGATGTGCCGAACCGGGCCGGCAGGGCGGAGGCTGCTTACTACGCGCGGCTGGAGGCAGACTACGAACACTGGAGCGTCCCCGTGGTGCTGGCGACCATCGCGGAGTGTCTCTACAAGGCGAACTGGGCATCGATTCTACCGTTGAACAAAGAGCTGCTCGCAATGTACAACTGTGGCGCGCCGCCACATCGCTCAATGCGCCGCTCGCCCGATCGCGGCACGACGTGGACAAGCCCGGTCGTCGCGTTCCGTCATCTGATCGGTGAAAACGGAGCGCCCGTCTTTCTCGTTGATAACAGGGCTGGCGCACATGTCGTCTTCTCCAATCGGAGCAGCGATAGCACTTCTCATGGCGTCTATCACAGCGAATGGAACGGCGATCGGTGGAGCGATCCGGTTCCGATTGTGGCAGGCCCGCCGGGGCCGCACTTTAATCCGGGTGAAGCGACAGGGGTCGTTAGTCAAGGGAATCTGCTGTTCGTGACCTGGGCCCAGGACCCCGGACTTTCCGGCAACCCCGTCTCGTATTCCTACGCGACGCTGAGTGTGCCCGAACTGCCCGTGGTTGCAGTGGAGGGCAATCGGCCTGTGGTCAAACTGCTTGCCGCGGTAGCCGTTCTCTTGATCCTCTCAGTGTCGCTGCTGGTGCAGCGCTTCAGGCGACCTGCTTGACCCATGCGCATTCTGCTTCTTGGTATCTTAACAATCCTGCCTGGGTCGTGGATCACGTTCGGATTGCCACTGCGGGAATTCAATTGGAAAGCGCGGCTGGCGCTGGGAGTGGCGTTCTCACCGGTCGTCCTGGCGATCGAACTGGGTGGGCTCAGGGCGATCGGACTTGATTTCGCTCGCGCCGCGCGCATGATTCTGGTCGCAAACCTGCCCGCCGTCATTCTGCTCATGCGCCGCTTACCACGGTTGCGGGCATTGCGTCCGTCGATAGCGTGCGTCTTCGCATCGCTGCTGTTCGTCATCGTCGCAGGATCGGCCGTGGCACCCTGGCTGCTGGTTCCTAGGTATCGTCCGTTCTCCTGGCATGCGTTGCTTCACACCGATGTAATCTATGCGCTCACGCGAAATGGGTTGGTACCGGAAGAGCCAGAGTTGGCCGGGTTGGTGCTGGCGTATGATTGGGTGGGTGCGGTCTATTGGAGCACGCTTGGGTGGCTCTCGGACTGGTCCCCAACTTCGATGTATCCCGTAACGAACCTCATTTGGCTCCTGGTAGCATTTGTGCTCGCGTATGAGGTGGCGCACACTGGGCTTGGTCTACGGCACTCGACAGCGCTCTTCGGTGTCGGCCTGATGTTTTTCGGTACGCAGGTCGTCGGCTGCCTTGCGTGGCTCGTAGCCCAGGATGCCCACCGCTGGTTCTGGGCACTAGGCGATGTCCGAAACACGGCGATGGTAATGTCCTTTCAGGGCTTTGAAGATAAGCCATTTGCGATTGCCTTGATACTGGGACTGGCCCTGGTGTGTTCAGTGGGCATGCGACAGAGAGTGGCGTACCTTGGCGTACTGGTTCCTGCTTTGATGATCTCCGTAGCCTTGATCTACCCGATCTTGTTCCCGATGGCCTGTCTTCTGTCAGGGGGCATGGTGGTTGGGTTGGCGAGCGGATGGGCCCAGGAGAGTGCGGACTACAAGAGGCGCGAACTGCTGGTGCTCGTAGGCGGCTGGGTCATTAGCGTGGCCGTCTTTCTGATGTTCCTCGCTGTCGTATCAACGGATCGGACGATAGCGTCCATTCGTTTCCTGCACTCAGGAAGATGGTCCAGAAGCTATCAGATCACCACGAGTCTGTTCGCATACCTGATTTGTGCGGCACCATTCGTTGTCCGGTCGCTGGTGAGCCGCTCTGGTCCAGCGCTGGCCTTTGCGCTAACTGGGTCGTGCCTCATGGCCCTCTATGTTTTCTGCGGATTAAACGACCTTGAGTCCAAGCTGATCAATGCGGCCGCGATTCCCTTTGCGTTTCTCGCTGCCGGAGGTCTGGAGCCTCTGCTCGACACACTGCCACGTGGGCGGTGGGCGTTGGTCTTACTTGTGCCGCTTGCATTGGCAACAGTTCACCTCCTGCACGCCTATCACCTCGGTGCTGCGGTTCCGTCGAACCTGACCAATGCACCGCGGATCAGCGAGGGGTCTTTTTGGATCGCGCTCTCCTCAACCGAGGAGGACGCGGCATGGACGAAGGCGGTGCGTGAATCTGCCCCGAGCGAGACAGTTGTCGTCGCCCGCAAGACGGGGATTCACCTTGCACCGTTCCTTGCACGATCCCTGTACTTTCCAAGTGATTACGATGATGCGTCTCTGACCGGATATCGGATGTCGCCGGCTGGTTACAGTGTCGACAAGCGGCACACCCTTCTGGGGCAGCGCGGTTACTCTCAAGCGACATGGGACGAGCGGCTCACGGTGACCGAGGAGCTGTATGGTCCGGCTGATGCGGCAACAATGACAGTGGTTCTTCAACGCTTGCAGGCGCTCGGCCGACCCCTCGCCATCTATTTCCCGAGCGACAGAGCGCCTGCCCTGGCCTGGCTAAGACGGGAACAGATAGGGACTCAACTCTTTTCGGACGGCACGAACGTTGTCTGGTTTATTGAGCGACCACGAACGTAGGTTGCCACTTGCACGTCAAGTCCTCGACGGCACCGGTGCATCCGAATGAGCAGCCATCGCACGCTAAACGTCGCACTGCTTGCGTTGACCGGCTTCGGGAACACCGTCTTGGAGGCCCTGCTCGGTGATGCGAGGGTCAGGGTTGGAGCCGTCTTTACGGCCGGGTACGACAAGCCGTTCCCTTATTACCCGGAGCGCCCACTACCTGAGTTATGTGACGAGCGACGAATTCGCTACTACCACGACCTGGAAGTCTGTGCGGGCGAGGGCATGGGGCGACTCTGTGATCTCTCTCCCGATTTGATCATCGTCGCGACCTTTGAGCAGATACTCAGAGAGAATATCCTGGGCCTGCCACCGCTCGGGGTGGTGAATTTCCATCCGTCATTGCTGCCACGCTACCGTGGTCGCTGTCCGACGAACGCTGCGCTCTTCAACGACGAGAGAGTCACTGGGGTCACCGTTCACTATGTCACCAAGCAGTTGGATGGAGGGGACATTCTCTTGCAGAGGGCAATTGCGATCAATAGCAGGGACACCGATGGTCAGCTCCGGCGGACGCTGGCGAGGCTGGCAGGGTCGATGGTGCCATCGCTCATCGGAATGTTCGCTAGCTTTACCAAGCCTGCCGGCCGACCGCAGGATCACTCCTTGGCGAGTCCCGCCCCCAAGCCGGCGGCCGACGCTGGATACCTTGAGCGAGCCACCGACGTCGATACCATCCGGCGGATGATGCGAGCATTCAATCCGCTTCCCGGAACAAGCATCGGGGTTGGAGGCCGACGCGTCACCGTGGATCGCTTCGAACTGTTCCGCGCTTACGGACCGACTGGACTTCATGAGTACAACGACGCAATCGAACTGATTACGGGTCCACAAGCCATCAGGTTGTTCAAGAAGGTCCGGTGAGTACGCTGGCGAACCCTCACATCGTCCTCTCCCGTGCCGTCCCAACCGTCCAGCCCGGAGAGGGTACGATACCCGAAATCCGTGGCACGTGGTAAACACCAGGTCTCCGCGGGCGACTCGAAATGACGGTACGCACGCTCCCAGGTAGGCATCGGTCTCCGGATCCGGGGATGCCCGTTCGGGTTGTCTGGCTTGCCCTGGCAGGCGCCATTTTCATATCGGGCGGATGCGCAATCCGAGCGCCGCGCGTGCCCGGCAGCCCGATTGCCGGCTACCTGAGGCGGGTCAGCGCGGCCAAGCTGACCCAGGTTGCGACTGACCTGGTGACGCTGTACGGGCCGCGCCGATGGGACACGCGCAGGCCCTACGTCGATGGCCGGTGCACGTTTGGTGCCACGGTGTATCCGAAGAGCACGATCGAGATGTCCTCGGACTATGTGTACCGTCTGTTTCGTGGGATGGGCTATGCGCCAAGGGCGATTACGATGGAAGCCGTACCACGGGAGGCAGGGCACAATGTGTATGTGACGAAGGTGGGAACTGTGTATCCGAATGTCTACATCGAGTTCGGCGCGCATCTTGATTCGGTCGGTGGGTCACCTGGGGGTGCTGACAACGCCTCGGGGTCCACCGCCGTGATCGAACTGGCGCGGGTGCTGAAGGGCTATCCCAATCGTTACTCGATGCGCTTCGTGCTGTTTGTTGCCGAGGAATACGATGCCCAGTACGGGACGGCGTTCTATGGATCGAACTACCATGTGCAGCAAGCGTTGGCGCGGGGCGAACAAATCAAGGCGGCACTGGTCATGGACCATATTGGATGGCAAAACTCTCCAGATCCAACCGACTTGATGAACGAGATCTCGTACAGCGGTGCCGAGTCCCAGCGTATTGCGAGCTTGTTCAATCAGGTAAGGACAGACTATGGGATCAGCATTGGTTTTCGCACGAACCAAGGGCTTTCCGCCTCTGATAGCAGTTCGTACTGGAAGTCTGGCCAGACGGCGGTGCATAGCGAAGGTGGCTGGGGTACCTACAGGCCCAACTACCACGGGTGCGGCGATACCATCTCCAATGTGAACGTTGCGAATGTCCTGCGGTCGGCGCAGGAGAATCTCGCGGTGGGGCTCCTCCTTGATGCCGAAGCTCTTCGAACGTCTTCGGCGCCGGCGCTCACACTAATGGAGGCTGGCACAACGAACCGGCCACGGCCGTCCCCGCAATGAAGATTTGCATGGTTCTCTACGATCCGCAGGAATTTGGCGGGCTGGAGGAATACGTCACGACGCTGGCTATTGGCCTGCAGCAGCGCGGTCAGCAGGTTAGTGTTTTGTTCACGACGTGGGTGCCGCCCGACAATCAGTATGTCCGCAGGTTGCGCCAACAAAACGTGCGGATTGTTCAACTGCCCAAAAGGCTGTCGCACGTGGCAGCGCATTGGCCGACGAAAGAAAAGATAGTGACCGCGATCATGCGGACCGCTCGGCCGCTGGTCTACGCGCTGGGGGGCGTGCATTTCCTGCTCAGGAAACGCCCCTGGCAGCAGTCACTGACCAGTTCGCACAACTGGCTGCGGGGGCAATTGATGAACCGCGTCATTGGGCCCGATCGCCGCCGCCAATGCGGCCGCCTGTTGTTGAACTGGTGGCGGTGGCGCTGGCGGCCCGACCTCCTGCATGTCCACGGCTATGCGACGAGCCTTCTGTTCGTCGTCGACTGGGCACATGCCAAGAACCTCCCGGTTGTGTACGAAGAGCACCAGACGCCGGACGCGCAGTTCGACTGGTGGCAGGGTTTCGAGCGAACCATCAACAAGGCCACGATGGTAGTGGCGGTTTCCGAGACCAGCGCCGAAGGCCTCCGCGCCGTCTGCGGGGTGACGCGGCCGATCGCGGTGAGGCCACCACTACTTCCGGATCCGATGGCGTCAGGCTGGCAGAAAGAACCCGGTCCGCAGCGGTATGGCACTGAGCCGCTGCATGTTACAACAGTTGCACGGCTGTACGTAACCAAGGGCCTAGTGTTCCTCCTGGAGGCCATCGCGCGGGTGCTGCTGACGTATCCACTCACACAATTCAGAGTGTACGGTGATGGGCCCCTCCGCGCAGAACTATTGGCGCATGCGCGCCGGCTTGGTTTGGATGGAAATGCCCTGTTCGTAGGCGCTTTCACCGACCGTGAAGAATTGGCCCGCATCATGAATCAGACGGATATCTTTGTGATGTCTTCCGTCCTCGAAGGGCAGCCTCTGGGCTTGGTTGAGGCCATGGCGTATGGTTGCCCCATTGTGGCCACTTCCGTGGGAGGAATTCCTGAGCTGATAGAGAATGGTGTCAATGGCCTGCTGTGTGCGCCCGGCGACTCGGAATGTCTGGCGGCGAAGATACGGTCGCTCATCGAGGATCCCGTGATGCGGACGCGACTAGGTACGGCGGCGCGCCGGGCGTTTGAGCAAGGGCCCTTCCAACCTGCGTCCGTGTGCAGCGCGCTGTGTTCAATCTACGACAACGCATTACGGTACGAGCGCCCCACGCAGCATCATGACCGCGTCGGCTCAGCCTGATCACGGATCGCGGAGGTCGCTGCCGGCGCTAGCGACGGGACCGGCGGTCCTTCGAGTCTTGCGGATTGTGATCGGCGTGCCCGAGCTGCAACCGCTGCAGCAAGTGATGCGGGGTGAGCCGGCGGATGCAACGTACATCATTCAAGGGCATATCGCTGCGGGCCTGCGTGCCCGCGGTCATAGCCTGACCTTTGTTGCACCGGGCAACCTCACGGAGACGGTGTGCTCGAGTGACCCACTGCGACCAGAAGTCGCGCCTCGGACCTGGTCCGGAAGCCGGTGGTTTGACGTCGCGAGTAAGAACTCTTGGCGTGTGCAGCGCATGCTTGGCGTTCCGTACTTGAATGTATTCTCGAACTACCGGCGGTTTGATTCCTGTCTTCGCTGCCTCCCGGGCCATGATCTCGTGTATGAACGAAATGGTCTCTACAACGCCGGTGTGGCGATGGCCTGCAAGCGACTCAGGCTGCCCTATGTGGTCTTCTTCGAAGCTGACCAGATCGCGGAGCATGACTTCATGGGCCGACCGCTCACCGGGGTCCTGCGCTGGAGAGCGAAAGCGTTGCTCCGTTACAACCTTGGCGTAGCCGCTTGCGTCATCTGCGTCTCGGAGGCGGGCAAGCTCCACCTGATGACCAACTGGAACGTGCCGGCGGAAAAGATCGTCGTATTCCCCAACGCGGTTGACGTGCAGAGGTTCCGGCCGGATCCGGAGGCCCGAGCGCACGTCCGCGCCTCGCTGGGGCTGACCACCAATTCTGTGATTGTGTTTGTTGGCAACTTCTTCCACTGGCACGACGTGGCAACCTTG
>JAGDMS010000098.1 GCA_017860575.1 Deltaproteobacteria bacterium | reverse complement strand
AGACAGAGAGATCACCGAGGACGATCTGCGGCGCGCGCAGGAAAAAGCGCAGGAGGTCACGAAGACGTTCATCGATCGCGTCGATCAGGTCCTCAAGCTCAAAGAAGACGAGATCATGGAGGTGTGAGCGCGGTGGCAGCGCTCGTTCCCAGCCCCCTGCCCCGCCACGTGGCCATCATCATGGATGGCAATGGCCGATGGGCCCAGCGCCGCGGCCTGAGCCGCATCGAAGGGCACAAACGTGGCAAAGAGTCGGTACGGGCGGTGGTGGAAGCCAGCCGCCGGCTCGGCATCGACTACCTGAGCCTATTCGCCTTCTCCACCCAGAATTGGGACCGCCCGCGCCGCGAGGTCGAGGCCCTCATGGGTCTGCTGCGGCGCTTCCTGCGCAGCGAGCTGCGGGACATGCTGAAGAACGGGATCCGGTTGCGCGCCATCGGCGACATCAAGCGGCTGCCCGCGGCACTCCAACATGAGTTGCAGGAGACCTGCGCCGCGACGCAGCACAACCACGACATGACCGTGGTGCTGGCGGTGAGCTACGGCGGCCGCGAAGAGATCGTCAACGCGGCCCGTGCCCTGGCGCAGGCCGTGCGCGATGGGCGTGTGCAGCCGGACACGATCGACGAACGGATGTTCGGCAGCTACCTCGACACCGCCGGCATCCCCGATCCGGACCTGCTGATCCGCACCAGCGGGGAATTGCGCCTCTCCAACTTTTTCCTGTGGCAGAGCGCCTATACGGAACTGTACGTCACCAACACCCTGTGGCCGGACTTTCGTGAGGCGGAGTTCCTCGAAGCCCTGGCGCACTATCGCGAGCGCGATCGACGGTTCGGCCGCGTCACCGCGCAGGTGGAGAGGGAACGGCTTCGTGCTGCGCGCTAGGTTCGCGACAGCCGCGGCAGCCATCCCACTCCTGCTAGCGATCATCCTGTACGGCCCGGCGTGGTTGTTCGCCGGGGTCGTCGGCGTGCTCGCCGTCCTCGGCGTTGCCGAATATGCCACCATGGCATTCCCCACCCGTGCCGGGGATCGAGCGCTCAATATGGGGCTCGGTGCGGCACTGGTCCTCGGCATGGTTTTGCCCAACCGGACCCACACCTTGCTCAGCGCGGTGCTGGTAAGCATCGTGATGATCGGCTTGATCTGGACCTTGCTGCTGCGGCGGGACTTTGAGATGGGCTTACATGACCTGGGCCTGTCCCTTGTCGGCATCTTCTACACCGGCCTGTTGCTCCCGCATTTCATCTGGCTGCACGACCTTGCGCACGGCCCGCTCTGGGTGATTTTCGTGTTGCTGGTTTGCATGGCCGGAGACACCGGTGGCTACGCGGTAGGCCACGCCCTCGGGCGCCACAAACTCGCCCCCCGCGTCAGTCCCGGGAAAACAATCGAAGGATCCATTGGGATCGTCATCGCCAGCCTCCTAGCCGGGGCGGTCGCACAGCTCGTGTTCTTGCCGGATCGTAGCTGGACGGAGGTCATCACGCTGTCCGTGGCGATCTCGATCCTAGGGCAACTGGGTGACCTCAGTGAGTCGATCATGAAACGGACGTTTGCCGTGAAAGAATCGGGCTGGCTCTTTCCAGGACACGGCGGCATCCTCGACCGGACGGACAGCCTGCTTTTCCCCGTCACTTTTCTGTATTATTACTTAGCCTACAGCGGATAATTGCGGAGTCTTCAGGAGAGCAAATGCTGAGCAGCATCCTGGTAGCCATCGTTGTGCTTGGGTTTCTGATCTTGTTCCACGAACTGGGGCATTTTTTGGTCGCCAAACGTGTCGGCGTCGGCGTGCTGAAATTCTCGATCGGCTTCGGACCGAAGTTGATCGGCCGACGGCTGGGTAGAACGGACTATGTGATCAGCGCCATTCCCCTGGGTGGCTTCGTGAAGATGGTCGGCGAAGACCCGGACGAACAGGTCGACGCCGAAGACCAAAAGATCGCCTTCCAACAACAAGCGCTGTGGAAGCGCATGGCTATCGTCGGGGCCGGCCCCGGTGCGAACATCGTTTTCGCCTTTTTGGCTTTCAGTTTGGTCTTTGCAATCTACGGTGCGCGCGTGCCGACCGATACGGCGAAAGTCGGCGGGGTAATCGAAAACATGCCCGCGGCAGCGGCGGGCCTGCGAGCCGGCGACCTCGTCACCGCCGTCAACGGCACCCCCGTGAGCCAGTGGGAGAAGCTCTCCGAAACCATCCGGGCCAGCGGCGGCAACCCGATCACGCTGCAAGTGCAACGGGAGGGCCGCACGCTCGACATCCAGTTGACGCCGGAGGCGAAGCCCGATCGGAACATGTTCGGGGAGACGCTCGGCACCGCGTACGTCATCGGCATCGAGCGTGGCTTCGACCAGGAGCAGGTCGGCCCGTTGATCGCCGTGTGGATGGGAGCCAAGCAGACGGCGTGGTGGGTCGAGACGCTGCTGCTGAGCGTGGCCAAGATGTTTCAGGGCCGGATCCCGGCCAAGGACATCGGCGGGCCGATTCTCATCGTCCAAGCGGCCGGCCAGCAGGCGCGGTTGGGCTTGGAATACCTGCTGCACTTCATGGCGGTCATCAGTATCAATCTCGGTGTCCTCAATCTCTTGCCCATCCCCGTGCTCGACGGCGGTCACTTCCTCTTTTTTGCGCTGGAGGCCATCCTCCGTCGCCCGCTCGACACCCGTCACCGCGAGATCGCCCAGCAGGTGGGCCTGGTACTCCTGATCAGTCTGATGGCGTTCGCGTTCTACAACGACATTGTGCGAGTCGTGCACGGCTGGGGATAACGTGCGCATCCTCGGCATCGACACGGCCACATGGAGGGCGAGCGTCGGCCTTCGTGTCGGCGATGTGCTGGTGTGCGAACGGTCGGAGCTTGCGGACGGCAGTCATGCGGTATCCCTGCTGCGCTTGATCGACGAGGTCTTGCAGACCGGCGGCTGCGCCGTGAGCGATCTGGACGCCATCGCGGTCTCGGGCGGCCCCGGGTCATTCACCGGTTTGCGCATCAGCCTGAGCGTTGCCAAGGGTCTCACCTACGCCACCGGCACACGCCTGATCAGCGTGCCGACCCTCGAAGCGCTGGCCCGCACCGTCGCCGACCGCGGCACTGCAATCTGCGCCGTGCTCGATGCGCGCAAGGGCGAGGTCTACGCAGCGTGCTTCGCACCAACGGTCACCGGCCTGCGGCGGTTGACGGACGACCTTCTGCTCACGCCGGAGGCGCTGCTGGACCGAATCCCTCTTCCCTGCGTGATCCTGGGTGATGGGGTCACGGCCTACGGCCCGTTCCTGCGCGATCGCCTGGGGGAACGTGTAACAGTGCTCCCCTCCGATCAATATGGGCCGCGCGGGGGAATGGTGGCCATGTTGGGCGCCGGGCGCCTGCGGGCCGGCCTCATCGACGAATTTGCTTCTCTCGAGCCGGCGTACATCCGCCCCTCCGAGGCCGAGCTGAAGGCGTTATAAGCACGCGGTAAGCATATAGAATTCAACGTTTTCCCGCCGTCGCCGAATTTGACACGAGGGGGAGGCTGCGCTAGTTCTGAGCCACTCACCGGCGGAGATCAGCCATGGAGAAAAAAGACGAAGAATTGATTCAGTCGCTAATGTCCAATGACGCGGAGCTCAAACGCTACTACGAAGAGCACCTTGAGTTGGAGGAGCGCCTGTCCGAGTTCAACCGGCGCGCTTACCTGACGCCGGAGCAGGAACTCGAACGGAAACAGATCCAGAAACGCAAACTCAGCGGCAAAGACCGGATCATGGAGATCCTCGACAAACACCGCAGCGCCGCCCGCGGCGCCAGCGCCGGCTGACGCGTCCGAAAGTTCCCGCATGCGACACACGATTTCCGTCTTGGTGGAGAACGAGTTTGGCGTGCTGGCGCGCGTGGCCGGCCTGTTCAGCGGCCGCGGCTTCAATATCGAAAGCCTCGCCGTCGCGGAAACGCTCGACCCTACCGTATCGCGGATCACCCTGGTGACACGCGGGGACGATCAAGTTCTCGAACAGATCGAAAAACAGCTCAACAAGCTGGTGTCGGTGATCAAGGTCATCGATTTCGCTGACAGCCCCCACGTCGAGCGCGAAATGGCGCTGGTGAAAGTTACCGCCGACGAAAAAACCCGCGCCGAAGTCATGAACATCGTCGATATCTTTCGCGGCAAAGTCATCGACGTCGGCCCGCGCTCCTATATCGTTGAACTCACCGGCGACGAAGAGAAGATCCAAGCCGTCCTCGAATTGCTCGCCCCGCTCGGGATACGCGAGATCGTGCGCACCGGAAAGATCGCGATGCACCGCGGCATGAATCTGCTCACCACCCAGGACGGCAAAGACAAGGCGGCATGAACGTCTACCGCGATGGCGACGCGGACCTGCGCTATCTGCAGGGCAAAACGATCGCCATCCTCGGGTACGGGAGCCAGGGACACGCACACGCCCACAATCTGCGCGACAGCGGCGTGCAGGTAATTGTTGGCCTCGCGCGCAGCGGGCATTCGTGGTCCAAAGCGGTGGCCGCCGGCGTGGACGTCAGGGACACCGGCGAAGCCGCTCGGCTCGGCGACGTCATCATGATCATGGTGCCGGACGAACTCGGTGGCGAACTGTACGAACGCGACGTCGCCCCGATCCTGCACGCCGGACGCTATCTCGCCTTCGCGCACGGCTTCAACATCCACTTCAAGCGCATCGTCCCGCCCGCCGATGTCAACGTTTTCATGGTGGCCCCCAAAGGTCCCGGCACCGTCGTGCGCAGCGAATTCCAGAAGGGCCGCGGTGTGCCCTGCCTGCTGGCCGTGCACCAGGATCCAAGCGGCGACACCACGCAGGTCGGGCTGGCCTATGCCAAGGCGATCGGTGGTACGCGCGCCGCGGTCATGGAGACCACCTTCAAAGAGGAAACCGAGACGGACCTATTCGGTGAGCAGGCGGTCCTTTGCGGCGGCCTGACGGAACTGATCCGCGCCGGTTATGACACCCTCGTCGAAGCCGGATACACGCCGGAGATGGCCTATTTCGAGTGCGTGCACGAAGTGAAGCTCATTGCCGATCTGATCTACGAGCGCGGCATCGCCAACATGCACGCGGCCATCAGCAACACCGCCGAGTACGGCGACATGACGCGCGGCAGGCGGGTGATCGGAGCGGAGACCCGCAAGGCCATGCGGGAGGTGCTCGGGGAGATCCAGAGCGGCAAGTTTGCGGAGGAATGGATCACCGAGTACCGCTGCGGCATGCCGCACTTCAAGGAACTGCGCGCGGAGGCCGCACACCAAGCTATCGAACAGGTCGGCGCGACCATCCGCGGGATGATGCCGTGGCTCGGCGCCACCGGGCCGGCGGCGAAGAAGGATCCTGACCGCGGCAATTGACGCGCCCCTGCGCGGTGCACCGCTGCGGCATCGGAACGCTCACGCCCGCGGGTGGCGGTCGGCCCACCGCCAATCCCGCGGACGTGAGGTCGGAGTCAGTTCGGTCTGCCGCGGCGTCAGTTCGCCGCCCGACCGCCGATCCCCTTGGTGCTCTTTGAGATGACCTTTGCGCGTTCTTTGGGCCGCAGCGCGCGCGTGGCCTTGCCCGCGAGCCACATCTCGGAGTTACCCAGGGCACCCAACTCGTTCGCCAGTTGTTGTTGGTAGTCCGGCGCACCACAGGCACTCAGTACCCTCCGGGTTTCTACGCCGGCTGCCACGCGCTTATAGAGGTCCTTGAATAGCGGCAGCACCGCCTTCTTGAACCTCGGTTTCCAGTCCAGCGCGCCGCGCTGCGCCGTCGCAGAGCAGTTGGCGTACATCCAATCCATCCCGTTTTCACCCACCAGACGAATCAGGCTTTCCGTCAACTCCTCGACCGTCTCGTTGAAGGCTTCGCTGGGGCTGTGGCCGTTCTTGCGCAGCACCTCGTATTGCGCCTCCATGATGCCCGCGAGCGCGCCCATCAACACTCCGCGTTCGCCGGTCAGGTCGCTGAACACCTCGTGTTGAAAGGTTGTCGGGAACAGATAGCCCGATCCGATGGCGATGCCGACCGCGATGCAGCGCTCGCGCGCCCGTCCCGTGGCGTCCTGCTCGACAGCGAAACTGGCGTTGATGCCGGCCCCGGAGAGGAAGTTACGCCGAACGGAAGTCCCCGAGCCTTTCGGCGCCACCAGGATCACGTCCACACTGGGAGGCGGAATCACCCGGGTCTGATCCTTGTAGACAATCGAGAAGCCATGCGAGAAATACAGCGCGTCGCCGGGATTGAGGCACTGCTTGATGGTCGGCCAGATGGCTTTCTGGGCGGCGTCGGACACCAGCATCTGCACGATCGTTCCGCGCCGTGCGGCCTCCTCCATGTCGAACAGATTCTTGCCCGGCTTCCAACCATCTTTGCATGCACGGTCCCAGTCCCGCTTGAACTGTTTCGACTGACCGACGATGACGTTGAAGCCGTTGTCCTTCATGTTCAGCGCCTGCGCGGGCCCCTGGACTCCATACCCGATCACCGCAATGGTCTCGTTTTTCAGGACCTTGTGCGCGCGCGCCATGGGAAACTCCTTGCGCGTGACCACCTCTTCTTTCACACCACCAAAATCGATAATTGCCACAGTACTTGTCCTCCTTCTGTCGGTTCGTCCGTCGTCGCGTTCCGTTTGTAAAGCCAACAGATGCACCGCTGCGCCTGCTTCATCCGCCTCAACCGGATGCGGGATTACGGCAGTATTCTCCACACTCTGCTGGGAAACTCAATCGCCCGCACCGCGCCGCCTGCGGCGGGTGGATCACCGGCAGTTTGGGGAACGTGCCCCGTTCCGTTATACTGTGTCGACCGTTGGAGGCAGTAGTCATCACCACGTTCTCGCCACATCGATCCGGTCTTCCCATCGCCCCTGAGGGGTACGGTCTGATTGTCGCCGCGTCGGCGTTGGCCGTGGTGCTGTGGTGGCTCGGCGGCCACGTCGCCGGCGCGCTCGGCGTGGCGCTGTGGGCATTTGTGGTTGGGTTTTTCCGCGATCCGGAAAGGGTCATCCCCGCTGATGCGGGTGCGATCGTGGCGCCGGCCGACGGGCGGATCATCAACGTGGCCCGTGTCCGGGATGACCGTTTTCTCAACAGCGAGGCGACCCTGATCAGCATTTTCATGTCGCCCCTGAATGTGCACGTCAACCGCGTTCCGGTAACGGGACGCGTCGTCGACATTCGCTACAACCAAGGGAAGTATTTTCGCGCGTACGCCGAGAAGGCATCGCTTGATAACGAGCAAAATGCCGTAATGATGGAGGATGAGCACGGGCGGCGTCTGTGCTTCGTCCAGATCGCCGGGTTTCTCGCCCGCCGAATTGTCTGCTACCTTCGCCCCGGCATGCAGGTGGAGCGCGGTCAGCGGTTCGGCATGATCAGGTTTGGCTCGCGGGTGGACGTCTATCTTCCGCCGGCGGCCACGCCCTACGTGGCCGCCGGGACCAACGTCTGCGCCGGCAGCACGGTAATCGCCCGATGGCCGTAACCGACGACGCCCTGCCGATCGCCGGTCGCAAAGGCGCAACACCGCCCCACAAGGGTGTCTACCTCCTGCCCAACTTGATCACCACGGCGGGGTTGTTCGCCGGCTTTTATTCGATCGTCGCCAGCTTCCACCTGGAATTCGAGCGAGCCGCCATCGCCATTCTGGTAGCCAATGTGTTCGATACCCTCGACGGTCGTATCGCACGCCTGACCAATTCGACCACCCGCTTCGGCATCGAATACGACTCGCTCGCCGACCTCGTCGCGTTCGGGGTGGCGCCCGCCATCCTCGTGTACCGCTGGGGCCTCGAACCGTGGCGAAGCTGGGGCTGGCTGGCGGCAGCGCTATTTGTGGCCTGCGGCGCACTGCGACTGGCGCGTTTCAACGTGCAATTCGAGACTGCAGAAAAGCGGCACTTCCTCGGTCTGCCGATCCCCGCGGCGGCGGAGCTCATCGCCTCAACCGTCCTGCTCTACAGTTACCTCGGCGGGGAAGGGCCGATGCGGGCGCACATCGTGATGCTCCTGGTGACTTACGCGTTGGCGGGCTTGATGGTGAGCAACCTGAAGTACTTCAGCTTCAAGGAGACCGACCTGTACCGGCGCCGGCCCTTCTGGATGCTGATCGCCATCATTGTGCTGCTCAAGCTCTTCATCGCCGAACCCCAGATCATGCTGTTCACCAGTTTTTTCCTGTACGCGTCGTCCGGCCCATTCCGCTGGGCCCTGGTTCGCGGCAAGCGGTTGCGCACCCAATTGCGGCGGCGCGGCCGTCCGGGAGACGGCGGTCCGTTTTCCCCTACCGCTGACGTGGACGGGCCGCGTAGAGAACCCGGAGCAGCCGCCTCCAAGGTGATCAGCCTGCTCAGCATGGGCCGCGGCCGCCGGCGCAAGGCGGCCCCTTGACAAGCTGGGCACCCTACTTTAGACAGTGAACAAATGAACGCTTTCCGTACCGCACAAGGATTGTCGCTGCTCGGCCTGCTGCTTCCGGGCCCGTCCGGTGCGTCTGCGGGAGCGTAGGAAAAATTGCGCAACCGAAGGACGCCACGGACGGGCACGCTGTCCGTGGCGTTCGTGTTTTCAGAAGGGCCACGGGCAGCTCCCTCGTGGCCCTTCATGTTTGCGGCGTTGGCAGGACGGAGGAGTGATCATGACCCAAGACCACAACCGAAACGTTGTCCGTATCTTCGACACGACCCTACGCGACGGGGAGCAGTCGCCCGGGGCTACCATGAATGTCGAGGAAAAACTCCTGATCGCGCGCCAGTTGGAGAAGCTGCGCGTCGACGTGATCGAGGCGGGGTTTGCCGCCTCCTCGCAGGGTGACTTCGACTCCGTGGCCCGCGTGGCGGAAGCCGTGAGCACCCCCGTCGTGCTCAGCTTGGCACGCACCCGTGAGCCGGACATTCAGCGCGCCCTCAAGGCGGTCGAGAAAGCCAGACACCCCGGCATTCACATTTTTATTGCCACCTCCGACATCCATCTCAAACGCAAGCTGATGATGAGCCGTCAGGAAGTCGTCGATGCCGCCTCATGGGCGGTGGCCTTCGCCAAGAAGCATGTCGACCACATCGAGTTCTCGGCCGAGGATGCCTCACGCAGCGACCGCGACTACCTCGTGCAGGTCTTCGCCGAAGTGATCAAGGCGGGAGCAACTGTGCTGAACGTACCCGACACCACGGGCTACGCGGTACCCGAGGAATTCGGCGCGCTGTTCCGCTACCTGATCGCCACCACCCCCGGAGGCGACCGGGTCACCTGGAGTGCCCATTGTCACAACGATCTGGGCATGGCCGTGGCCAACTCGCTGACGGCCGCGCGCAACGGCGCGCGGCAGATCGAATGCACGATCAACGGTATCGGCGAGCGCGCCGGGAACGCGTCGATGGAGGAAATCGTCATGGCGATCCACACCCGCCACGACTTCTTCGACCTGCGCACCCACGTGGTCACCGAGCAGATCTATCCCGCCAGCCGGCTGCTCGCCCAGGTCACCGGCCTTACCGTGCCGGCGAACAAACCCATCGTCGGCGACAACGCTTTTGCCCACGAAGCCGGCATCCATCAGGATGGCGTCCTCAAGGACGTGTTGAACTACGAGATCATGCGACCGGCCTCGGTGGGTATCAGCAGCAACAAACTGGTCCTGGGTAAGCATTCCGGCCGCCACGCCTTCGCGGAACGACTGAAGCAACTCGGGGTGGACTTGTACGAAGTCGACATGAACAAGGCCTTCGAGCGATTCAAGGCGCTCGCCGATCGCAAGAAGAGCGTCTATGACGAAGACCTGATCGCCATCGTCACCGAGGAGGCCGTGCGCTTTCCCGATCAGTTCGAATTGCTTGACCTCCGCGTCACCTCCTCCAACCGTACGGCACCGCACGCGGCCGTCCGTTTGCGCGTCGGTGACGTCGAACGGGAGGACGAGGCGGACGGCGACGGCATGGTGGACGCCTGCTACAAGGCCATCTCCAAGATCACCGGCATCACACCCAAACTCGAACGGTACGCGGTGAAGGCCATTACCGGCGGCACCGATGCCCTGGGGGAGGTGTCCTGCCTGATCAACGAGGACGGCATCACCGCTGGCGGACAGGGTGCACACACCGACATCATTCAGGCCAGCGCACTGGCCTTCCTCAATGCGCTCAACAAGCTGCAGTATCGGCGCACGCATTATCGGCAAGTGCACGAGGAGGGACCGTGAGGTCCCGTGTGCGCGCGGCGGGCTGAGGAAACGGCTGAGAACGAAACCACGATTGCGAACGTGATGGGGAGGGCGTCGTGAAGATTCTGGTGTTACCGGGCGACGGAATTGGTCCTGAAGTGGTGGAGCAGGCCAAGAAGGTCTTGGAAGCCGCTGCCCACCGCTTCCGATTTCCGCTGACATTTACCGAGGCGGTCGTCGGTGGCGCCGCCATCGACGCCTTCCACACGGCGCTCCCGGACGGCGCACTACATCTGGCGCAATCGAGCGACGCCGTACTGCTTGGCGCGGTCGGCGGACCGAAATGGGACAACCCCCGCGCCACGGTACGCCCAGAGCAGGCCTTGCTCGGTCTGCGCCGCGGTCTGGGCTTGTTCGCCAACCTTCGCCCGGTGCGGGTCTTCCCCGAGCTTCTTGACGCCGGGCCGCTGAAGCCGGACGTCCTCCGCGATGTCGATCTGGTGGTGGTGCGTGAACTGACCGGTGGCATTTATTTCGGCAAGCCCAGCGAGCAGCGCCAGGGCAGCGATGGTCGTGAGGCCGTCGACACGCTCACCTATACCGAAACCGAAATCAGCCGGCTGCTGCGCACCGCGTTCGACCTGGCCCGCCAGCGTCGCAAGAAACTGACGTCGGTCGACAAAGCCAACATCCTCTCGTCCTCACGGCTGTGGCGGGAAATCGCCCACGAAGTGCAACGCGACTACCCCGACGTCGCCTACGAGGACATGCTGGTCGATGCCATGGCCATGCACCTCATCCGGCGGCCCCGGGACTTCGATGTCATCGCCACCGAGAACATGTTCGGCGACATCCTCACCGACGAGGCCTCCATGCTGGCCGGTTCGATGGGGCTGTTGCCGTCGGCCTCGCTGGGGTCGTCACTCAACAGCCTCGGACGACCGCGCGGTCTGTACGAACCCATCCATGGTAGTGCTCCGGACATCGCCGGGCAGAACGCCGCCAATCCGCTCGCCACGATCCTGTCGGCCGCGCTGATGCTGCGCTACTCGCTCGGACAGGACGACGCCGCCACCGTCATCGATAATGCCGTGTCGTCCGTGCTGGCGGAGGGACATCGGACCGCGGACATTGCTTTCGGCGGCAGTCGCGCGATCGGTTGCCGCGAAATGGGAGCGCTGGTCGTCCAACGCGTCGCGCGCTGAGACGCCCGGCATCTCCATGCACAAATCCGCCTATTCGGTCGCGGTCGTTGGCGCGACCGGTCTCGTGGGAACCGAGATCGTGACCGCACTCGGCCAACGGCGTTTTCCGATTGCGGACCTCCAGCTGTACGCCTCGATCCGATCCGCCGGCGACGAACTCCAGTGCGGCGACGTGCGGGCGCCGGTCGAGTTGCTGGAGCGCGCCCGCTTCGATGGCACCGACCTGGTGTTTTTCGCCGCGGGCGAACACGTGAGCGCCGAATGGATTGAACGGGCCACCGCTGCCGGCGCCGTGGTCATCGACATCAGCCCGTTGTGCGCCGCCGATCCCGATGTGCCCCTCGTCGTTCCCGAGGTCAATGCGGCGGAGCTGAGCGGGTACACCACGCGCGGCATCGTCGCCAGTCCCGACGCGCCGGCCATTGCCTTGGCGGTGGCCCTGAAGCCGCTGGCCGACGCGGCAGGGCTTGTCCGTGTCGTTTGTTCGACGTTCGAGCCGGTCTGCGGTGCCGGACGCCGCGGGATCGAGGAGTTGCAGCGGCAAACGATCGAGTTGATGAACGGGCGCAGCACGAACAACGAAGTGTTTCCGCATCGCATTGCATTCAACATCCTGCCACACGTCGGCGAGTTCCTGGCTGGCGGCTTCGCTCGCGGCGAAGTGCACATCGTCACCGGCGTTCGGCGACTGCTCGCCGATCCCGCGCTCCCGGTGAGCGTCACCTGCACCCGCTTGCCGGTATTTTACGGGGAGGCGCTTGCCGTCAATGTCGAGACCGCCCGCAAACTCACCGCGACCGAGGCGCGGAACATTCTGCGTGTGGCCCCCGGCGTGTTGCTCCAAGACGATCTCGAGACAGGCAGCTACCCAACCGCGGCCGACGCCGTGGGTCAAGACGCGACGCTCGTGGGCCGTATTCGTGAGGACGAGTCGCTCAATGTACTGGATTTCTGGCTCGCGCTGGACACCCTACGCAAAGGTGCCGCCGTCAACGCGGTCCAGATCGCCGAAGTGCTCATTCGCGAATACCTGTGAGGAAAGTCGATAGTCGACAGTCAATAGGGCAGAGTCCATGCCCGATCGACTCGTAATTATCGACTATCGACTATTGCATGCGTTTCAAGCTCGTCATTGCCTACGACGGCACCGATTACCACGGCTGGCAGATCCAGCCGAACGGCCGTAGCGTCCAAGCGGCACTGCAGGAAGCGATTGCGAAAATGACCGGCGAGTCGACGCCGGTCGTGGCTGCGGGCCGCACGGATGCGGGCGTCCATGCCGGCGCGCAGGTGATTAGCTTCGTGTTGCGGCGGACCGTCTCGGCGGAGGCGCTCGTCCGCGGGCTCAACGCGTTGACGCCGCCGGACATTGCCATCCAATGCGCCGAGTCCGTCGCGGACGACTTTCATCCGCGACGTGCCGCCACCAGCCGCGTGTACGAGTACCGCATCTGGAACGCACCGTGGCGCTCACCGTTTTGGCGCCGCTATGCCTGGCATGTGCGCGCCCCCTTGCACGATGAGCACATGCAGATGGCGGCGGCGGCCTTGATCGGCGAGCACGACTTCCGTTCGTTTCAAGCCGCCGGCTGCCAGGCGAAGCAACCCGTCCGCCGTGTGCTGCGCAGCGAACTCGAGCGTCGTGACCTGTTGCTCACGTACACCATCGAAGCCAACGGATTCCTCCGGCACATGGTCCGGAACATCATCGGCACGTTGGTGGAAATCGGCTGCGGCGCCCGACCCCCCGATGACGTGCCCGCCCTGCTCGCCGCCCGCGACCGCACACGGGCGGGCGCTACCGCCCCCGCCTGCGGCCTGTGCCTGACGCGAGTGAACTACTGAAGGCCGACCGACAGCGCCTCATTCTGGTGTGCGTGGCCCGTCCCAATGCCAGTCAGGCAAGCGGCCGGCTTGGCACGATGTGTCTCGAAGGGCGCCTGCCGGGCACTCTGCTCCTTCGCTGACAGGTATTGCGGCTAGGCGTCGCCGCGGCCCTCCACCATGCGGCGGGCGTACCGTTGTGAGTCGGCATTCGCCGATCCGCCCAGCATGCGCGTAATTTCGCGCACACGCTCATCGGCGCTCAACGCACGCGCCGTTGTCGTGGTACGGCCCTTGACGACGCGCTTTTCCACCGCGAAGTGATGGTCGGCAAGCGCGGCGATCTGCGGCAGATGCGTGATGCAGAAGATCTGCCGCGTCCGGCCGAGGTCGTGGAGCCGCTTCCCGACCGCTTCGGCGACCGCGCCGCCGATCCCCGCATCGACCTCGTCGAAGATGATCGTCTGCACTTCGCCCGCTCCGGCCGTCAGGGCTTTCAGGGCGAGCATGATGCGCGACAGTTCGCCACCCGAAGCAATCCGCGCCAGCGCCTTGGGGTCTTCCCCGGGATTCGCCGACAAGTAGAACTCGACGACGTCTGCCCCCGTCACCCCCAGGCCTGTGCCGCCGGGGGACGCGGCCTCGGCCCAACCGGCCTCCGGTGCGTCGGATGCGGACACGGTAAAGACGACGCGGAAGACGCTGCCGCGCATGCCCAGCACCCGCAGTTCCTCGGCCATGCGCTGTTCCAGTTGCCCCGCACTGGCCTGGCGCAGGCGCGACAGCTCGCGCGCCACGCCCCAGGCGTCCGCCGCGCGGGCAACCACCTCCTGCCGACACGTGCCGGCATCGGTGGTTGCCGCCTCGAGGCCGGCCAGTTCGCGTGCCAAATCGGCGCGTCGACCGGGGAGGTCATCGGCCTCGGCGTCGTACTTGCGCTTGAGCCGCGACCACAGCGCCAGCCGATCCTCGATGGCCTCCAATCGCTCCGGATCATGTTGAATCCGCTTGGCGGCGCGCCGCAGGTCGGCGGACACCTCCTCGACCTCCGCCGTCGCCTGCTGCAGGAGGTCCGCTGTCGCGGCGAACTCCGGGTCGATCTGCGCGGCCTCGCGCAGGTGTGCCGCGATGCGGCCCATGGCGGTGGCAATGGCGTCGTCGCCGGCGTACAACGCCTCCTCGCTCGCCGCACAGATCTGTCGCAATCGTTCCGCGTGACGCTGCAGTTCCCGCTCCCGCTGCAACTGCGCCTCTTCGCCGCACACCAATTGCGCCTCCTGCAGCTCGGCGACCTGAAACCGGAGCAATTCCAGCCGCTGCCGCAGGCTTTCACTGTTCGCCGTGAATGCCGCCACGCGGTCCGCCGCTTCACGGAAGGCGGTGTACGCGGCGCCCATGCGTTCGCGGAACTCGCTCAACCGTCCGAACTCATCGAGAAAATCCAGATGATTCTCGGGCTTCAATAGCAGCGCGTGTTCGTGCTGGCCGTAGACGTGGATGAGGGCGTCCCCGATCTGAGTCAGCAATCCGGCCGTGGCCAGACCACCGTTGACGTAGATCCGGCCTTTGCCGGAGCGAGTGATGATCCGCCGCACCAGCAACTCGTCGGCCGGGCTAAGACCGGCATCCCGCAGCACACCGCAGCCGCGGCCGTCCAGATCAAAAACGCCCTCGATCTCGGCCTCGTCCGCATTCGTGCGGATGAGATCCGCGGACGCCCTCGCCCCACAGAGGAGGCCGATCGCCCGCATGATGATACTCTTGCCGGCGCCGGTCTCCCCGGTGAGGACGTTCATCCCCGGAGCAAACGACAGGGTCAATTCATCGATAATGGCAATGTTGGAAATGCGCAGGGCCCGCAGCATGACGTGGGTGTTCGCTTATCGCATATGGCGGTTCGCATAGCGCGCATCGCCTGTCGGTGGGTGACGCGGCCGGGTCGGAAGGGAAAGGATCGGCGATATGCGCCATGCACGATGCGGCACGCGTCTACTCACCGTTCCCCCCAGCGGAGCTTGGTGCGTAGGACGTCAAAGTAATTGCGGCTGGGGGATCGCACCAGCGGAACGCTGGTTTCGCCCTTGCGAATGTCGACCAGATCATCGTTGCGCAGTTCGATGGCTTCCTGACCATCGAGCGTCAGTACGACATCCTCATGAGGGGAACGGACGGTAATCGCCACCAGCGCGGAATCTGGCAGGACAACCGGCCGATGCGTCAGCGTATGCGGACAGATCGGCGACAGCAGTATGACGCCCACCGAGGGGTGGATGATCGGTCCGCCGGCGGACAGCGAGTACGCCGTCGAGCCGGTTGGTGTGGTCACGATCAACCCATCCGCCTTGTAGATGCAGAAGTACTCTCCGTTGACAGCCGTCTCGAGGTCGATGATCCGCGCCAGCGCGCCTTTCGTAATGACCGCTTCGTTGAGCACCTGCCGCTCGACCGGCGCACTGTCGGCGCGTCGGAGTGTGACCGCCAGCGTCATGCGGTGCTCGACCTGAAAATCCCCCG
>JAGDMS010000282.1 GCA_017860575.1 Deltaproteobacteria bacterium | reverse complement strand
GAACCCTTCTCGATCCTGAGGTCCTTTACCGCGATGACGCCAGAGGTGTCGGTGCCGTAGCGCCGATCGAACGACGCGTCGAGGTACTGCTGAAGCGAAAACACCCCCCGCGCCATGGCCGTGACCGCGGGCGCCGCACCGGGAATCGCCTTGGCTGGCTCGTGGAGGTGCATCAGTACTCTATGCGCCGTGCCTAGAGGTCCGTTCGTGCTGAGGGACTCCAAGACATCCTTGATTCGGTTTCTCCTCATTCGCGTCCTCTTTGCAAAATAATCGACGCCGGCCATCTAGCTCAGAGAATCCCGAGATGCTAATACGGGCATGTTGGCCCTGGGCCGGCATTGCCCGTACTGCGGTGCACCGCGCGCAATCCCAGGCTATCCCGCATCAGCGATGATGACCGCTCGTGATGTCTTGCGTTGAATCTTTCTTTGCGTACTCGTTGCTTGAAAGTCGAGAATGTCGCCAACGGCGTTGCGGCGCCCTGGAGCGCGATGGCAAAGCGGCAATTCATGTAGATACCGATAAGCGAGGTGCGATTGCACGAACTCCTTCAAAGATAGCAGGCTGCCCGGCGACATTGCGCATCAGACCTGCGCAGGAATCGCTTCAGGGAGCCTCGAGACCGAGCTCTTCAAGCACCTTCGCGGCTCCTACCGAGAACGCATCGAAGACCCTGTGCAGTCCCACCCAGAACCGGCCGGGGCGGCGCGGCGCGGGGTGTGCTCGTGGGTAGCATCAACCTTAAGGGGAAGAAGTAGTTGATCACGGCAGTGCCAAGGGGCACCCTTCCCGTGCTCTTCCCTTTCATCGTCTTATGAGTAAATCAGATGGACGAAACCTTATCCACCTTCGCACGCGTGCCCGAAGGTCGTGCCTGTCAAGCCAGCCACCGAGGCTCGCAATCATTCTCCCAAACCAAAGATGAGCCAGCGCCAAGGCGTTGTTACGGAGGCTCGATCGCAAGAGCGCAATGTTGGCGCAGTTCAGATAACCCGTACTGAACAAGCGCTTGTGCTCGGACTCTCCCTCCGTAAAATCGAAATACTGGAAGCGGCCCTCTTCGAAAAGGCTCTCCAGCGCCAGCCACTGCAGGATCGTACCGACCGAGAAGCGCAGATACGACGGATCGTAGCCAAGGTACGCATACTGCACCAATCCATTCTCAACCGGGCAGTACAGATAGGACACGGGCTTCTGCCCATCGAAGAGCAGATATCCGCGAACATCGTCCTGCTCAGCAAGGCGCTTCGCCCGCTCGATGAATGACGAACTACTAGGCAGGCCGGAATCGAGCAGCCGTTCTTGATAAGTCTTGGAGGACAGCTCGCGGGCCAGTCTCCAGAAGCGCTCCAATTCGTCCGGACGGCTGAAACTTTCCCATCGGATCTCGCCGCCGCAATGTTCGGCAAACTTTTTTACCTTGCGGCGGATAGTCGAGAGCGTCTTGCTGGAGAACTTCTTCTTGTATGAGTCGAAGCTTTGACTCATATCGATGTAGTACCTGGGAAAGCACTGCATCACATAACGAAGCACTGGCTGCCCCTCGATGATCTGGCGCTCCACGCTCGTCTTGCTTGCGTCGGATTGCACCGAGCGCAGCATCACGCCGACGCAGTCCAGTGGAATTTGCATCACGCTGCGGTCACTCGTGGTATCGCCAATCCCGAAATTCCGCACCAGCATCCTTCGACGCACGGTCAGAAGGGTCCAGTCGCTGATCTGAAATCGAAAGTCGACGGTATTCAACGCGTCCATGCGTGCCTTCTCCGCCACCCCTGCTCGGCCATTCGTAAGGCAGTGCGCCAGATTGGCGAGTGCAGGCGACGAACTGGCGCCACCGGGGCAAGCGGCAGTTCGCCGTTTCGAAAACCGCGCACGCGAAAGCTTCCCGAGTTTCGCTGCAGGAACCCGCAAAGTCGGCGAAACCGCTTCACCACCGTCGGATCAACCGCCCTCGCGCCCGGCGTCAAGAGCTCCGCTCCGTGAGATAGGATCACAAAGCTGCGATGACCGAACTCGAGTCCCTGCCAGAGCAGATGCTCGAGCTCCAACCAACTGCAGGCGGTGAGCTGAACGTGTCGCAACCCCCTTCCATCTTCGAATACCGACATTGGGAGTTCCAGCACCTCGTCGATCCGCTTCGGCTGATCGAGCAGTTCGCCCTCGCACACGCCGCTGCTCAGCCCAAAGGTCGAACCGTTGTAGCTCGAATCGACCAAGATGCCGTTGTGCGCGAGCGCCCTGATGGTGTCGCGGTTGAAGCCGAAGCTGCCGGCACGGAAGGCTATCGGCTTCGCGGCGCCTGCCTGCTGCAAACATTCCGCTCCCTTTGCTATCAGCTGCGCCTGTTCCGCCAAGTCGAACTGATGGAGGAACTGTCGCTTGCCGCGGATGCGAGGAAGCAAGGCGACCCGGGCTTCGTCAACCCACTCTGTGTGCAGGTGAAGGTGTGTTTCATGTCCCGCCTCCTCCACGAGTCGGACGATCTCGGCCAGCGGGCCTATCCCGAAGCGAGCGGCGAAGAGAGGTTCGACGAAGCAGACGGCCTTCAGCCCGTGGTCGCTGAGCACACGCAACTGGAAGGGAAGGCCGAATTCTCCTGAGGGACCATAGATGTAGCGCCGAAAGGCGTCAGGGAACTTGCGATCAATATCCTGCCAGCCATCGCACCACACTTCCACGTCAACGGTGAAGAAAACATCCAACACGAGCGGCATCACCTCATTGCATTGAATAAGCAGCGAGAACTGCAGTGATCTCTCTCCCGTGCCCCATGAAACCTTCAGTCTCTCTCGGCAGGACTCGGGACACGCGACTCAACCTGCGGCAGTCGGTCAAACTTTCCTCCTCAACGAGACGCGCGCCACCGAGAGGACCTGGAGTTCCGCTGTCGCCGGGCGCCCCGCCAATTGCCACAGGACCCAAACGGATAACACGTACGAGAGGGCACCCGCCAATGCCAGCAGCAACAGGAACGCCAGGTCGCCCACCCAAGCGGCGCCGACAGGCAAGACGCCCTTGATCGCTAAAACGACCAAGGCCATTGCCGCAGAGCCGATAAGCGGCCTGATCAAGTGACCGAGCAACGCTGAAAGCCGCCCTCCAAGCTCCCGCAACAGTAGCTTCGCCCCAACGAACAACATCACTACGCTGCAGGTGATCCATGCTCCGATCGCCGGCATCAGGCCGAACGCCCAGAGCGTGATGCCGAACGCAGGGAGGGTCAAACCGACGCCGGCAGCGCTGAGGAGAAAGACCATCTTAGGACCCAGCCTTGTGAGCATCATCGGCCAGTAGCACCCGTACAAGGCGTCAATCGCCCCCACAACCGCGAGGGCGCCCATCAGATGCGCGGCATCGCGCCATTTCGGCCCCAGGATGACGTTGGTCACCAGATCGGACACGCATGCGGTGCCTACCGCCGCGGGAATCGCAGCGAGCGCAATGACGCCCCAGACGTTTAGAAAGGCAGCCTGGAGTCGACCGATCTCGTCCTTCATTTGCATGTATCCGGGGTACACGGCACGCATGACCGGCGCGACGAGTTCACCCGTTGGCATCGTCGCAATGTCAAGCGCCACGGCGTACTTGCCGAGAATGGGCGCGCCTAACTGCTGCCCGATGATCAGATCTTGGCCCCTTCGCCCGAGCACTGCCGCCATTTGGCTGGCGAGCCACCATACGCTAAAGCTCAGCACCTCCCGGCTTCGGGACAGAGTGAACCGCGGGCGAAGCCGAGTGAGCCGATGAGTGAGGGCGATGTCGACGACCGTGCCGACCAGCATACCTGCGAGCAACGCCCGGTAGTCATGCCAGACCAGTGCCGCGCCGACGCCGGTCAGAAACGATGCGGCCTTCCTTGAAAGGGTGATGACGAAGAACGGCCGAAAGTCCAGAGCTCTCTCATACCGTGCCAGCCCGAAATTTCGAAAACCGGATACAAGACTGATCGTCGCAAGCGTCAAAAGTACGATCACGACGCGCGGGTCGCCATACCACGCTCGTGCGAGAGGGGCGGAAGCCACAAGCGCCAGCGCCACTACAGCGCAGGCGATGAAGTGCAAGGTGAATGCAGTCGAATACGCATCGCGATCCGGCCGTCGCAGGCGTATCAGCGCCGGAGTGAAGCCGAGTTCGGTCAGCGACCCGAGGATTCCGTTGATGGCCGTTCCCATCGCGATTACGCCAAAGTCCGCTGGAGCGAGAAGCCGGGCCAGGATCAGCGTGGTCGCAAGTCCGATCATACGGTCCACAGCGCGTATGGATATCGTCCACTTTGCGCCGGATGCCAGACGTGCGCGAAGCGAAACTGGACTCATGCGTGGCCTTTAGCGCCCAGCGGCGAATCGAACGCGGGTCGGCGCATAGGAGTTTCTGGCACTCTTTGGCACTTTGCGGCACCGCATGTCGTCATGCCCGATCAGGCTGGCTTCGAGGGCGCCGTAGACCGGCTCCGTCGCACAGGCAATCCGAGTAATGAGCAGAACGGTCGCAAGTCATCGAGAGAAAACACCGACGGCATCTTGTTCGGGACGAAGAAAACAGCGAGATCCTTGACAGGCGCATATCCCCTCAGAACCCACGCAAAGTGCTTTATGACCTCGAGGTCGCCGATCCAGACACGCGGCGAGCCAGATTGCCACATGTGCCGCGCAGGTTGTCCTGTCGCGTCGCGATAGAGCGCCTCGGACAGGTTGACGCCTACGGCTGTGCCCAAGCCGTGCTGATCCCAATGGCGTGGGTTGATCTCGATGAGATAGATACGCCCGTCACGTTCGTCCCGTTTGAATTCGATTTCCGAGATGCCATGGAACTGGAGCCTGCGCAACAATTCGCGCGCGGGTTCTTCCAGATCCGGTAACTGCAACGCCTGGACAGCCACGCCGGTACCGGCGAGCCGGGGCGACTGAAGCAGTTTGCGCGCGGTGAAGGATGCCGTCACCTCATGATTCGCGGCACAGTATGACCCGAAGACCAGAAGGTTCTTGTCGTCGCCAGGTACCCACTCTTGCACGCTCACGAGCGGATCGATGTGGGAGAAAGATTGATAAAACGACTTGAGCTCGGCGAACGAACTGACAAGGCGAACTTTCTGGCTTCCGACCGCGGCCCAGATGCCAGGCTTCCTCCATTGAGTAGCTACCACCGGCTTGCAGATGCAAGGAAAGCAAAGTCGTTCTGCTTTGTCGATATCGTCGCGCCGCGTGATCGTCACCGAATCCGGCACGCAGATGCCGGACTCACGCGCTACACCGGCGACCGTGTCCTTGTTCAACACCCGTCTCATCGGGCCGGGCGGAAGCATGGGCAGCAGAAAGCTGCGAGACAGTGCCTCCCAATTCTCCGAGATGAAGTTGATGTCATGGTCGCGCGTCGGCAGCAGGACTGCTCGAACGCCCAACTCCTGCGACAACTCCAGCAGGCAAGACAACAACTCCGGTGGGTCGCTTAGGGAATCGGGCGACGGCCGACTCTCGACCCACCTGGAATAGTTCCCCCATGCTTCGCGGCGGGCCGTCAAACCGATCACGCGGATCCCCAGCCTGCCAAGGTCCCTCCCGATGGCAAGTCCGGTGTGAAACGTGTTCAGGACGACGACCGGAGTATCGATCTGAAGCGCCCAAGCCGTTGACTTGTGATCCGAGCCGGTTGCAGTCATGAAGAGACCGCCCTTGATCGCCACCGTTTTGCGAACCGCCTTGCTGCTGTAGCCCACAGCGGCACGTAATGGGCAGTGCGACCGCGGATCGATGGCCGGCAAGCCCGCACATTGATATCGAACGGGGCCGCGTCCGACCAACTCTGTTTGTGCCGCGACGTCCCGGCAAGAAAGTCGTACTGGCGCACACGATTGGAAATCAAGTGCTCGAAGACCATCAGGCGCAGCACGTTTCCGACGTTGAGATTCGCATGCTCGAAATCGAAGCCTTCTTGCAGTAGAAAGACGGTATCGCCGTGCTGAAAGCAGAACTGCTGTGCTACCACCGAGCCGTCCAGCTTCAAGTGAAAGAAGCGAAGTGTGCCGGAACCCAGGAGGCGGGAAGCGAGCTTCGAATAGAACTCGCGCTTGCGCATATCGACGAACACCCCTTGCTTTCCCTTCCCGCGCCATCGGCTCTCGTGGTTTCGGAACAGGGCTTCGAGGCACCCCGGCAGCTCGCCGACAGTCGCACAAGATCCGAACTCGACGGCATGGTTCTGCTCGAGGGCACGGCGCGCGGATCGTATCGCCGTTCGCAGCCGGCTTGGAAGGGAACCAACCAATTCCTCATAGCTTCCGGGCAACATGCGACGCGGACACGGCACCTCCGATGAGCCGATCAACCAGCCCTTCGAACTGGCGAACTCGAGAAGCTGCCGGGTATTGTCCGATTCCTTAGGCATCTGGCTGAAGTGAGCGACATCCCACGAAAGCCCGTCGATTGCGTTCAAGAGCGCCGCGAGCGCCTCGCGCCGTTCGCCGGCCTTCACGACGAAGTTCATGTGGTCGGTCTCCGAGGTCCCGTCGCCGATGAAGCGGAGGCAACGTAGGAGGCGCCCCGCGCGGCG
>JAGDMS010000281.1 GCA_017860575.1 Deltaproteobacteria bacterium | reverse complement strand
TGAAAGCCGACATTGACGCAATTTACGAAGCAGTCGTTTCGTCCGAATCGCCGTCGTCGTCGGACACGTCAGTGGAACCCTCCGCTACAAGCTACGCAGCGCCTTCAGCGTTTGAGTAGCTTCACCAGTAGATTAAGGATTCGTGTGAGCCAACCGGAGGGTTGTATAAGGCCGCCGCTCGGGTTGTGAAACTCGAACATCGCCCATTCGGTATTCGAGTCGCGCGATATCGCGGCGCAGATTTCCTGTTGATGGGCGGTGTTCGTCCCGCCGTTAGCGCCTGGGATCGCGTACAGGTAGTGCCCCGTTGCCTTGTGCCGGAGTCGCAAGCGATCGCCAAGCGAGAGGGGTCCCGAGTGCTTCTCGAGCTCCAACACCCAAACGCTGTTCGGTCCAACGATTGAAGCCGCCGAAACCTCCGTGTTGCTGCTGACCGGCGCGAAGAAGCTGTAGTCTGCCTGCAGCCACATCCCCGTCGCCTCGTGACGTAATCGGATCTCTGCGCCGTTGTTGATGACCGTGCCGGTGGCGCTGAGGCTTGCGGCATTCTCGATCACCCAGAAGTCGTTGTCGTCTCTTGAAGCGAAACCGGTCACTTGCTGTTGCGAGGAACCATGCTCGTGGCCGTAGTTGATCTGATGCGAGTGCAACGCGGCGCCCGTCGGCCAATGCTTCAGCTTCAGTCGTGCACCGAACGCTGCGGCGAGTCCATTGCCTTCTTCTACCAAATCGACAGCGACGTAGGGATGGTCCGACAGATTTGGGCTCCCGGCCCAATCCCTGGCTGCCCTGAAGTATTGGTTCTTGTACGGTCCGCGAAAGAAGATGGCATCGACCAGCTTGTTGCCGTCGACGCTGACGAATTCGCTGGTGACCGGGTTGTCGCTTGCGTTAGTGGTCAACGAGCTGTTGGCGAAGTCGATCATCGCTTGTTCACTGGCCTCGGTGTTGAAGTCGCCGCCCAGAACCACTGCTTCCGTCGACCTCGCGGTGCTGGCCATCGTTGCGATCTGCGCGATCCCGGCTAGCTTGTTCGTCTGATTCCAGGCATCGAAGCGCAGCGAGTACAAGCGATGCCGACGCCCGAGAATTGTGGTCGATGCTTCGAGGATGCAGTAGGACGTGTTCGTTCCGGCAACACGGACCGGATGCACGATCGCATTCACCAGCGGGTATCTCGACACAATTGAGACGGACTTCATGGCGCCCCGCAGACTGAGGGGAGTGTGGTTGCTGTCAGCCGTGTGCGGAATGAAGAGCCTGCGTGCGAGCTCCTCGGCCTGCTTGATGCCGGGCACATTGAAGTTCAGCACTTCGTTCAACAGCAAGATGTCGGGGCAAAACTCCCGAACTCGCTCCGCAAGCCCCGGAAGAGACGAATTTTCCGGGCCGCTGCGGTCTCCGTTTCCCTCGGCGATGTTCCAGGTCAATACGCGGATTTGGATGGGCATTGGTTACTCCGACCGCTCGTAACCGAGGCAGTCCGCAGGAAGTACATCACCATCGGTAGCGCTGCGGCAATGGCCGCAAATGTCCCAAAGATATACACGACCCGGCCGTCGAACCGCAAGTAATGAGCAGCTGTCGCAGTCGCGCTGAGCAGCACGGGTGCGACAAACGTTTCGAATACTCGCAGTTCACGCTTCGATCGGACCAGAAAGGCGCGTTCGGCGGCCCTGGTGGTCGACTCGTCGAAGCGCGCCTCGAACTGGAAAATGGCTCCTGGGTTCGTCATGCGGCGTAGGGGGGCACAAGTCGCGTCAGCCTACTTCCGCGGCTGGATGACCGCTATTGGGCCGAATGGAGGACTCGGTACGAAGTCAGCTTGTGGCCGACTTCTGAAGCCTGTCTCAGTAGCGCCGGTGACCGCTGTTAGAGCGAACCGGCAAGTCAATTCGGTCCAGCCAACCCAAGGCCGGTTGTCGCCGGAATCACGCCTGTCGTGAAGATTTTGACGGGCAGCGTCTGAGTCGTCGTCACGTCGTTCTGCGGACAGGTTAAACCGCTCATGTCATACGACTCGATCGACGTCGCGGTCGCGCGGAACACCCACGTACCGCCGCTTGCGAGCGAGACTCCCGCCGCGCTGGCGTTGCCCTGGTTACTGGTTCCGCAGCGGGTAGGGTTGCCGGTCGGCCACAGAGCGTAGAGCTCAAGTCCCTGGCCAGTCGCGCGCGCGACTAGCGTCGCGTTGCTCGCAACTGCAACCGCGCCAAAGGTGCCGCCTCCCGTGGAATTCGATCCCCCGATCGTCAACGTTGGCGGCGTGACCGTCTGATCGACGTCGATGATCTGGATGCCATTGGTGTGACTGCGAACCAGCCGCCGTCCGGGGTCGAGCCATGCGATGTCCGACACCGTCTGCGCAGCGAACACTGAAATGTTGTTCGTCGTTCGCTGCGGCGTTGAAGGCGTGCTGATGTCCCAGATTTCAAGACTCGACGGAGTCGATCGCAGGATCCGCGGATAGTTGGGATCCGCAAGCAGCGCCTGCCCTGCAGTCGCTCCGCCGCCCACGCTGCTCGATCCGTATTGTGTCAACGTGCCAGTGCCCGGCTGCCAAGTCTCAATTCCAAAGCCAATCGCTCGCGCCCAGACATTCTGGCTGATCGCTGCGTCCGTTCCTGACCCGGCCAGTGCCGGGCTACCTTGTCCAGTCGACGGTGCCGAGCCTGCGAGCGTCAGCGTCGGCGATGCGACCGTTCCACCAATTGTGTAGACCTCGAATCCTTGCGAGCCGGAACGGATCAGCGTCGTCCCCTTACGGTCGAGGCCGACAACCATCAGACCTGGAGACATCGTCGACGACGTCGAAGCGACACGCTGGAAAGACCCGCCG
This sequence comes from Deltaproteobacteria bacterium, assembly GCA_017860575.1. Classification (GTDB taxonomy): domain Bacteria; phylum Desulfobacterota; class Binatia; order HRBIN30; family HRBIN30; genus JAGDMS01. Next base: position 3,723 of record JAGDMS010000281.1, on the reverse strand, counting down.
TTGGGTCCGGGAGTGAACCGATAAGTTTCCACACCCGACGCGTGACTGCGATACAGCAGCAGCCCGACCGGCTGCTGTACGTTGACGGTGAGCACAGTCGGAGCCGTGTACCCCGTCGCCGAAGCCGATAGCTGGGTAGAACCGACGGTCTGGCCGGTGATGTCGAACTGCGCGCTCGTGTCCGTCGGGCCGAAGCTGGCGGTCGGAGGCAGCATCACCCGATTGGCCGGACTTGCAGACAGCGTGACCGTCACTGCGCCGCTTGGTGGGGCGGGCCGGCTGAGGTTCACTTGGGTTGTCGCGCCAACGTCGAGAGCGATCGGACCAGACGTCGAAAAACTCAGCGCGGGCATCTGTGTTGTCGCGGTGACCTTGAAGGTGCTGGTGGCACTCAACGAACGGCCGGCGTTTACACCCGAGGCATCGATCCGATAGTTGCCCGCGGCCAGATTCAGCTGGCCGTCGTAGCTATCGGGCGCATTGACGCCGTCTGTACGCGTCAGTTTCCTGGGCCCGTTGACCAGATCCTCCGCTTGACTGGTCGCCGTGTTGGTCAACGTGATCGTGTGACTGGAGCGGTCCGCGCCGATTGTCACTTTGAAAACCACCGGATTCAGCGCGGTCGCTGCATTGTTGGCAGGCTGGACGATCGTCACGCTGCCGCACGCGCTCAATACGGCGACCGCGCCGATGATGAAAGAGATCCGAACCAATGGAATCCGGTAAACACGATTCAGCATGGCGTCTTCCCATTTGTCATTCATGTTGTCGACGTCCCCCTCGAGGGCTGGCGGTTGCCTGGACACAGCAGATTGTCTAAAGAGTCCCACTGCCAGCGATGTAAGAGTCGCACCGGGTCGAGACTTAGTTAACGGCCCAGCTGCGTGGCTCCCTGAGCAGTCGGCGAAGTCGCATCTGCGCAACCAGCAAGCCGAAGAGCTTGCCGATCACTGCGCTGCCCAGTCCTGCTGCAATACCTATCAGAATCCGCTGCAAGGTGCTATCCCCGATCGGGAAATAGCACAGTGCAAGGCCATAACCCGCAGCCCCGAGCACGAGCGCGATCATGCCTTCCTTGCAGCCGCAGGCAGAGCGCAGCTCGGCAATCCGAATTTCGTAAGTCTCGACCATCAGAATGCCCGGGTCTGCAGCCTCGTGCTGTCCACGTTGGCGACGATGTAGTCCCACACCTTCTTGCCTTCATCGAGAACGAAGCCGGCCTCGACGCCTGTGGTGAGGTACTGCCCGAATGATGACCAGCTCCAGATGCTCTTGTTGGCACCTGCGGCGTTGGTGAACATAATCCGCAAGAGGCCACTGACGTGGCACAGCCCGAAGGTGTGGCCGATCTCGTGGATCGCGGTGTACTTGAACGCAAGGTCTGGCTTACGGTACCGGAAGTGCGTTCCGGTTATCCCTTCGCCGGGAAAAAGCGTACTTCCGCTGTCGTCTGCTTCAAGGCACGTGCAGTTGGCCAGATGCGCCGAGATCCCCATGCCGGTGCCATCGCTGTAGCCCCAGCCCCCGATCACCAACGGCATCGTCACTTCGTCGATGGCGGTCTGCGCATTGGTGGCCGTGTTGGTCCGGTTGAACGGCGTGCTTGTCAACACCGACGCGAACGTGGACCGATTGACCACCGCCTGATCGCTTCGCGTGAGCAGGCCGTCTACCTTTTCCCAGCGGAAGATAAGTCCGAGCTCGCGGCTATGCGTGTCGGCGCAATCGAGACGCGAATCCAAGTCCCCCTGGCTCATCGCAAAGAGGGAAAAATGCTTGATACCGGCGCCGGTCCCGCCTGAGGCAAGATAGGCATCGATATCGGACTCGCTGATGCTCCCATTGTCGCCCACCAGTTCAGGCCAGAAGCGCGACCACCAAACAGTCGGATTAACCCCGGCGAGCACCTTAAGGTCTATTGCCCCCGTGTTATGCCAACCGACAAGATCAGGCGGAGCGCCGGGACGGCTGCTCCGGTCAGACCGAATCTGGCTGCGCATGGCGCGCGCATCGACGCGAAGCCCGAATCCGCCTCCGTCGAGGCCAAGCGCGTCGAACATGCGCTTGAGACCTTCTGGATCGCTCTTCCCGTACTTGTCCTGCAGCAGCCCGCGTACGTAGCTGCGTAGTGACCAGCCGTCAGCGGCATCGATGAAGGTGCCCACTAGCGTGCCGCCGATGAGGATCGGAATGAGATCGACCACAAAGAGCACAACCCCGCCGATGATCTCGCCGAAACCGGCCACGATCCGCGACCAATCGAGCGTGAAAATCCCGACAACGATGTCGATCAGACCGGTCACCACATTGACGACAAGGTCGACGACGTCGGCCACGATCTCACAAACAGTGGTTACGACCCATTTCGCGACCTGCACGACAACCCAGACGAGGAAACAAAACCACTTGTTGCAGCACAGGCACCACCAGTTGCAGTCCTGCTCAACACATCGTTCTACCTGCTGAGAGACGTTGTCCGTAATCCACTGCCCGACATCATGACAAACCGTGTGCGACATGGAGTTCCCCCGTGACCGAATAATGCAAGCGCAGCAAGATTGATTAGCAGAGTGCGCCTGGTGAGCGGCGTTGAACTCGCTCGGCTCATGTCGTCGCCCTGGCTCTTGACCAAGCTTTCCCCTTCGATGCCGGTATCTTGGAGCGCCAGTCAGCACTTCTCTATAGGCTTCGCAGCGCTCGATATGCTGAATATTCACGCGGCTGAGCGGCATGGTCTACCAATGGCGAGCGACTGCGCCACAGCGGACACCCGCATGGCTTGTTCTGTTATTGGCGCTTGGTGAAGGGCGGTAGCGCTCTAACTTCAGACAGTTGGGATCTCCTCAACGGGTCCGGTAGGGTCCTGCGTTCCGAGCAGGCCATGACAGATACGCTCACTCCAAAGGAACGCTCCGAGCGAATGTCCCGCATTCGAGGGTCCAACACAAAGCCCGAGCTCAACCTTAGGCGGCACTTGCACACCCTCGGCTTCAGGTTCCGTCTTCACCGTCGAGACCTTCCAGGCTGTCCCGACATTGTCCTTCCGCGGTTCCTAGCCGCAATTTTCGTGCAGGGGTGCTTCCGGCACCGACACGACGGTTGCTCGATCGCGTCACTACCAAAGACCAACCGACAGTTCTGGATGGCGAAGTTCCGTAAGAACGTCGAGAGAGACCGGCGCAATCAGTCGAAGCTAAGGAAGGCCGGTTGGCATGTCTACGTTGTCTGGGAGTGCCAGCTGAACTCGAATCAAAAGGCGCGCAAGAGCGCAGAAAGGCTAAGCCGTCGCCTAACCAGCCTTATGGGCGCAACGAGTAGATCGGAGGTTTAATAGTGAGTGGCTCACAACTCCCCGCCCTATTACGCTCGGCTCGTCAAAGTTAGCCCTTAACTTTGATTACGTGTTGGCTTAACTTTGACGATGTGCACCACCTACAGTGTAGGTTCTCAAAATACTTGCAAACCCGTGCTTCCGGTCTCACAGGAACGCTTGCAACTTCAATGAGAATAGCCTTGGCGCCGTTCTCACAGAATCTGCAAATTCCCTACTTCCCGCTACTGCGAGTGCTCAAACATCTCGGAGTCTTGACTCTCTGCTTCCGTGCCTGACTCCGAAAGCGTCAAGTCAATCCGCTCAGTGCAAGAGTAGTGACCTGCGTCGGCTTTTTCGAGCCATTCATTCTTGGAGGACGGCTCGGTTGGGTGAAGGGTGATGCTGCTGCT
>JAGDMS010000575.1 GCA_017860575.1 Deltaproteobacteria bacterium | reverse complement strand
GGGTAGTGAACGACGAGAATCAAAAAGACGGCTAAGCATGTAGGTCCTGGAATGTAGGGCTTGCGGACGCGGGTTCGATTCCCGCCGCCTCCACCATCCGCAAAAGACGAAGGCTCCTGCAAGGGAGCCTTTTTCTTTGGTGTGAACCGTCTATTTGTATAAGAAACCAATAATTTGCCGGTTTGAAACGCACTGAAGGGCCTGGCGAAATGACGGGGTCAGGCGCAACGCTTCTATCTACCCCGCAAGCCCCAACAAATCCGCCTCACCGTCGCCCGCCTCAAGTTGACCGGTTTGCTGCGACACCAGCGAGCGCACCCGTGTCATCCACCTCGCCCGCGAGTTCAATCGGCTGACAGCAGACCTGGCAGTCCTCGACGTAATTGAACGAGCCCGCCGACAAGTCAACGGCGGTCTCAAATCGCTCCCCACAATACGGGCACTGGATCCCGACAAACTCAGTGGACTGCAACAGCTCGGGTCCACCCGGCTCGAAGACCGGCTCGAGTCCATACAACTTATCGATGGTCAGCGCATTGAGCAGATCGCGCGGCTTGGTCACGCTGGCAATCTACACCACCCCACCCAGAGACGACGAAAACGCCGGTACGGTGGCTTCCTCTCCAGGTCCTCGCGCGGAGTCGACGTCGTGGTCAGTGAGCGGATCCGCTCAGCTTGCGCACGAACTGCAGCGACGCCTCACGAATTTCCTGCTCTGTCGCCGGCGGTTCGAAGTTGAACAGCGTCCTGATGTTTCGACACATGACGACTCCCGCGGTCCTCAACTAGTGTCCGATTCGAAACGCCGCGACCAGGAACAGCATCGTCGCGACCGCGCCCAAGCCACTGCGCACCGCATGCAAACGACCCCACCGCTGCAACAGTGAGCGCGTCACCGCGTCGGCGGACTCGGGCGCGGTCGCCAGCAGCTGCCGGTTGGTCGGCATGATGCCAAGCAGGGTGTACGGCCAGTTCGACAAAAGCATGACGGCGCCCGCGAGCCAGAGGCCGTCCCCGGTCTTCCACCATGCAATGGCACCCGCCACGCCACCGAACACCGCCAGACTCGCCTGCATGGCGAACCCGCGCGCGTAGCTCGGCTTCCACTGTGTCAGGAGGGCACCGGCGGGCAGCCCCAGCCGCGCCGGGTGCTCCGCCACGTTGATGTAGATCGCCGCTCCCGCGAACGCCGCGGCAGTCACCAGAGCCAGCAGTCCCCAGATCATTGCACCCCCCGCGCCCGCATGACTCGCGCTCCTGCCAGTCCAACCTCGAGCGAGCCCGCCGCCAGCAGGACAAGCCACACCGCCGTGTGGGAGAGCGTCATTGTCGGTATTCCACTGGTTCGAGCCGTCCTGCGTCCGCTGGCTGCCGATCATAACCTCGACACCGACTGGTCCGGCGCGGTTGCCGGACACGATCGCTGCCCCTGGATACGATGTCCCTCGTTTACCATGACGCCATGCAACGCGTGCTCATCTCGTTCGGGCTGCTGATCGCCGTGATCGGACTGCTGTGGCCGTGGCTGAGCAAGCTGCCCTTCGGACGCCTGCCCGGCGACCTCGTGATCGACCGACCTGGCCTTAAGCTCTTCGCGCCCTTCACGACCATGATCGTATTGAGCCTGGTGCTCAGCCTGATTCTCTGGCTGTTTCGCCGCTGACGCGCCCGCAAGCCCACTGTTCCCCGGTCAGCAAGTCGATGCCCATCGCGGCGGCCAGTTCGACTACGCCGTTCCCTGGTTTCTGCTCCCCGGGGGCTTTTCTATCGAGCCGCGACGACTTCGACCGGCGTGCCGTTCAGCACGGCCGTGCCAGTGAGCGCATCGATACGGCGATCGTCGACCAGGTCGTTGATGCTGACGCCGGCGTGAGCGCTCGCAATCCCAAGCCGCACACCGGCGCGTCCGTGACCCCAGCCGTGCGGCAGGCTGACCACGCCCGGCTCGATGTCCGGTGTGATTTCCACAGCCACTTCGACCCTCCCCACGCGCGACGTGACGCGGGCGATTGCACCGTCGGCCAGGCCGCGTTCGGCAGCATCGTCGGGGTGCAGCATGAGGGTGCAGCGCGGCTTGCCTTTCACCAGGCGCTGGCTGTTGTGCAGCCATGAGTTGTTGCTGCGCACGTGGCGCCGCCCAATCAACGACAGCGACGGCACGGGCTCGTCGAGCGCCTCCGCCGCGCGGCCCAGGTCCGCGACGAACATGGCGGGGGCAAGATCGATGCGACGGTTCGGTGTCGCGATACGACGGGGAAACGCGGGCTCGAGCGCACCGAGGTCGACGCCGTTCGGCTCGTCGAGCAGGCGTTGCAGCTTCAGCCCGACCGGGCGGCGATCAGGCGCGAGCATCAATCTGCGCAACGCACCGAAGCCAGGCAGCGCGCCCAGCAATTTCATCTTGCCGGAATTGGGGACACCGTAACGCCCCGTCCTGAGCATCCAGTCGAGCGTGCCGTCCGGACCAAGACGCCGCGCCACCGCATCTTTCACCTTGAGCGACACCCGCCCCGACACGGAACCGGGTGCCTTGCGCAGGCGCTTTGCAATCTGCGCGAGGATCTCGTGATCGTGCAGCGCGCCCGCAGGCTTCGGAAACAGCGCCGGCGAATACTTGGCGACATTGCGCACCGCGAAGCCGCTCAACGCGATGTCGTAGTGACTGCGTTCCAGCGGACTCGTCGGCGGCAGGATGAGGTGAGCATGGCGCGACGATTCGTTCAGGTAGAGGTCGATCGACACCATGAACTCGAGCTGCGCGAGCGCGGTGTCGAGCTGTCCACCGTTCGGCGTCGACAGCACCGGATTGCCCGCCAGCGTGAACAAGGCGCGCACCTGCCCCTGGCCTGGCGTCGTGACCTCTTCCGCCAGCGCCGCCACGGGCAACTCGTTCGAGAACTCTGGCAGCTTGCGGACGCGCGAGTGGAACTTGCCGTAGTGGCCGCGCGAACCGTACGCACGCGTGAGGTCCACGGCCGGCTCGGCGAACATCATGCCGCCCTCGCGATCGAGG
>JAGDMS010000280.1 GCA_017860575.1 Deltaproteobacteria bacterium | reverse complement strand
CGCGGTGAAGGAGATCGGCTGGTTCCCGGTCGAGCGGACGCCGCAGGCTGTCGCCACGCGGCTGGGGGCGCTGCTGCCGGCGCGCTTCGAGGCGTACCACTGGCATGGCGAGACGTTCGATCTGCCCGCGGATGCCGTCCATCTCGCCCGCAGCGAGGCCTGCGCCCAGCAGGCATTCGTCTACCGCGAGCGCATTGTCGGACTCCAGTTCCACCTCGAGACGACCCGTGCCGGCGTCGTGCAACTCAGTACGCACTGTGCCGCGGAGATGCAGCCCGGCCCGTTCGTGCAGTCCGCGGCCGCAATGCTTGTGGACGATGACCGGTTTGCCGCCCTCAATCAGCAGATGGCGCGGCTACTCGACGGCTTGGCGGCCTTGCCAGCCTGACTCAACACCGCGGCCGACCGGCGCGGCGATCTAGTCCGCTTTCACCAACTCGACCTCGATGGTGACCGTGACCTCATCACCGACGACCACACCGCCCCCATCGAGCACTTTGGTCCACGTGATGCCGAAGTCCTTGCGGTTTAGTTTAGTGGTGGCCGAGGCGCCCAACCGGAGATTGCCCATCGGATCTTGGACCGGTTTCGGCTGGCCGTCCACGTCGAGCACAACCTCCCTGGTGACGCCGCGGATGGTGAGGTCGCCGGTCACCTGAAACTTGGTGTCAGCCAGCTTGGTGATCTTCTTCGACTTGAAGGTGATGGTCGGATACTTGGCGGCGTCAAAGAAATCCGGGCTCTTGAGATGAGCATCGCGCTTCGGTTCGCGCGTGTCGATGCCGTTGACATCGATGGTGCTCTCAACGGTGGATTTGGTGACATCCGCAGCATCCAGGTTCAACGTGCCCGTGACCGGCGCGATGGTGCCGCGGACGGTCGAGACCATGAGGTGCCGCACTGCAAACTGCGCGCTGGTGTGCCCGGGATCGATTTTCCAGGTCGATGCCTCGGCGGCACCAGCGAGGCCGACCGCGAGAACGGTGATGAGTGACCAGGCAGCGCGTTGCCCAAACCCGTGCATGGTGCGCATGCTTGAAGGCCTAGAGGATCGCCTCGATGGCATTGACGATCTCGTCCGAAACGGGTTTCGTCGTGGGAGCGAAACGGGCGGCGACGTTGCCCGAGCGGTCGATGAGAAACTTGGCGAAGTTCCATTGGATTTCGCCCGCTCCATCCGGCTGCGTTGGCTGCGCGGTCAAGAACGCGTACAGCGGGTGACGGTTGCCGCCGTTCACGTCGACCTTGGCGAACATTGGGAACGTGACCCCGTAGCGCGTTTCGCAGAAGCGTTTGATCTCGGCTTCGGTCCCGGGTTCCTGGCCGCCAAACTGATTGCAGGGGAAGCCCAGCACCACAAACCCGCGATCGCGGAAGCTGTCATACAGCTCCTGCAGCCCTTTGTAGTGTGGCGTGAGACCGCACTGCGACGCGACATTCACCACGAGCAGCACCTTTCCCGCGTAATCGCGCAGCGAGCGAGCGTCACCGTCGATCGTGGTTGCCCCGAACTCGTAAATGGTCATATCTCCTTGATGGCAGAGCGCCATGCGAGCCGCAACCCACCTCGCGGCGGTGCCATCGGCTTTGGTTTTCGGGGATAGAGTACCCGTAAGTGCTTCCATGCGGCGGGTTTCTCAGCTGGCTGCCCGTGCTATGAAGAGGCCACGGTGACGGTCCGTGGTCAGAGGACGTGAACTTGCTTGATAGCGTGCGCAGAAGTTCGGCGCTGCTCCGGCAGGCGCGATGCGCGGTGGCGCTCACCGGAGCGGGGCTGAGCACCGAGTCCGGCATTCCGGACTTCCGCGGCCCCGGCGGCGTGTGGGAACGCTTCCGCCCGGTTGAATATCAGGACTTTCTGGCGAATCACGAAGCACGCAAGGAGCATTGGCGATACAAGCGTACCACGGTCCCCGCCATGCTCAGCGCGGAACCAAACGCCGCGCACAGGGCGCTGGCGGAGCTCGAGGCGGCCCGACGTCTGGCCGCTGTGATCACCCAGAACATCGACGGCTTGCATCAGCGTGCCGGCAGCCGGCGTGTGCTGGAGCTGCACGGCACGAATCTCGAGGCGCTATGCCTGCGGTGCGAGCGCCGGGTGCCGATCGTGGACGCGCTGGCGCAGCTCGAGCACGGCCATGACGTGCCCCGCTGTGCGGCCTGCGGCGGCTGGTTGAAACCGGCAACCGTATCGTTCGGCGAAAGCCTGCCACCAGCGGTTTTGCGGGACGCGGCCGACCTGGCCGAGCGCTCGGATTGTTTCCTCGCTCTCGGCTCGTCGTTGCTGGTCACCCCGGCGGCCTCACTGGCCGCCGTCGCCAAGCAGGGTGGATCCGCGCTCATCGTCATCACCCTCGGTAAGACGCCGTACGACGAAATCGCCGACGTTCGCATCGCGGCGAAGGTGGGGGCTGTGCTTCCCGAGATCGCCGCCTCGGTATTGGGCTAAGCGGCCGCGTCTGCTCCCGGCGTGGGATCTTGCTGCTCCACCGAGGACAGCGCCCGACGCGAGAGTTTGGTGACGTACCACGTGACGAGGACCGTTGCGCCCAAGCCGGCGAAATAGAAAATGTATTGCGCGCGGCTGCCGGTCGGATGGCCGGCGGCCAATTCGCTCAGGCTGGTGATCAGTGAACCCAGGTACACGTACATGATCGTTCCCGGCAGCATTCCGACGACTGAACCCAACAGGTAGTCGCGCAGGGAGACCTGAGTCAGACCGAACGCGTAATTTAGAAGATTGAACGGAAACACCGGGGACAGTCGGGTGAGCAGCACAATCTTGAAGCCGTTGCGGCCCACGGCCCGATCGATGGCGGCAAATCGCGGATTGGTTGCGACGCGGGCGGCTATCCAGTTGCGCGCCAGTGTCCGGCCCAGCAGGAAGGCCAGGGCGGCACCGAGGTTCGCCGCTACCCAGACGATGGCCGTCCCCGCGCCCACACCGTACGCGAAGCCTGCGCCCAGCGTCAGGACGGAGCCGGGGACGAAGCCCACGGTTGCCAGAATGTAAGCCAGCATGAACACTCCGACGCCGTGCCACCCGGCGTCGCGGATCCAGCTGACGAGAACGAGCAGGTAATCGTGTACGCGCAGCCCTTTGGTGGCGATGACGAGCGCGCCGACAACCGCGACGGCGATCAGCAGCCTGCGTGCGTCACCGCGACGCGGAGCGGCCGTGGGCGGCCCGGCCGGCTGCGGAGCGTGGGGGTGGGTTGCGTTGTGGACGTCGGTGTGTGCGGGCGATGACTCCGCCATGGTGGCCTCGCCGCTCCAGCATCCACCAAAACCGATGGTTCGGAAAGACGGGGCGGGCCACCGCGTGAGCGACGGCGGCGGCGCACGAGCGTCCGCTGCGGGATCGAGACGGGTGCCCTATGCCAGAGCCTTGCGGATCCGTTCCATGGCCTCACCCAGGCGCTCGTCCGCAACCGTCAACGAGAAGCGTACAAAGCTCTCTCCGTACTGGCCGTACGCCGTTCCGGCGGCTACAACGACGTGGGCTTTCTCGAATAACAACGTCGCGAACTCGATGCTCGAAAGGCCGCGCGGTACCGGCACCCATAAGTAGAACGTGCCGCGCGCCGGCGTGAACCGGATGCCGATGTCGGCCAGTGTTTTGAGTACCAGTACACGCCGCCGCGCGTAGATGTCGAGCATGTGCGCGACGTTGTCCGCACAGTGCTGGAGGGCGGCGATGCCCGCGAATTGAATGGCATTGAATACCCCAGAGTCGGTGTTCTCTTTGACCTGTGAGATGGCGGCGATGATATCTTTGTTGCCGACCGCCATGCCCAGCCGCCAGCCGGTCATGTTGAACGGCTTCGACAATGAGTTTAGTTCGACCCCCACATCCCTGGCGCCTGGAACGGACAGGAAGCTTAGCGGCTTCTCGCCGTCAAAAGTCACCTCGATGTAGGGGTTGTCGTAGCAAATGGCGAGGTCGTACTGCCGCGCAAAGTCGACCACCTCACGCAGGAATGCCGGCGTTGCCGTCGCGCCGGTGGGGTTATTCGGGTAGTTCAAGAACATTGCCGCTGCGCGGCGAGCCACATCGCTGGGAATGTCGGACAGCTGGGGCAGATATCCGTGCTCGCCTCGAATCGGTACGTTGACCGGTTCACCGCCGCCAATGAGAATGCTCGCTCGGTAGGCCGGATACCCGGGATCCGTCATGAGTACCGGATCGCCCGGATTGACGCAGGCCAACACGAAGTGATGGCAACCCTCTTTGGAACCAATGAGGGCCAGGACTTCCGTTGCCGGATCGAGGTGGACGCCGTAGCGGGTGCCGTACCACTCGGATACCGCTTGGCGGAATGCCAGCATGCCCTTTTCTTCGTCCGTCGGGTAGCGGTGATTAGCCGGATCGTGCGCGGCTCGGGCGAGTTCTGCGATCACCACGTCCGGCGTCGGTTCAACTGGATCGCCGATGGCCAGGCTGATGACATCGATGCCGGCGGCCCTGGCCTGGCTGATTTTGTTGCGTAATTCCATGAAAAGATATGGCGGAATCTTCTTCAATCTATCAGCAGTATGCATGCTCCATCACTCCTGTGGGCGGCCGCGCTCATGAATCGGATTGCTCTACCAAGCCGGATAGTGTCGTGGCCTCTCGGGTGGGGACGGCACTAGCACCCCGCTGCGTGCCGAGCAAGCGACGGTCTGCCCTCAGTGCGGAAGTTGTAAAATTGGCGCAGACGGGATAAAAAATATGCAAGTCCTTGGACGGGCGCGCCAAGGTAAACGCGGTTTGGGGCGATAGCCGGTGGTGCCCGAAAGGGCGGCTCGGCAAGGGGGGAGGTTCTGGCGAGGTATGCCCCATCGGGCATTCATCGGGATAGGGTCCAATCTCGGGGATCGAAAGGCGAATTATTTTGAGGCCATCGATCGGATTCAGAAGATTCCGGGTACCCGTGTGCTCAAGCAATCCTCCCTTTACGAGAGCGAACCGTTGGGCGATGCCAAAACGTGGTTCGTGAATGGTGTCATCGAGCTGGAAACGGAGTACGGACCCGACGAGCTGCTCAAGCGCCTGCTACAGATCGAGACGACGATGGGGCGCAAGCGCGTCAGTGGTAAGCGTTGGGGCTCCCGCATCATCGATTTAGACATCTTGTTGTTCGATAGTGAGATCATCAACAAGCGAAACTTGAAGGTGCCCCACCCCGAACTGCAAAACCGCCGCTTCGTCTTGTTGCCGCTGAGCGAACTCGCACCGCAGTTAGTGCATCCGAAGTTGGCCGCTTCCGTCTCCGCATTGTTGGCTGGTCTCAAGGATCGCAAAAAGATCCACCTGCTGCGCGCCGGTTAGGGAGGAGGGCCACATGGCCACACTGTTCACCCGCATTATCAACGGCGAACTCCCGGGACGCTTCGTGTGGCGCGATGAGCGCTGCGTTGCATTCCTGTCCATTCAGCCGCTTCGTCCGGGGCACACGTTGGTCGTTCCGCGCGAGGAAGTGGATCATTGGATTGATCTGGAATCGGATTTGGTGCGGCACCTGATGACGGTCACCCAGTCCATCGGCAAAGCACTGCAACACGGCTTCCATTCGAAGAAGGTTGGCGTGGCAATTGCGGGTCTCGAAGTGCCGCACTGCCATATCCACGTCGTCCCGATCGACGCGATCCACGACCTCGACTTCACCAATCAGGACACCAACCCGCGCCCGGCGGACCTGGATGGTGCTGCGGAAACGATACGTGAGGCGCTCCGGCACCTCGGCTTTACGCAAGTGGCCGACCGCTAGCGCGGCAGGTGCGCCCCTACTGGACGCCGGATGACGACCGCGTGAACCGGTAGAGAATTTCGCCTTTCTTGACGAGGCCCAGGCGCTCGCGCACGAGTTTCTCCAAATAGGTGTCGTCGGAGCGCAACTTCGCTATGTGCTCGCGGAGGCGTTGGTTGGCCTGCTGTAACTCGAACGCTGCGTGTTCCAGTTCACCTTGTTCCGCGCGCATACGTGAGAGGTGCGCGAGCCCATGGTCACCATAGACCGCATCGACCACGAGCAGGGTCAGCAACACCACGCAGGTGACCAGAGTCCCTTTGTGTTTGCGTGGCAGCGGCGGTAAAAGAGCCATCGGTCGTTCGATTCGAACGCATTGTAGTGTAGGCAGAGGACAATGGCAAACTCAGCGACGCCAACCGAGGTGAAATGATGAAGATCCGCAAAGTGACCGCCCGTGAGATTCTCGATTCGCGCGGCAATCCGACCGTGGAAGTCGATGTGGTGTTGAGCGATGGTAGCATCGGTCGCGCGGCTGTGCCTTCGGGCGCATCGACCGGTTCCCATGAGGCCCTCGAACTGCGAGATGGTAAGAAGCGCTACCAGGGGAAAGGGGTTCTCAAAGCCGTCGATCACGTGAACCGGTTGACGGTGTCTCGCTGGCCGTGGCCAAGGCGGCGGCCGCGGCTGCCAAGCTGCCGTTGTTCCGCTACCTCGGCGGCAGCCGCGCGACCACATTGCCGGTGCCGATGATGAATATCCTCAACGGCGGAGCACATGCGGACAGTTCAGTCGACCTGCAGGAATTCATGGTGATTCCTGTGGGCGCGCGCAGTTTCGCCGACGGACTCCGCATGGGAGTGGAAACGTTCCACGCACTCAAGGGCGTGCTCAAGGAAAAGGGCTACTCGACGGCGGTGGGCGATGAGGGTGGATTCGCGCCGAATTTGCGTTCGAACCAGGAGGCGGTCGAGGTTATCCTAACCGCCATCGAGCGTGCTGGCTACCAGCCCGGTCGACAGATTGCGCTGGCGCTGGACGCCGCCGCCAGTGAGTTCTATGAAAACGGCGAGTATGTCTTCCGCAAGTCCGACGGCAGCCGTCGCTCCAGCGCGGCGATGGTACAGTATTACCGGGACTGGGTGGAGCGCTACCCCATCCTGTCGATCGAAGACGGGCTCTCCGAGGATGACTGGGACGGCTGGGCCACGTTGAGCCGGACCTTGGGGAAGAAGGTGCAGTTGGTCGGTGACGACCTCTTCGTCACCAATCCGCAGCGCCTGCAGCGCGGCATCGAGGCCGGCGTCGGAAACTCCATTCTCATCAAGCTCAACCAGATCGGCACCCTGACGGAAACATTGGAGACGATCGAGCGTGCCAAGCGTGCCGGTTACACGACCGTGATCTCGCACCGCTCCGGCGAGACCGAGGATGCGACGATCGCGGATCTCGCGGTGGCGGTGAACGCGGGGCAGATCAAGACCGGAAGCGCCTGCCGCAGTGAACGCACCGCCAAGTACAATCAGCTGCTGCGCATCGAAGAACTGCTCGGCCGGCGTGCCGTGTACCCGGGGCGGGCGGCGTTTGCGAAGAAGCGCTAGGCGGACGTGGACCACCACCGGGGGGCGCCGTGAGGAGACCGAAGGAGTGACGCATGGGCATCTTCGTGATCGTCGTCGTCGTGGTGCTGGCGGGAGCGGTGCTCATCTACAATAGTCTGGTGAGCCTGCAGAACCGGGTGCAGAATGGTTGGCGGCAGATCGACGTCCAGCTCAAGCGCCGGCACGATCTGATTCCGAACCTCATCGAAGCGGTCAAGGGGGCGATGGAGTTTGAGCGGGACACGCTCGAACGGGTCATGGAGGCGCGCGGCCGCGCCGTGGGCGCGGGCACCGTGCATGACGTCGCGGCCGCGGAGACGGCTCTGTCGCAGTCGCTCGGCCGTTTATTCGCGGTCATGGAGAACTATCCCGCCCTGAAGGCCAACGAGAACGTGTTGAAGCTGCAAGAGGAGCTGACCACGACCGAGAACCAGCTGGCCTTTGCTCGGCAGTTTTACAATGACATGGTGATGCAGCTGAACACCCGCGAACAGGTCTTTCCCGCCAGCATCATCGCCACCTACTTCGGCTTCAAGCCGGCGGAGTACTTCACGGCGGCAACGGAGGATCAGGGCACGCCGCGGGTGGATCTGTCGTTGCCGAAGTGACGCCTGCGCCCGACACGCCTTCGCTGGCCCGCGCGGCCCGCCGGCCCGAGCCCCCGCTCCCCGCGGCGGCGGACTTCTATAGCCGACAGGAACTCAACCGCCAGCGCACCCGGCTTCTGGTGGTGTGCTTTCTGGTCTTCTTCCTTTCGCTGGGGCTGGGTATCGATATGGTCTGGAACGGATTGCTGACTGCAGGCGGGTTGCCGGTTCCGGTTGCGACGCTCGTATCCACCGTGGTCGCCATCGGCATGAGCTGCGCGGGATACTATGCCGGCGGCCGCATGGTGATGGACTCGCTGCACGCCCGTCCGCTGGACCAGAACAATCCCGACCATCGCCAGCTATTCAACGTTGTGACTGAAATTGCTTTGGCCTCGGGGTTGCCGCAGCCGCAGATCTATCTGATACCGGATCCCGCCCCGAACGCACTGGCGACCGGGCGAGACCCGGACCATGGCATGCTGGCGGTGACGCAGGGGCTGCTGAACCTCCTCGACCGCGAAGAGATGCAGGGCGTGATTGCCCATGAAATGAGCCACATCGGCAACCGCGATACGCTGACGATGACGCTCGTGGCGGTGTTGTTCGGCGCGGCGGTGATGCTGGCGGACTGGGCGCGCCGCGCGCTCTACTTCGGCACCGATCGGCGCCGCGGCAGCGTGCTGGTGTTCCTCCTCGTCCTGCTGCTGGTGGCGGTGACACCGCTGCTCTCGCGCCTTCTGGCGATGGCGGTGTCGCGCCAGCGTGAATACCTGGCGGATGCCACCGCCGTCCAGTTCACCCGCAACCCGCTCGGCCTGGCCAGCGCGCTGGAAAAGATCGGCGCGGCGACCTCGCCGCTGCGCGCCGCGACGCAGGGGACGGCGCACTTGTTCATCAGCAACCCGTTGCGCCGCGCCGTTGATGAGCGTCAAGGCGCCGTTGCCGATTTCCTCAGTACCCATCCGCCGCTGGCGCAGCGGATTGCGATCCTGCGCGCCATGGCGCATGCGGTGTAGACGATGGGGCTCATCTGCCCACATTGTGCCACCGCGATGCGCGAGGTGCGCGCGGAGGCGATCACGGGCTACCTGATCGTGCTCGACCAGTGCCCCCACTGTGGCGGGCTCTGGTGCGATCGCTGGGAGCTGTATCCGGTCACCGCAGCCGCAGCCAAGCGGCTCGATGGGGTGGACCAGCCCGCACTGCAGCGATCGATCCAGGTGCCGAAGCGCTCTCTGGAGTGTCCGCGCTGTCGCGCGCGATTGTCCCGTTTCCACGATCCGACCCTGCCGGCGGATGCACGCATCGAGCGCTGTCCCAACTGTGACGGCATGTGGTTCAATCGTGGGGAGTTGCGCCGTTTCAAGGAGCGCCGCATGCCCGGCGCCGGTGGCGCACCGGCGCCCGCGGGCACGCCGGTGGGTGACACGCAGGTGGCGGAATTGGCCAACCGGACGCTGGGGGCGCCGCCGGCGTTGCCCACGGTTCGCGCGCTGGACGATTTTGACATGCCGCGGCCGATTGCGGCCGACACGCGCGGGCTGCGCGAGGAGCTGAAGGCCAACGCCGGTTGGCTCATCACGCGGGCGCTCTTGCGGTTGCTGCTGCACGTCTGAGTCCGCCGTACCCCCCCTGCTTGACCAACAAACGTTTGTTCATTAAGTGGTGAGACATTGTGACGCTGAAGGCCGTTACCACGGCTGCGCGCTCGACAAGGCGCGCAGGTCACGCGGAGGCGTTTCCGCCGACCCGTGATTTGATTCTCGATGCCGCAGAGCGGTTGTTTGCCGCCCACGGTGTCGACGGCGTTGCCTTGCGCGATCTCGCGCATGAGTTGGGCCTTACGGCACCCAGCCTGTACAACCATTTCCCGAGCAAGCAAGCGCTCTACGACGCCGTGCTCGATCGCGGCCTGCGGCCGATTTTCGACCTGCTGGTCGAGGCCTGGCATCCGGGGGCGGTGCGATCGGCTGAACTGCGCCAAAACGCCAACATACTGACCAGCCATCTCGCTACGCATCCGCACCTGGCGCGCCTGCTGCAACGGGCCCTGCTCGA
Source organism: Deltaproteobacteria bacterium (assembly GCA_017860575.1). Classification (GTDB taxonomy): domain Bacteria; phylum Desulfobacterota; class Binatia; order HRBIN30; family HRBIN30; genus JAGDMS01. The sequence goes on along the minus strand of JAGDMS010000280.1, from coordinate 2,328 downwards.
TCGTCCGGGACGGTTCCACGCGCTGGTGTCGCGCTGGTTGAACCCGCTCTACCGCGAAGGGTTGGCTGTCAGTGCGGAAACGGCGGCCAGCGCGGGGTGGGAGCCGGATGAGGTTCCACACCTGACGCTCGGCCTGTTCGGGCTGATGTTTGCCTACTTCAGTTATGTCCCCGCATTGAAGGACTTTGCGGCGTGGCCCGAGGAGCCGCTCTCGGCGCAGTCCCTTGCGGTACAGCGGCGGTTTTTGGAGAAGGCCTTGTTTCGGCTCCTCGGTTCCCGCCCGCGCACAACACGACGGAAAGACAAATCCGCCGCCGTCAAAAGGGCAACCACCTGACGGCGGTTCTTACTACACGAAGAGGGAGTCTCACCATGGACGCACAATCGACAGCAACACAGCACACCGCCGCCGGGCCCGATTTCAACCTGCTGAGCCCGGACACCTATGTTCCCGGAGTCCCGCATGAGGCCTTCAGAACGCTGCGGAACACAGCCCCAGTTTCCTGGCAAAAGGACCCGGAATCTCCCGGTTTCTGGGCCATCACCAAACACGCGGACGTCGTCACGATCTCGCGCGACCCCAAGACGTTCTCCTCGCACCGGCGCACGGCGATGTTGATGGAGTTGCCGCCCGACTCCCTGGCGGAGACCCAGTTGTTCATGATCAACGCCGATCCACCGCGCCACACCAAGCTCCGGGCCCTGGTCAACAAGGGGTTCACGCCGCGCATGGTGGCACGCCTGGAACCGCATGTTCGCGACATCGCCAATGCCGTCATCGACGCGGTGGCGCAGAAAGGCGAGTGTGACTTTGTCACCGAAGTGGCGGCTGAGCTGCCCCTGCAGGTGATCGCCGAGATGATGGGCGTTCCGCTGGCGGATCGGCGGGCCCTGTTCAGCTGGAGCAACCGCATGATCGGGCAAGACGATCCAGAGTACGGCACGACGGAGGATGAAGCGAAGCGCGCCTCGCTCGAAGTGTATATGTACGCCAATCAACTGGCCGCCGAGCGCAGGAGGAATCCCGGTGAAGACCTGATGAGCGTGTTGTTGAACGCCGAGGTGGATGGCGAGAAGCTCACCGAGATGGAGTTCGATGTGTTCTTCGTGCTCCTCATGATCGCGGGGAATGAGACCACCCGCAATTTGATTTCCGGTGGGATGCTCGCGCTGATCGACCATCCGGAACAGCGGGCCCGCTTGCTCAAGGACCGATCGCTCATCAACACGGCGGTCGATGAGATGCTCCGCTGGGTGTCACCGGTAATGGCGTTTCGCCGCACGGCCACCCGTGACACCGAAATCCGCGGGCAGAAAATCCGGGAGGGCGACAAGGTGCTGATGTTCTATCCCTCCGCCAATCGTGACGAGGAAGTTTTTCCCGAGGCGGACCGATTCGACGTCGGCCGCACGCCCAATGACCACCTTGCCTTCGGCATCGGCGAGCATTTCTGCCTCGGCTCTAATTTGGCGCGCCTCGAGATCCGCGTCATGTTCGAAGAGTTACTCCGCCGCCTCCCGGACATTGAGTTGGCCGGGCCAGTGGCGCGGTTACGCTCGAACTTCATCAACGGTATCAAACACATGCCGGTGAAGTTCACACCCAAAGCGGCGTAGGAAGCGAGCCATCATGAAGATTGTGATCGATTACGACCGGTGTGAAGGCAATGCCGTGTGCGAGCGGGTCTGCCCCGAAGTGTTTCAAGTCAAGGAGGACGACCGGGCGCACCTGCGCATCGAGAATCCGGGTCCCGAACTGCGCGCGAAGGTCGAGGCGGCGGTCCGTCGCTGCCCGCGTCAGGCGTTGTCCCTAGCGGATTGAAACCGGGGGCGGGGGTCAGGGGTGAGCGGCTGGCCCCTTTGCTCCTTCGCCGCCCCCCCTGCGCACGGCCGTCATCGCGCCGGTCTCTTCAAGCAGCGCAACACGCACCTCCTCGACGGCCAGAATGCCTTGCCGGCGCAGTGCCTCCATGAGTTCGTCGTGAGTCAGCAGCTCACGGCGCAGGTTCTGCTCGAGCACTCTGCCGTTATGGATGAGAACGGTCGGCGCTCCTTCCGGCCAACGCTCCGCCTTCTTGTTGGCAAACAGCAGCCGGGTGAGGGCGTAGTTGAGCGTCAGGATGGTGGCGGCGCCAATGCATCCGCCCAAAACGGAGTTATCGAGGCCGATCATGGCATTTTGCGCACGTCGCTGATCATCAGCAGGACAACAGATCGAACGACGACATCTGTCCCATCTGCCGCTTCCCGGTCAGTCGAAGCCCGACCAGCAGGAAGCAGTAGACCGCTGTCGCGCGGAGGATCTTTTCCAGGATGGGCAATTCCGGC
>JAGDMS010000574.1 GCA_017860575.1 Deltaproteobacteria bacterium | reverse complement strand
TGCTGACGGCCCTCGGTGCGGTCGCCCTGTTCGGCGCACCGGGGATCGTCGGACCGATGCCGGTGCTCACCGACCCGGTGGAGTACATGGATCACGGTTCGTCGCTGTACCGCGACATCAAGCGTTTGCAGCCGGCCATCCCCGGCCTGTCGATCACGCAGGTGTGGCTCAAGGGCCCGCTTGGCAGTGTGTCCGAGCCGGACGTGCTGACGGGCCTGCACAGTTTCCAGCGACGAATCGAGCGGGATCCCGAGGTCGGCGCGGCGGTCGACCTGACGATGATCTTGCGGCTGATGCGCTATATCGCGGGCGCGGGCGACGGCTGGCCGACCGATGCCGAGGCGGTGGAGCAGCTGGCCGGCGACCTCGAGGGGCAGCTCTCCAGCGAGCCGCTGCTGCAGCGCTTCCTGCAGCCCCACGCGCTGGCGCAGACACAGATGACGGTGATCACGCGCGGCGCCGAGCACGAAAGCTTTGAGCGGCTCAATGAGTCCATCCGGCGTCAATGGCAGGACGCCGTGACGGACAACCCAGCCCTGCGTCAGTTCACACTGAAGACGGTTGGGTTGAATCCGCTGCACGCCAAGATGGCGCAGAACCTGGTGCCGACGCTGGTCGAGAGCTTCCTATTGACCGTCGGTATCATCTTCGCCGCGTTCTTGGTTGTGTTCCGCAACGGCACCGCCAGGATCATGGCCATGATTCCGTCGATTTTCGCGATCCTCGTGATGTTTCTGGTGATGCGGCTGTCGGGCATGCGGCTCAACATCGCGACCATCCTAATCGCCTCGACGGTGCTCGGCACCTCCGAGAACGACCAGATCCACTTCTTCTATCATTTCCTCGAGAAGCGACAGACCGGCACGGTCGAGGCGTCGTTGCGGCACGCGTTGCACATCGCCGGCCGGGCCATCCTCTTCGCGACGCTCATCAACGCCGGCGGCTTTCTCGCCTTCGGGCTCGGCGACCTGCCCCCCGTGCGTCAGTTTGGCGTCCTAGCGGCACTGGCGTTTGTGCTATCGATGGTGGCGGATTTCACCGCCCTCCCGGCGGCCCTGTGGATCCTGTTTCGCGCCCGGCCGGACGTGCAGGGCGACACGCCCCAGTCCTGAGCCGAAGCTCTTGCAGTCGAAAGTCAAGAGTCGAGAGTGGAGAGGGTACCCAAACAACGCGCAGGGAATGTGGTTGCCGCGTTCATGGCAACGAAGCGTTCCATGGCCGTCGCAGGCGCAGACCACCACCTCTCGACTGTCGACTCGGGTTGAATGCGGTTGCCTTCAGGGCACACCGTCCGCAGTCGGCGCGCAGGGCGGCAGTCGTGCGTCGTTCACGATGTGCTGGAGCAGCCGTTGGTCATCCGCGTGGAGCTCCGCCTTGCGGGCCAGACACAGGCAGAGATTGGGAGCGGCGGGAGCCGGGTCGCCGAGGGCCGTGTAGGCCTCGGCGAGACGCAAGTGATTCTCGATCGCCTCCGGATGCCGTTGCACCAGGCCCTCCAGCAGTTCGAGGCCGGCCTCGGAATTGCCGTGCTCCAACACGGCGGCGGGGGCGAGCACGTACAAGGTGCCGAGAAGCCGCGTTGCCGCGCCATCCCGAAAGTCTGGGTCGAGATCGCGGCTGCGTCGTGCGCAGCGCTCGATCTCCGGGACCAGGTGCGCGCCGAGGAGTCCCTTCAATTGCACCAGCCGGCCGGTCACGGCGGCCCGCGCAAACAGGACCGGGGCGGTGTCTTCCTGGTCAACGCGTACGACATCGTACGCGTACTGGCGATCCGCGAGCGTGTCTTGCTGCGCGTCGATCAACGCTTCAAGCGCATCGGACACCGCCACCGCGTCGTGCCGATCCGCCGCTGCGGTGAGCTCGGGACGGACGGCGGTGCGGCGGACGGCGCAGGCTGAGGTGAGGCACAGACAGGCGCCGATGAACAGCGACGGCCAACCAGCGGCACCGGCGGATTTGAGCGAGACGATCCCGACCTCGGTGCAGGCGCTCTGCCCGTCGTTGTCGCACAGGCGAGCGAGATTTTCCTGGAATCGCGCCCGCTCCGCTGCCGGCACCGCGGGGAAGACGGCGACGGCCATCGGCGGCAGCTCGCTGCTCTTCCACACGGTGCGGAGTCCGTCCGCCCCTTCGAGATGCGGCAACTCCGCCAGCTGCGCATCGTCGATGAGGGCACAGACGGCCTCGTCCGTCATCACTTTCTTGATCGTCTGCAGCGGCCGCTGCGTCTGCACCACCGTGAAGTCGGCGAGCGCAAACCTGCCACCCGCCACGACACGCTCGATGAACTGTTTGTCGTCAGTGTGGTCGCTGGCCACAGTCTTTCCCTTGCAACCGGCGAGATCCGCGGCGGTCTTGCTGATCAAATAGTACTGCCGGCCCCCGGCAAGGGCCACGGCCACCTGTCCGATCACCTCCAGGTGATATTTCGCCCGCATGGCGAGGAACGCCGGCAGCGAAAAGATGCCGTAATGCGGATGCTGGTTCTCGATGAAGGCCTCGGCGGCGGTGCGGTTGTTGTAGTACTGCCCCTTCGCGTCGGTCCAGCCGTTTTCTTTCGCGGCAATGGCAACAAAGCGGTCGAGGTGAGGCTGCACCAGGGACGGACTGCTCACGCCATGTTCCTTGACCACGAGAATGCCGACGGTCGCCGGATCGGCGTGTGCGGTGCCGGCAAGCAATGCCGCCAGCAGCGGCAGGGCGGCTGCCAGCCGGACGAAAGAACGAATTACGGTGCGCACACGGACCTCCTCTCGCACGGGCCACCTCCGCGGACCACGAACCCGGCGTGCGCTCACTGCCACGCGAGTCGTCCCGTGAGGCCCGGTTAATAGCAAAGCCGGCGGCGGATAAGAAACCCCCGCCGACAACTTGGGTGCGCAGGGGAGACTCGGCACCCCAGGCGAGGCGGTTTCCAAAAACAGGCCGCGACAGGTGCCGTCCGCGGTTGATCGGCATGCCGTCGTACACCTGTTCCCGCCCGTTGACTTCCGCTGAGCACGCGGCTATCCATTTCACTCTTGCCGCGGGGTGGAGCAGTCCGGTAGCTCGTCGGGCTCATAACCCGAAGGTCGGAGGTTCAAATCCTCCCCCCGCAACTGAAAGACGCCCTGTGATTCCACTGAGTCACGGGGCGTTTCATTTCTAGGCCAACCATCGTCCAGGGACTTGGGTGCGAATGAGTGCGCGGTCGATGCATGGAAATCAGCCGCTCGCTGATTGAGCGGGCGTGGGCCGGCATGCTGGCCGGGATGAGTGGTCCACGCGCGTGCTGACCGAGCTTGCGGGGCGACTGGGAGCGCATGCGGTGTTCCGGATGGCGACCGCCGAGGGGGGAGTCGCTCGCAGCTGCTCACCAATCACCTTCGGGCCTTGCCCTGTCCGTCGAATCCGTCGTACTTTCCGCATGGGTGGCTCCTCCTCTCCGCGTTGAGATGTCCGCTTGCCAAAGCGTCTCAACCTCCTGAGCGGTCACCACCCGATTTTTAACTGACGCTAGCACTCACCCCCTCTGTTTCGTCGTGTTAAAAACTATGCCTCCTTTATTTGAAAAAGCATCTGGGCTGACCGAGAGCATCATTGGTGCGGCCATCGAGGTGCATCGCGACAAAAAACCGGGGCTGATTGAAGCCATCTACGAATGGTGCCTCATGAAAGAACTTAAGTTGCGCGGTTTGAACTGCGTGAGTCAGCAGACGGTGCTGATTGAATCCCAAGGCTTCACGCGCGAAGAGCGGCTCCGCGTCGATCTACTGGTCGGGACGTTGCGTATTGGTGGAAGCGAAGAGCGTGGAGAGGGTCATCCCGATCCACAAAACGCAACTCTTGAGCTACATGAAGTTGCTGAAGGTACCGCTTGGGCTGCTCATCAATTTCCACGAGCTGAAAGTCAGCGACGGCATAGGCCGGTTGATCCTGCCAGGAGCAGGCCTGTGAAACCAAGACTTCAACAGGAGGCAGCCGAGTTAGCAGAGAGTTCCTTCTTTGTGTCCTCTGCTATCGCCTGTTCAATCGGTGACCGAAGGCCAGAAGCTTCTGCACGGAGAAACCTTGGGCGCCTATAACCAGTTGATCCAGGCCCGGCGCTTGCGACTTGATGCGGTGGGCACTGGTGTGCCGGCGGTGATGTGGGCTGTGATTCATCGTGGGACACATCAGGCAGGATTGATCAGATGAGCGACTCGCCCCCTTTCCTCTCCCCAACCGGAACCGGGTCGCATCGCGCGCCCGCAGAACGCCCCCGATCAGCGTGACTGGATACGCTGGTTGCCGGGGGTGCAGACCTTGCGCAGCTATGAGTTG
>JAGDMS010000097.1 GCA_017860575.1 Deltaproteobacteria bacterium | reverse complement strand
TACCTCATCGATCAGTTCCAAAGCGCACTCTGGAATAAGCGCACCGACGCGTACGGCGGAGATCTGAATGGCCGCATGCGTTTTACCATGGAACTCATCGCCGCCACCCGGCAGGCCGTCGGGAACGACTTCCCCATACTCTACAAGTTCACGCCGGACCACTACATCCCGGGAGGCCGCACGCTCGACGAGGGTCTCGAAATTGCACGCCGCTTAGAGCAAGCGGGAGTGGACGCGCTGCACGTCGATGGTGGCTGCTATGAAGTCTGGTACCGCGTGATCCCGAGCATGTACGAGCAATCGGGCTGCCAGATCCCTCTGGCGGAAGCCGTCAAGCCCGTGGTTAAGATCCCGGTGATCGCACACGGGAAGCTCGGCGATCCCGAACTCGCGCAGCGGGTCGTGGAGGAAGGCAAGGCCGATTTCATTGCGCTGGGGCGTGCGCTGCTGGCCGACCCCGACTGGGCGAAAAAGGCGAAGGCCGGCCGGTTCGATGACATCAAGCCGTGCATCAGCTGCAACGAAGGCTGCTTGCGGACCGTGTCCTACATCAGCTGTACGGTGAACCCGCAGGTCGGCATGGAGAGCGTCTACCAGGTGAAGCCGATCGAGCAGAAGAAGTCGGTGCTCGTCATCGGTGGCGGCCCCGCCGGGTTGGAAGCGGCTCGCGTGGCGGCGTCCCGGGGATGTGAAGTGACGCTCTGGGAGAAAAGCGGCGAACTCGGGGGCAAGCTGCGCGTCGCCGCCGTCCCGGAATTCAAACGCGACCTCAAACCTTTGCTCCGCTATCTCACCACGCAGGTGGAGAAGGCCGGCGTCACGGTGAAACTGAATCAGGACGTCACCGTGGACCTGGTCAAGCGCCAGAAACCCGACGTGGTAATTGTGGCCACCGGTTCGAAATTTAATCTGCCGAACCTGCCCGGCGTGACCATGGACCACGTCATGAACACCGTGCAGCTCTTCGAAGGGGTCAAGCCAGTCGGCCAGCGCGTGGCGGTAATCGGCGGCGGCCTTTGCGGCTGCGAGGCCGCCATCTATCTGGCGCAGCAGGGCAAGAAGGTCACGATCGTCGAAATGGTGGGCCAGCTGATGCCGGAGAGCAGGAACACCAACACCATCCTCGCTGTACATGCGTTGCTGGCCGAACACCAGGTGGAATCGCTGACCAATACGAAGCTGCTGGAGGTCACGAAGAGCGGCGCCGCGGTCGAACGTGAGGGGAAAAGGCTGGAACTGCCGGCGGATACCATCGTGATCGCCACCGGCTACGCCGCCGAGTTGAGCGTGCGCGACGCCGTGGACGATGCGGCTCCGGAGGTGGTGACGGTGGGCGACTGCACCCGGTCGCGCAACATTCTCAACGCCATCTGGGAAGGGTTCCACGCCGCCCGCGTGATTGAGTGATCTCCTGATGCCCGATATTTCTTGACATTCGGCGCACTCTGACTCGATATGCGGGCATGGCCATCGAAACTGTGCACCGCTCATGCCCGATCTGTGAAGCCAGCTGCGGCATCGTGGTCGACGTCGACCGCGACGCCAACAAGGTCGTAGCGATTCGCGGGGACGAGGACGACCCGCGGAGCCGCGGCTACCTCTGCCCCAAGGTCTTCGCGCCACAAGCCGTGCACGAGGATCCGGATCGGATCCGCCGGCCGCTGCGGCGCATCGGCGACCGGTTCACGGAGATCGGTTGGGACGAGGCGCTCGACCTCGTCGGCTCGCGCTTGAAGGCGATCCGCGCTGCGCACGGGCCGGACGCCGTCGCCACTTACATCGGCAACCCGACCGGCCACAACGTCGGCGCGATGCTCTGGACGACGATGTTCATCGGCACACTGGGGTCGCAGCGCATCTTCTCGGGCGCCACCGTCGACCAGTGGCCCAAGAATCTGAGCTGCCGGATCTTGTACGGCGACGCTTGGCTCTTCCCCATACCCGACCTGGACCGTACGGACTTCTTCCTCTGTCTCGGCGGCAATCCGCTGATTTCGCAGGGGAGCCTCATGTCGGCACCGAACATGGCGGCACGGCTGCGTGCCTTGCACGCGCGCGGCGGACGCAGCGTGGTCATTGATCCGCGGCGCACCGAAACCGCGGAGCTGGCCAGCCAACATCTGTTCATCCGGCCCGGCACCGACCCCCTCCTGCTGTTTGCCATGGTGCACACGCTGTTCGAGGAAGGGCTCGTGCGTCCAGGTCGGCTGGCCGATTTCACCGACGGGCTCGACACGATCAGAGAGCTGGCGCGCGACTTCCCCCCTGAAACCGTGGCCGCTGCGACCGGCATCGATGCCCCGACGATTCGCCGCCTGACGCGTGACTTTGCCGCCGCCGAGCGCGCCGTGTGCTACGGCCGCTTGGGCACCTGCACGGTCGAGTTCGGCACGCTGGCCAGCTGGCTGGTCGATGCCGTGAACCTGCTCACCGGCAACCTCGACCGGGCCGGCGGCCTGATGTTTCCCCGTCCGGCAACCGGCCAAGGGGAACCGGTCGCGCAGGACACCGGGCCGGTGCCGTACGGCCGCTTCCGTTCCCGCGTCCGCGGTTTTCCGGAGTTCGATGGCCAACTCCCCGTGGCGGTCTTGGCCGAGGAGATCGACTCCGCCGGCGAGGACCGCGTTCGCGCGCTGATCACCGCCGCTGGCAATCCGGTGCTCTCAACCCCAAACGGCGAGCGGCTGTCGCGCGCCCTCGCCAGCCTCGACTTCATGGTGTCGATCGATATCTATCTCAACGAAACGACGAGCCATGCGGACGTCATTCTCCCGACCACGACCGCGTTCGAAGACACCAATTTCGACTTTCTGTTCCAGACCACATCGGTCCGCAACATGGTGCGCTACTCGCCCCGCGTCGTCACCCCGCCGGCGGACGCCAAGCCGCACTGGGCCGTACTGATGGAGGTCGCCGCCCGACTGAACGACACGACGCTCGAGAGTTACGATGACTTCATGTTCGAGGGCATGCTGGCGGCGGTGGTGGGCCAGCCGGGCACCCGCTGCGCCGCTGTGACGCCCGACATGGCACGGGCGAAGCTGGGCAACGTGCGCGGCCCGGAGCGCTTCATCGACCTTCTCCTGCGCGCCGGACCCTACGGCGACGGCTTCGACGACACTGCCGACGGCCTGTCCCTCGCGAAGGTTCAGCACGTGCCGCACGCCATCGACCTGGGCCCGCTGCAGCCGCGGCTGCCAGACATCTTGCGGACGCCGGGCCGTCGCATCCAGCTTGCGCACGACCTGCTGGTGCGCGACGTCGGACGGCTCAAGCGGGCGCTGGGCAGGTACGCGACGGCCCCCGGCCTCGTCCTCGTCAGCCGGCGGCAGCTCCGCAACATGAACTCCTGGTTGCACAACGTGGAGTCGCTCGCCCGCGGGCGCAATCGTTGCACGTTGCTCATTCACCCCGAGGACGCGCAGCGCATCGGCCTGCGGAGCGGCGGACGTGCCCGGGTGCGTTCGCGTGTCGGTGAGGTCTCCCCCGAAGTCGAAATCAGTGATGAAATGATGCCAGGTGTCGTCTGCCTCCCCCATGGCTTCGGCCACACGGCTCCCGGCACTCGCTTGTCCGTCGCCGCCCGTCTGCAACCGGGGGTGAATGTCAACCAACTGGCGGATGAACTGCTTCTCGACGAGCCGTCTGGCAACAGCGTTCTGAACGGGATACCGGTTGAGGTCTTTCCCGCTTGACGCCGTGTGCGGCAGTCCCACCGCCTGCGTGCCTTCAGCAACTCAGCTGGAATTCAGCGGGAATTCGGGCTAATTGCCAAGAAGGAGGGGGCCGGGCACGCGCCGCCCACCACAACATGTCAACCACGCTCGACAACAGTTTGATCGAAGACAGCGCCGTCAACGGACCTGCCCCCGCTTCCGTAGAGGCCAAGGAGAGACCGGGTGCCGGCAACGGCACTCGTGATGAGACCGCGCCCAGCGCACCGGAAGCAGACGGAGCAGCGGCGGCGCAGACACCCCACTACGACCTGAACACGCCGGAACTCTACCTCAACCGTGAGCTGACGTGGTTGGAGTTCAATCGCCGCGTTCTGCACGAGGTGCAGGACAGTCGCAACCCGTTGCTCGAGCGGGTCAAGTTCCTGGCGATCACCGCCTCCAATCTCGACGAGTTCTTCATGAAACGGATCGGCGGCTTGAAGCAACAGGTCGCCGCCGGGCTGCACGAACGCACCGTCGACGGGCGTACGCCACAGCAGCAGATCGAAGAGTGCATCGCCTCCACCGCGGAATTCGAACGGGTGCAGCGAGCGGTGCTGCGCGAGTTACTCGAGCTGCTGGCGCAGCAGAACATCCAGGTACACACCTACGACCAACTCACGGCACCCGAGCGTGCGGGGCTGCGCGAGTACTATCTGAAGAACGTCTTTCCCCTGGTCACGCCACAGGCCTTTGATTCGGCGCATCCGTTTCCGTTCGTCTCGAACCTTTCGCTCAACCTGCTGGTAACGTTGCACTATCCCGGTGATCTAGAACCGCAGCTGGCACGAGTGAAGGTGCCGGTTGGCACGGGGATTGCGCGGCTGGTGCGTGTGGGCGATGTACACCGCTTCGTGGCTCTGGAAGACGTAATGGCCCACAATCTGGACCTGCTGTTCCCCGGGATGGATATCGAAACGTGCGAGCTCTTCCGCGTGACGCGCAATGCCAACACCGAACGCGACGAGGAAGAAGCGGACGATCTGCTCGCCATGATCGAGTCCGAACTGCGCGACCGGCGCTTCGCCCCGATCGTCCGCCTTGAGGTCAGTGCCGGCATGAACCCCGTGCACCGCGGCATGCTGGCGGCGGAACTCGGCTTGAACGAGCGCACCGACGTGTTTGACGTGGACGGCATGATGGCGGTGCGCAACCTGATGGAGATCGCCACGCTCGACGTGCCCGCCCTGCGCGATCCCCCGCACCACCCCATCGACAACCCGCGCCTGCGCGAAGTGCGCAACGTCTTCCACATCATCCGGGATGCCGGTTGCATCCTGTTGCAGCATCCGTACGAGTCGTTTGCCACCTCGGTGGAGCGCGTGCTGCGCGAGGCCAGCGAAGACCCGAAGGTCCGCGCCATCAAGATGACGCTGTACCGCACCTCCAGCGATTCGAAGATCCTGGATTACCTGTGCGCCGCTGCTCGCAACGGCAAGCAGGTGGCAGTCGTGGTCGAATTAAAGGCACGGTTCGACGAGGCGGCAAACATTCAGTTCGCCAATCGCCTCGAAGATTTTGGCATCCACGTAACCTACGGGGTGGTGGGATTGAAGACCCACTGCAAGGTCATCCTCGTCGTGCGCCAGGACTTCGACGGCCTGCGGCGCTACGCGCACATCGGCACGGGGAACTATCATCCCGACACGGCGCGCCTCTACACGGATTTCGGCCTGCTCACCTGCGACGACGACATCGGCCACGATCTCACAGAACTGTTCAACTACCTCACCACGGGCTATCGGCCGAAGCGGACATACCGCAAGCTCCTGCCGGCACCGAAGCCGCTCAAGAAGGCACTGCTCTCCAAGATCGAACGTGAGATGGCGGCGCACACCCCCGATTCTCCGGGCTTGATTCAAATGAAGGTCAATGCACTGGAGGACTTCGACATCACCAAGGCGCTGTACGCGGCGGCGCAAGCGGGCGTCCGCGTTGACCTGATCGTGCGCGACACCTGCCGCCTGCGTCCCGGTCTCCCCGGGCTTTCCGAAAGCGTGCGCGTCGTCAGTGTGCTCGGGCGTTTCCTGGAACACGGACGCATCTTTTACTTCCGGAACGGGGGAGAGGAAGAGTACTTCATCGGCTCGGCGGATTGTATGAAACGCAACCTCGAAAGCCGCGTCGAGGTCGTCGCTCCCGTCGAGGATCCGCTGCTGCGCCGCGATCTCCGCACCGTGCTGGACACCCAACTGAGCGGGAATCGGGGGGAATGGGAGATGCAGGCGGACGGTCAGTATGTGCAGCATGCCCCTCGCGGCACCTACAAGAGCTGTCAGCAGGTCCTGATCGAACTTGCGGAGAAGCGACAGCGCGAGGCCGGCCGCTTGAAGAGACGCAGGCCCAAAGGGGTCGCCCGCCGTGCGGCAAAGCCGCCGCTGCGCGCCGGCTGACGAGGCACCGTCCGCAAGTTCCTGGGCCACCCGGTTGCATCGCCATGTCCTCCAAGCGGAAAGGTTGAGGCCGAGAAGGGGCTGCGTGCCGCGCGAACTTCATGCAATCGTCAATCCGATGTCCGGCGGCGGGCGAACCCGTCGCCAGTGGCCGCGCGTGGTTTCGCAGCTGGAGAAGTTGGGCTGGACGGTGCGGTCACATGTCACTTCCACTCCCGGACAGGCTACGGGCATCGCCAGAGAACTCCTCTCCACCGGCACCGGCGAGTTGTTGAGCGTCGGCGGCGACGGCACCGCCAACGAGATCGCCAACGGATTCTTTCGCGACGGTGCGGCGCTCGCTCCCGAGGCGGTCCTGTCCGTCCTGCCGATGGGTACCGGCCACGATTTCGGCAGAAGCATTGGCGTGCGCGAGACGGCCGACGCTGTCGCCGCGCTTTCGCAGGGACACGTCTGCCCGATCGACGTCGGTGTGGCCGAATACCAGGTCGGCAGCGGCCGGGCCACCCGCTATTTCGTCAATGTGGCAGATGTCGGCATCGGTGCGCTCGCCACCGCCAAAATCAACCGGGCACCCAAGGTCCTCGGGGCCTTCGCCACCTATCTCGCCGGCGCGGCCCGGGCGATCATGACGTTCGAGAGCCGACCCGCACGTATCGTGGTCGACGGCACGACGGTAACCGAGGGCCCCATCCACATGGTGTTGATCGCCAACGGCCGGTTCGGCGGCGGCGGGATGCGGTTGGCTCCGATGGCGCAAATGGCCGACGGACTCTTCGACGTGTTTGTACTCCCCGCCGTCCCCAAGCACACGCTGCTCCTGTCATTGCTGCCACGCGCGTACCGCGGGACGCACCCAGGGCATCCCGCCCTTCAGTATGTGCGCGGGCGGATCGTCGAGGTGCACGCGGCAGGCCTGCCCCTCGAAATTGATGGCGAACAACCCGGCACGACAGACGCCCACCTCCGCATACTACCCCAGGCCCTGCGTGTGCGCGTGCCCGCCGGCAGGACGTGCCCGTGACGCGCCCCTGCATTGCCGTCACCCCGCTGTCGTTGACATAGGACAGAAAGGTATGGAGAAGTGGTAGTTCAAATGCGCGAGGGCGCGCGGCTGGGTGCTCTTGAGTCCTCTTTTCACGTTCAGTGAAGTTCGATCTATCCGGAAGTCGATTCGTTCCGTACGAGGCGACCGGCGCACGCACATCCCTGGGCGAGGGTCGCATGGATGACCGTCCCACCGTTGCGGACGACGTTCGCTTCGCAGCCGCACGCGACCAGGATCTGCGCGCGCTCGCGCAGCGGACCGCCCTGGGACCCTACCGTCTGCGCTTCCACGAATCCGTCCGGCTGCACGCCATCCACCTCGACACGCCGGATTTGACCCTGACACGCTCCGGTGTCGCCCTACGCTTGCAGCGACGGGCACGACACTGGGAAGCCATCGTCGACCGGTTCGGCAACACCGGTGGCATGGAACCGCAAGCGCTGGTAGCGGACGCGCCATTGGCGAAACGTCCGCAGCTGCCGTTTCCCCTGCCCGACGGACCGCTACGTGTCCGCCTGCGCGCGCTGGTGGCGGAACGGCCCCTGCATGCGATCCTGCGGATCGAAGTGAACCGGCGGCGCATCGACGTGGTGGCGTCGGCTGCCAGCAACGACGCACCCGCGATCGCGGCGCTGACGTTGGACCGGATACGCGTGTACGCACCGGATGCACAGCAACCATACGCGTACTACCTGGAAGTGACCCTTCGTCCCACCGACGGTGGCGTTGACGATCTCACCCCCGTAGCGGACCTCCTCCGCCAGGAGTGCGGCCTGGCCCCGCAAACTGATTCGGCATTGACGTCGGCTTTCAAGGCACGCCTCGGGGCGACCGTAGTTGCGGTCGGCGATCCGGTGATCCTGGCCCATGACACCGTTGAGACCGCGGCACGCAAGATCGTCTGCCGGCATCTGGGCCGTTTGCGGCAGCACGATCCCGGCACCCGCATCGGCGACGATCCCGAGGCGCTGCATGACCTGCGGGTCGCGGTGCGGCGGCTGCGCGCCGCCGTGCGGGCGTTCGCCCCCGCCTTTCCGGTCCGCCTGCACAAGCAGTTCACCGAAGAACTCCACTGGCTTGGCCAGATCAGTAGCGGGGTACGTGACCTCGACGTGCAACTCGCCCGACTCCACCAGCACAGCATGGCGCTACCGCTCGGCCATCGCGCCGGCCTGGTGAGTCTCCGCGAATACCTGCAGGCGGAGCGCGCCCGGTTGCGCAGCGAGCTGCTTGCCGGACTCGAATCGCAGCGCTACTTCGATCTGCTCATTCGTTTGGAAGGCTACGCGTATGGGCCGGCACGAACGCGCCCGCAGGACGCCGCCGCGCGGGACCGGATTGCGGCTGCCGGGGCGCAGGGAATCGAGCGTGCCCTGCGCCGCCTGCTCAAGCGCGGCGCCGATGTGCGCGGCGCACCCACTCCTGAGGATCTGCATGCGCTCCGCATTCGCGCCAAGCGACTGCGCTACCTCCTCGAGTTCCTGCAAGAGCTCATCGGCAAACGCGGCCGGCGCCTGGTGAAACACCTCGTCGAGCTCCAGGATCTCCTCGGCACCTACCACGATGCGATCGTGACCGCCGAGATCGTACGACAGTACGCGGAAGGTCCGGGCGCACAGCAGGGGGCGGCCGGTCTGCTCACTCTGGGCGCGGTCGCCAGCAGCGCCCTGCGTGTGGCTGAGGACAAGTGCCGGGACTTCCAACGCACCTGGGAACGGTTTGCGCGCAAGCGCACCCGCAAGGAGTTTCGCCTCGCGCTGGAGAAACTCACTGAACTTGGCGCTGCGACGCCCGGGGGTGGCGGCGATTCGGGCCAACCACAATTACCGCCTGAACCGCGCGCACCCACCGAGCCGACGCCCCCCGGGGTCGAATCCGCCGAGCCTCCGCAAAGTGCCGAGGCCATCGGGGGGCCGCCAACGGAACCGGAGAGAGGCTGAGCACACCCGTCTGCTGTGCCTGTGGTGTCCGTTGAGCCAGGGGGACGCTGACCGTGAAAATTACGAAGGCAACCCACCGTTACGAGGCCTGGCTCGCGGACCGCACGCCGGTGGTCAGGCCCGACATTGCGCTGAAACATGCGGCGATGGCGGCTGATGCCTTTTCGTTTTTTCGGGCCACCTTCTACCGCTGGGTGCAACGCTGGCGGAAGACATGCGC
Source organism: Deltaproteobacteria bacterium (assembly GCA_017860575.1). GTDB lineage: Bacteria > Desulfobacterota > Binatia > HRBIN30 > HRBIN30 > JAGDMS01. Next base: position 6,511 of record JAGDMS010000097.1, on the reverse strand, counting down.
CGCGGCGACGGCGCCCGCTGTTCTGGCCGTAGGCGACCTTCACGTCGAGAACTTCGGCACCTGGCGGGACATCGAAGGACGCCTCATCTGGGGCATCAACGATTTTGACGAGGCCCATCTGATGCCGTACACCATCGATCTCGTCCGCCTGGCGGCCAGCGCTCGCCTCGCCATTGCCGCCGCCCACCTGGCGTTGACCGCGAGCGAGGCCTGCGACGCAATTGTGACCGGCTACACCGACGCTCTGGCCGCGGGCGGCCAACCGTTCGTCCTCTCCTCCGAGCACTTCGGCTGGCTGCGTGCAACCGCCACGGGTGAGTTACGGGATCCCGTACATTTCTGGCGGAAAATGGCTGCCCTGCCTACTACCAGGAGCGCGGTGCCGAAGAGCGCCGTCAGGGCGCTGGAGCGCATGCTCCCAGAGCCCGGCCTGCCTTACCGCCTGGCGAAACGCGTCTCCGGATTGGGCAGCCTGGGCCGCCAGCGCTTCGTGGCATTGGCCGAGTGGCGCGGAGGCAGCGTGGCACGCGAAGCGAAAGCCCTGGTGCCGTCCGCCTACATATGGCAGGGGAAGGTGTCGGACAGGATCTTGTATCAACGGATCCTGGACCAGTCCGTACGCTGCCCGGATCCTTTCGTCCGGCTGCGGGGCCGATGGATTGTGCGTCGCCTTGCTCCCGACTGTAGTCGCATCGAACTCAGCTCTCTGCCAAAGGAAAGGGACGAGCGGCGTCTGCTTCATGCCATGGGATGGGAGATCGCCAACGTCCATCTGGGATCCAAGAGGGTCATTGATGCGGTACGCCGGGATTTGAAGGCCCGTCCGAAGGAGTGGCTGCATCGAGCAAGCAAGCAAATGTTCGAGGTAACCCTGACCGACTTCGTTGCGTGGCAAAATGCCATGGCAGCCAAATCGAAAGCGAGGCAAGCGTCGTGAGCCACATACTCTATCTGGTACGACACGGGATCGCCGAGGTGAACAGTACGGCCGGCGACCCCGACCGGCAACTGACGGACGAGGGCGTGCGTAAGTTCCAGCAAGCCGCGCTCGGTCTCAAACGACTGGGTGTCGAACCGGACGTGGTGCTGTCGAGCCCGTTGCGGCGAGCGGAGGAGACCGCACGGCTCCTGGTGAAAACGCTCGCACCGAAGGTCGCAGTCGAACTATTTCAGCCCCTGGCTCCCGGGCATCCCCCCGAGGACGTCCTGCAGGCGCTGCGGCCGTACCGACGCGCGCAGCAGGTGGTCATGGTCGGCCACCAGCCGGATTTGGGCGAGTTGGCTTCGCAACTGCTGACGGGCTCAACGACGCTGGCGCTGCTGCCCTTCCGCAAAGGCGGGGTGGCGGCGATTGCGCTCAGCGCTATACCTCCACGGGAGACGGGCACATTGCAATGGTTCGTGACGCCAAAACAGTTGCGTTGGATGGCCGGTAAGGCCGGGTGATGGAGGCGAGCGCCATCAACCTGACCGGGCCGGCGTTTGAGCGGCTCCTAGTTGCCGCGCTGATCGGCTTCCTCATCGGCTTAGAGCGCGAGCGAGCAGAGACACGGAAAGCCCGGCGTGTCTTCGCTGGCGTGCGCACGTTTCCGCTCATCGCACTCGCTGGCGCCATTCCGATGCTCATCATCCACGTCAGCGGCCCCGCGCTCCTGATTGCCAGCTTTCTCGCCGTCGGGAGCATCACGCTGGTCTCCTACCTCCGTGCTTCCGCCGCGGGGAGTGTTGGGGCGACGACGGAAATCGCAGCATTGACGACATTCCTGCTGGGTGCGCTTGCCGGTGCCGGCGAATTCGTGGTGGCGGCCGGCACAGCCGTCGGGGTCGCCGTCCTGCTGGTCGCCAAGCCCCGTCTCGAGGCCTTTTCGCGGGCCCTGAGCGAAGAGGAGCTGACCGCAGCGCTCGAGTTGGCGGTCATTTCCGTGATCATCTTGCCGCTGCTGCCCAACCGCGGGTACGGCCCGTGGCAGGCGCTCAATCCGTTCGAGATCTGGCTCATCGTCGTCCTCGTCAGCGCCCTCTCTTTTGCAGGGTTCATAGCAACACGACTCTTGGGACAGCAGCGCGGCATGACACTCACCGGCATCGCCGGCTCGTTGGTCTCCAGCACGGCGCTGACCGTCGCGATGGCCACCCAGGCGCGCGCAGCGCGCGCGCTCGCCCCAACCGCCGCGGCCGCCACCGTGCTCGCTTCGACTATCATGTGCGTCCGGGTTGCCGTGCTGGCGGGCGCAGTCAACTTCGCAATACTCCCGCGCCTCATGCCCGTGCTGGTGGCAATGACGCTGGCTGGCGCAATCGCCGCAACACTCCTGAACAAGCGCGCCACAGATACTCCGCCGGAGGGTCCAGAACTGACCGTCAAAAACCCTTTCAGTCTCAAGCCGGCACTTACGTTCGGTGCCGCGTACGCGGCCATCGTCCTTATTGTTGCCGGCGCGAAAGGCTACCTCGGCACGCCCGGCATGTACGTCGCGGCAGCCTGCGCGGCGCTGGCAGACGTGGACGCGATCACCATCGCCTTTTCACGCATGGGCGAGGCGTCGGTCGGGTGGCAGGTCGCCGCTGCGGCCGTGACCATCGCTGTGGTCACCAACACCCTGGTGAAGCTCGCCATCGCGGTGAGTATGGGCGCGGGGATGTTTGGTCGCTACGTCGCAAGTGCGCTCGGCAGCATGGCATTGGTCGGCACGCTAACGGGCGTTCTGATCTGGCGCTTCTGGTAGCGCAGGCGCCAGACGTGGGCTCCGCTCACACGATCGCAATCTTCTCGTGATCCTCGACAATCAGGATGGGCCTCTCTGCGCCTCCGCTCGGCGGGTCGCTTCGATGTTCCCCTGGAAACCGTCCGTCACAGTCATACGGCGCTCGGAAGCTGGTCGACGTGCCGAATGCTCTTCCCCTTCACCAGGAACACAACCATCTCGGCAATGTTCGTCGCATGGTCGGCAATGCGCTCGAGATACTTGGCCACGAACAGGAGACGAATCGCGCGCGTAATTGTTCTGGGTTCCTCGACCATGAACGACAACAACTCGCGAAAGAGCTGGGCGTTGAGATTGTCCATGATGTCGTCATCGCGGCAGACCTTCAACGCCAGGTCAACGTCGCCACGCACGAACGCGTCCAGGCTCTCACGTACCATGAGCTGTGTGACCTCGGCCATACGCGGAATGTCGATAAACGGTTTCAACTGCGGTTCCCGATTCAGCTCGATGGTCCGCTCGCAAAGGTTGACCATCATGTCGCCGATGCGTTCGAGATCGGTGGTGATCTTCAGGCCGGTGGTGATCAAGCGGAGGTCCTTCGCCGTAGGCTGGTGCAAGGCGATCAGGCGGATGCACAGGTCGTCGATCTCGACCTCCATCCGGTTGACGGTGTGGTCGCGCTCCATGGTGAGGCGCGCCAGCGCGTCGTCCCGGTTGACCAACGCCGTGATGCCGTTGACAATCTGCTTCTCCACGAAACCGCCCATTTCCAGCACGCGGAGGGAGACGTCCCGTAGTTCGGCTTCGTAGCGCCGATCGGTATGCAATCGGTCTTCCACACGACCTCCTAGCAGGCGACGCCCGACGTGTTTGTGATGACGACGCGGGTAGTTGGACGGCTCCGCGCAACGGCGGACCGCGGTTTACTCTCGTACAACACTGCCGACACCTCGCTCGAATCAGCCGAAACGGCCGGTAATGTAGTCCTCGGTTTCCTTCTTCTTGGGCGCGGTGAAGACCTGGTCGGTAGCGCCGAACTCCACCAGCGTCCCCAGGTACAGCAGTGCCGTATAGTCGGACACGCGCGCCGCCTGCTGCATGTTGTGGGTGACAATGACGATGGTGTACCGCTCCTTGAGCTGCCGAATGAGCTCCTCGATCTTGGTGGTGGCGATCGGATCGAGGGCCGAGCACGGCTCGTCCATGAGGATCACCTCGGGCTCCACCGCCAGGGCACGCGCAATGCAAAGGCGTTGCTGTTGCCCGCCGGAAATGCTGACCCCCGAGGCGTTCAGGCTATCCTTGACCTCATGCCAGAGGGCCGCCTCTTGCAGGCTGCGCTCGACAATGGTCGCAACGTCGGCCCGGGACGGCCGGGAGCCATTCAAGCAAAAGCCAGCGGCGACATTGTCGAAAATCGACATCGTAGGAAACGGGTTGGGCCGCTGAAACACCATGCCCACCCGCGCCCGCACCCGCACCGGGTCCACCCCCGGCGCATAGATATCGTCGCCGTCCAATAGCACCTGCCCGCCGGCTCGGGCACCGGGGACGACTTCGTGCATGCGATTGAGACAACGGACGAACGTGGACTTGCCGCAGCCGGACGGCCCGATGATCGCCGTGACGGCACCCGCCGGCACCGTCAGGTCAATCCCCTTCAACGCGTGATGCCGCTCCCCAAACCAGGCGTTCAAGTTCCGTGTCTCAAGCTTGCTGTTCATCGACGTGTCAGAGCGTAGCCCGAAACCCGCCACGCGTAAGCAGCCGCACCGATAAGCTCGTCAGGAGAATGAGGCCCATCAGCACCAGGGCGCCGGCCCACGCCTGCCGGTGCCAGTCGTCGAACGGCGAGATGGCGTAAGTATACAGTTGCATGGGTAACGCCGAAATCGGCCCGTTGAGGCCATGGTGCCAGAACTGGTTTCCGAATGCCGTGAACAGCAATGGGGCGGTTTCGCCTGCGACGCGCGCGATCGCCAGCATGATGCCCGTGATGATCCCGCCGCGCGCGGTACGCAGGACCACCCACAGCACGGTACGCCACATCGGCACCCCCAAGGCCAGCGCCGCTTCCCGCAACGACCCCGGAACCAGCTTCACCATCTCTTCGGTGGTTCGCGTCACGATCGGCAACATGATGACTCCCAGCGCGAATCCCCCCGCGTACGCCGAAAAACCGTGCATCGGCAGAACGACCAGCGTGTAGGCGTATATCCCCACAACGATGGACGGAACGCCCATCAGGACATCCGCCGCGAAACGGATGCACCAGCCGAGGCGCCCGTGCCCGTATTCCGCCAGATACACGCCCGCAAACACCCCGACCGGCAATCCCAGCCCGCAGGCCAGAGCAATCAGCACGATCGTCCCCACGATGGCGTTGGCCATGCCGCCGCCAACTTCGCCGGCTGGTTTCGGCAACTGGGTGAAGAACGCCCAGTTGAGCGACGAAAACCCCTTCATCAGCAGGTCCGTGGAGATCAACACCAGCGGCGCAAGTACCGCAACAGCACACAGGGCAGCGGTCACTTGCACCGCGAGGTTGACCAGCCGTCGCCGAGTGTCGCGCATACCTATGCTCTCCGCGCACCGCCAGCCGGCCCGGCGACCGACCAGACCAACAGGCGTGCGAGCGCATTGATGATGAGGGTGACAAGGAGCAGGACCAGGCCGATCTCCACCAAGGCATGCACGTACAGGTCGTACGTCGCCTCGCTGAACTCGTTGGCGATGACGCTCGCCATGGTGTTCGATGGCGCGAACAGCGAGGCGGAGATCTGGCCGCGATTGCCGATGACCATGGTGACCGCCATGGTCTCGCCAATTGCACGCCCGAGACCGAGCATGACGGCGCCGATGATTCCCGTGCGGCCGTACGGCAGCACCGCAATGCGCAGCATTTCCCACTTGGTTGCACCCAACGCCAATGCCGCCTCGCGTTGCGCGCTCGGGACCGCCCGCAGCACTTCGTGCGTTACCGAAGTGATGTACGGAACGACCATGATCGCCAACAACATGGAAGCGGTCAGCAGGCCGATCCCGTACTTCGGCCCCTGAAACAGGGGGAGAAATCCGAACAGCGAGGCCAGCAAGGGTTGGATGTATGTCCGCTCCCATGGTACCAGCACGAAGACGCCCCACAACCCGTATACGACACTGGGAATCGCCGCGAGGAACTCGACGAGAAACGATACCGGAGTGCGCAGCCATCCGGGCGCAATCTCGGTCAAGAACACGGCCGTGCCGACCCCCAATGGCACCGCCTGCAAGAGGGCCAGGAGGGAAGCGACGACCGTGCCGTAGATGAAGGGCAATGCCCCGAATTGCTTAAAGACCGGATCCCAGGTCGACGAGATGAGGAAGCTCAGACCGAAGGTCCGAATCGAATCCCACGACTCGACAATCAAAACCAGCAGGATGGACGCGAGGACCGCAACAATCGCCACCCCAAATGCACACACAAGGGCGCGAAAGGCCCGGTCTCCGAGGTTCGTTCGGGGCACGGTTCCGGACGAACGTAGCCGTGACCGGGCTACCGGCACGGGCCTCGCCGCCCCAATTTCTGGCGTCTCATTCATCCGCTGCGCCTGTTGCTCAATCGTGTCCACCGGACAACCGCTCCAGCGTGCACAGCATAGCGTGCCATTGTTACAGAACTGTTACAGGCCGCCACTGCGCGGCCGGATGGTGCGGACGAGAAGGCCGTCGGGGTTACGGTAACAGCGGCTTGCCGTCGGCGGTCACGACACGGCGCAGTGCTTCCTTCTCCTTCGCAACAACCTCCGCGGGCAACGAAGCGT
>JAGDMS010000008.1 GCA_017860575.1 Deltaproteobacteria bacterium | reverse complement strand
GTGCGGGCCCGACAGCTTCAGTCTGCACTTCTATGCCTACATCATGCAGGGCCGCCCGTTTGCCGTCATCGAGACCGACGGCCACTCCGGCGACGCCGGCACCAAAACCCGCGTCGAGGCCTTCCTGCACTGCGTCCACCAGGACCGCCTCGGCGCCCGCCCCGCCGCGCCCGCCAACGACTTTCAAACCATCCAGGGCACTCGGGTGCACCCGGCCGACATTCGGGCGCGCGGCGAGGTCGTGCTCATCCCCCGTCTTGGGCCGGGGGCGGACGTGTTGGCTGCGGCGCTCACTGGCGCCGGGGTGCCGGCGGAGAGCTTGCCCATGCCGGACCGGGAGACGGTACGCATCGGCCGCCGCCATACCTCCGGCAAGGAGTGCGTGCCGATGTGCCTCACCCTCGGCAGCCTGCTTCAGCGCCTGGACCGCGAGCGCACCACCGACACCCGCTTCGCCTTTGCGATGCCGCGCGCCAACGGGCCCTGCCGCTTTGGGGTCTACAACGTGCTGCACAAGATCGTGTTGGAGCAGCAGCAGTGGGCCGACCGGGTGCGCGTGTGGTCACCGGTCGAAAGCAACTACGGCGACGGTTTCCCCGGGGGAATCTTCCCCCTGTGCGTAATCGGGTGGAACGCCATTGATGTCTTGTTGCAGGGGCTGCATGACGTCCGCCCGGTGGAGGCCACGCCGGGCGCCGCGCTGGCCGTCTACGCGCAGTACGCCGGGGAACTCGTCGAGCGGACGCGGCAAGAAGCCCGCCGAAAACCAGCCACCCGCGACGCCTTGTTGCAGGTGATGACCGGCCGGCTGTTCGGCATTGCCGACATCCTGCAGCGTGCCGGGCGGGCGTATGCCGCCGTCAAGATGGAGCGAGCGCTGCCAGCGGTGGCCGTGGTCGGGGAGATCTACGTCCGCTGCGATCCGTTCGCCAACGACTTCGTCATCGACAAGCTGGAGCAACGCGGCATCCGCGTCCGGCAAGCGCCATTCAACGAATGGCTGGAGTATCTGCACTGGTGCAATCGCGATGCCGGCCGGAGCGGCACGCTCGGCAGCTACCTGAGCACGGCGACGCTCCATCGCACCCAGCAACTGACCTACCAGGCGCTTGCCCGCCACCTCGGCTGGCACGAGCGCAGCACTGTCAAGCAGGCCTTGGCGGCGTCAGCCCGCTACCTGCGCAGCGACCTGTATGGCGAGGCCGTGCTCACGCTGGGTGGTGCCATTCACGAGTGGCGCCAAGGCACGATCGACGGCGTGGTCAACGTCGGGCCGCTCGAGTGCATGCCCAGCAAGCTGGCCGAGACGCAGTTCTTTCACGTTGCCGAGCGCGAGGGCTTGCCGGCGGTGACCATCCCGTTCAACGGGGATCCTCTCGATCCCGCGGTGCTCGACAACTTCGCCTTCGCGGTGCACAGCGGCTTCCGGCAGCGCCGGTCCGCAGTCGCCGGCGCCCAGGCAGAGGGCGGCTGATCCACTAGTCTCAAAACAAGCGCTTGGGGGATAACCTTCATGCCGCCGAACCGGAAATTTGAGTGTGGCGAGGCGCGAAGGCGCGCCGCACCTGCTGGCGCCGACCAGCACCACGTGAAAAGCGGCGCACTAGAGCCGCGCAATGTAGAAGGTCGCAACCATTGGACGCGGGTCTCCCTGCGCCGCAGCTCGCGGGCGAGACGCTTCGGCAGCAGGATGGACAATCAGATCTTCAAGTTCCATGCGAGGGTGGCGACCACCGCGTGGGCCCAGTTCGACACCAAGCCGTCGGAGGGCATCCCCAGCGCCTGCACCCCCGTTCTTGAGTTGCTCGATCAGGTGCTCCTGGTTGCACCGATCGTTGGCCTCGAAGGCCACCTCCGACGGGGTGAGCCCGTCGGCGCGTACGTTGGTGATGTAGAACAGATTACGGGTCTGATCGAACAGGTGCTGCTGCCCGCGATCATCGGTCGCGAGCAATCCGCGGGTAGAGTGTTGCGATCCAGTCGTGGCACCAGCCGCGCCCGTTGTTCCTCCCACACGACCGCATCTCGAACCCTCATCTGAAACCGCTTTTCGCCACCTTGAGCGCCGCCAACGACGAGCGCAGCTTACCCTTGTGCAACAAGGGTAAGCTGCGATATGGGCCGATTTCACCAAGCACCAAGCAGTTTTTCAGGGACTAGCAGCCTGAGCCGCTTCTGAACTGCGGGATGATGTCCCGCGCGAACCACCCCGCCCAGTCCAGGCACTCACCAATCCCCGAGGTGCCGACGGGGAGGTGCAACACGGCTGTCGTGGCTTGGTCACCCTCGAGGCGCTCGATCAGGGGTAGAATTTCGTCGCGGGTGCGCGGGATGCGGAAACGGCCAAAGTCGAGGCGGTTCTCCTCGTCCATGTCGGCCAGGAGCATGGGCACTTCGAACGGGCCAGTGCGGCCCTGTTTGGCGCGTTCCTCGTGAATGTAGGTGAGACAGGCACCGAGGTCGCGCCGCGGCGTGAGCCAGGGGAGCCAGCCGTCACCGAGATGCGCGGCCCGGCGCAACACCGGCCGCGAATCGCCGCCCACGAGGATGGGTGGATGTGGCTTCTGCATCGGTTTGGGCTCGAACAGAATATTCTCGAAATCGACGAACTCACCGTGAAACACCGGCTGGTCGCTGGTCCACAGCTCCTTCATGCTGCGCAGGTATTCGTCGGTGCGCCGTCCGCGGCGTTCGAACGGCACGCCGAGCGCCTTGAACTCGCGTCGCATGTAGCCGACGCCCAGGCCCATGATCACGCGTCCGCCCGACAGCACGTCGGCCGTCGCGATGGCCTTGGCGTACACCACGGGATGATGATACGGCAGCACCGCTATGAAGCTCAGCGCGCGGATCCGCTGGGTCGCGCCCAGCAACGCGGTCATCGCTGTCAGCCCTTCGTAAAATCGCGCGCCCATGGACGGTAGCAGCCGGGGATCCTGGACGATGTGTTCCGAGACCCAGAGCCAATCGAAGCCGAAATCGTCCACGGCGCGCGCAAAGCGCATGGTGTCCGCGCCAGTCACCTGCGCTTCCCACGGACTGGTGAGGGCGGGGTAGAGGAAATTGGCGGGGACACGAATCGCGAATTTCATCGATCATGCACTCAGCTGCCTGACCTCGGCACACGCGAACCGGCCGCTCGTCCGCCTTACGGTTGCGTCTTCACCAGGCGGAATTCACCTTTGGCGGCGTTGCGGTAGAGGTTGATCTGCCCGATGTGTCGTGCGCGGCCATCTGGATCGTGTACACCGAGGCCTTCCTCCGGTGCCAGACAGAGGACACCGATCTTGCCGAAGGCGAGGTTGCGGTGGACGCGGTAGGCCGCTTCGCCGGTTTGCTCTAGCGGATAGGTTTCCGACAGCAGCGGGTGGATGGCGCGCTTGCACACCAGCCGGTTGGCTTCCCAGGCCTCGCGGTAGTTGGCGAAGTGGGAGCCGATGATGCGCTTCTTGTTCATCCATAGATAGCGGTTGTCGTACTCATGCATGAAACCGGAAGTGGAGGCACAGGTGACCACCTTGCCCCCGGGCCGCGCGACGAACACGCTGGCGGCAAACGTCTCCCGTCCGGGGTGTTCAAAGACCACGTCGGGATCCTCGCCGCTGGTGAGTTCGCGGATCTTCTTTCCGAAACGCCGAATCTCTCCGAGGTTTTGCGTTCCGTCCGGATTCCAGAAGCGGTAGCCCTCCGCATTGCGGTCGATGACCCAGCGTGCGCCGACGGTGCGGCACAGTTTCGCCCGCTCCTCCGAGGACACGACGGCGATGGGAAATGCCCCGGCGTTCAACACGTATTGCAGCGCGAAGCCGCCCATCCCGCCGACGGCGCCCCAGACGAGGACGATGTCGCCCTGTTTGATCTGGGTGGCGTTGTGGCTGACCAGCATGCGGTACGCGGTGGAATTCACCAGCGGCATGGAGGCCGCTTCCTCCCAGGTGAGGTGCGCCGGCTTCGGCATGAGCTGGTTGGCGCGCACCAGCGCGATCTCGGCCAAGCCCCCGAAGTTGGTTTCGAAGCCCCAAATGCGTTGGTCGGGATCGAGCATGGAGTCGTCGTGCCCCTCGGGAGATTGCAGGTCAACGTAATTGCAGTGGATGGTGACCTCGTCGCCGGGCTTGAACACGGTGACGCCCGGCCCGGTGCGCAGGATCACCCCGGACGCGTCGCTGCCGATGATGTGGTAGGGCAGGTCGTGGCGCTTGTCCCATGGGCTGCGCTTGGCATGGCGTTCCAGGAACTGGAAGGTCGGTAACGGTTCGAAAATCGCGGTCCAGACGGTGTTGAAGTTGATGCTGGAGGCCATCACGGCCACGAGGGCCTCGTTGGGTCCCGGCTCCGGCACCGGCACCTCGTCGACATGCAGGCTGCGCCGCGGGTCCTTCTGGCGGGTTTCAAGGCCGTCGAACATCTTGATCTCGTCCTTGTGCGTCGTTACCGCGCGCATGGTTTTCGGTAGCGCCAGTGCGGAGTAGTCCGGTGCTCCTGCTTTTCCCGAAAGGATCGCGTCACGGACGGCGTTCATGTCATTGGGCATCTCGAGATCCTCCTTGTCCGCCGGTCTCGGCGTGGCCAGCGCACAGCTTGTGTGGCGAACGCGCCGGAGTCAAGATGCCCTGCGCTCCTGGGCGCCCGCCTACGGAGCGGGGTGCTGGCCGCCCGCCGAGTGCGGGAACAGCTGATCCCGCATGCCGCGCAGTGCCACGGCGATCGCCGTGCGGCCGATGTGCGCCGCGCGGCCGTGCGCGTCCTCGAGGTGAGGGTCGAAGGGCAGGGCACCGAGATAGGGGACAGCATATTGGCGGGCGAGCGCCTCGACCACAGCGCCCGGCTCCCGGGCCATGTTCTCCACCACGCCGCAGATCGGGACGCGCAGGTCGCTGAGGAAGTGCAACATGCGCCGCACCGTTTCCACGACGACGCGGGATCGCCCCGCAACGACGAGGTACTCGGCCCGTCGCAGGAGTCGAACGACGTCGAGACTGGCATCGCCGAGACCGGGTGGCATGTCGATGACCAACACGTCGAGTGTGCCCCAGCAGGTCACCGCCAGCAGTTCGAGGATGACGTTCGTGACGTCGGTGCCGCGCAGCGGCGCGGGTTCGTGGCCCAGGAACTGGCTCACGGACATGAAGCGGATGCCATGGACCTGCGGCGGTTGCAGGCCGAACTCCTCCGTTGGAACAGAGTCGTCGGCGCCAAGAATTATGTGGTCAGTGGGTGCTGTGACATCCAGATCCAGCAGGCCCACGCGCAGCCCCCTCTCCGCCAGCACCAGCGCCAGGATCGAGGCAACTGAACTCTTGCCGATGCCGCCCTTACCTCCGGTCACCGCGATTACGCGACGGACCTCGGCGAGTCGGCGCTCGATTCCGGCCAGGCGGGGGTCCATGACTCACTGATCCCCTTCCAGGGATTGCAGAATCACGCCGCGCCCTGCGAGCACTTCGAAATCCGGACTCTGACAGCGGGGACAGCGGATGAACGCATGCGCCAATTCGGGAATGAAATGGATGGCTTCCGCCTCGCTGTCGCCCTCCAGCGGTTGGACATCGGGCAGCGCGAAGGCATGTGCACAGGGGCGACAGCGGAACCGCGCTGCCTCGGTCTCGATCGCGATGGCAACGTCGACCAACCGCGGTTCGGTAGTCGGTAGCACTTCGTTGAGTGCGAAGGCGAAGCAGTCCCGCTCGATCTGCTGCAGCTCGCCGATCCGAACCGTGATCCGCACGATGCGCCGGATACCAGCCTGGTCCGCTGTCTGCAGCGCCGCGTCGACCACTGCCTGAGCTAGGGCGAATTCGTGCACCACCGCTCCTTACGGGTGCGACTCCTGCATCGGAGATTGCTCAATGACTGGTGGCGGCAGGCCGCTGTGCCCGCCGCGCCGGCCTGCACCGTTGGTGACGCTGCCAAAACAGCAGCTCTCAATGGTCTCATTGCCGCCGATCGTAGCATCCTGCCTGTCACTCTGAGAAGGCATGCGCTTCATCATGCGCATTTGCCGGCGTTGATCAGTTGGGAGTTGCTCTAACGCATGTATTCCCATGTCACGCGGCATTGTCTTTTCGAATGCAAGAAATAAGAAAACCTTGGCATCGAGCCACGGTCTTTCGGCTTGCAGAGAGGAGCGTGTATGGCCGAGTCACGACTGTCCATTGGGGACTGGATGCAGCGCAAGGGGTACGCGCGGCGCGAGTTCCTTCAGTTTTGCAGTTACGCCATGGGCATTGCCGGCCTCCAGGCGACGGGCCTGCGCAAGGTGGTGTACGCCCTGGACAAGAAGCCTCGGCCACCGGTTGCCTGGCTCCACTTCCAGGAGTGCACGTGCTGCAGCGAATCCTTCATCCGTTCGTCCCACCCCATCGTGGCGGACGTGCTCTTCGACTATCTGTCGCTGAATTACACCGAGACGCTGCAGGCTGCTGCGGGAGCGCAAGCGGAGAAATGCCTGGCGGACACCATCAAGAACCATCCGGGCGAGTACATCCTTCTGGTTGAGGGATCGGTGCCTCTGAAGGACGACGGCGTGTACTGCATGATTGCCGGCCGCTCCGCGGAAGACATCCTGCACGAGGCCGCCGACAAGGCGGCCGCCATCATTGCGTGGGGCAGCTGCGCTTCCAACGGCTGCATCCAGGCTGCCAAGCCGAATCCGACCAACGCCACGCCCATCCACAAAATCGTGCGCAAGCCGGTGATCAACGTGCCGGGCTGTCCGCCGATTGCCGATGTGATGACGGGCGTAGTGACGCATCTGCTCGTCATGGGCCGCAGCCCCGAACTCGACAGCCAGGGCCGGCCGCGGGAGTTCTACGGGCGGCGTGTGCACGACACCTGCTACCGACGGCCGTACTACGATGCTGGTATGTTCGTGCGCTCCTGGGACGACGAGCACGCGCGCAAGGGTTATTGCCTGTACAAGATGGGGTGCCGTGGTCCCGTGACCTACAATGCGTGCTCGGTCACACGCTGGAATCAAGGCACGAGCTATCCCATCCAATCGGGGCATGGTTGTATCGGCTGCAGTGAAAACGGCTTCTGGGACAACGGTCCGTTCTACCGGCACCTGGCCTCATTCCCGGGGTTCGGCATCGAGTCTACGGCCGATACCATCGGCGCGGTGATCGGAGCGGCGGCGGTGGCGGGCGTGGCGGCGCATGCAGTGGCGACCAACGTCTTCAAGCGCAAGGTGATCCAGAAAGAGATGGCGGAGTCGATCACCCCGCCGGCAGCCCCGACCGGAGGGAAGCAGTCATGACGCGGGTGGTGATTGATCCGATCACGCGTATCGAAGGCCATCTCCGCATCGAAGCGGTGGTGGAGAACGGCGTGGTCACTGACGCCTTCAGTTCCGGCACGATGGTGCGGGGCTTCGAGAAGATCCTCAAGGGGCGCGATCCGCGCGACGCGTGGGCCTTTACCGAACGGGCGTGCGGTGTGTGCACGACGGTGCACGCGCTGGCGAGCGTACGCACTGTCGAGGACGCCCTCGGCATTGCGGTGCCCAAGAACGCCGAGCTCATTCGGAACCTCATGTTCTGTGCACAGCTCGTGCAGGATCACGTCATTCATTTTTATCACCTGCACGCGCTCGATTGGGTCGACATCGTCAGCGCGCTGAGCGCCGACCCGGAAGAGACGTCACGTCTGGCGGTCTCGATTTCCCGCTGGCCCAAGAGTTCGCCCGGCTATTTTTCCGACCTCAAGACGCGACTCAAATCGTTCGTGGACAGTGGCCAAATGGGCATCTTCGCCAACGGCTACTGGGGGCACCCCGCGTACAAGCTGCCTCCCGCCGTCAACCTGTTGGCCGTGGCGCACTATCTCGAGGCACTGGCGTGGCAAAAGGAACTGATCAAGATCCACACCATCTTCGGGGGCAAGAACCCGCACCCGAACTACCTGGTCGGCGGGGTGCCGTGTTCCATCAACCTCGACGAGGTCGCCACCGTCAACACCGAACGGCTCAATTACGTCGGCGCCCTGATCAACGACGCCATCACCATCGTGGAGCAGCTCTACCTGCCGGACCTGCTGGCGATCGCCCCCTTCTACAAGGAGTGGTTTGGCCTGGGCGGCGGCCTGCAAAACTACCTGGTATACGGCGACCTGCCGACCCGCGGCTACAATCAGCCGGACTTCTTCAAGTTCCCGCGCGGCGCCATCCTCGCCCGCAATCTCAATGAAGTGCACGAGGTCAACGGCCGCGACGCTGAGGAGATCAAGGAATACATCGCCCACTCGTGGTACAAGTATCCAGAGGGCGATGCCTACGGGCTGCATCCGTGGAAGGGCGAGACCGACTTCAACTTTACCGGGCCGAAGCCGCCCTTCCAGCAGCTGAACGTCGAGGGCAAGTACTCCTGGATCAAGACCCCGCGCTGGAAGGAGCACCCGATGGAGGTGGGGCCGCTGGCGCGCTTGCTGGTCGCTTACGCCAAGGGCAGCTCCGAGGTGAAAGAAGTGCTCACCGAGGCGTTGCAGAAACTGGACGCGCCGATCACGGCGGTGTTCTCCACGCTCGGCCGAACGGCAGCCCGCGGTCTGGAAACCCGTCTGGTCGTGCACTGGATGAAGGAGTTTTACGACGAACTGATCGCCAACGTGAAACAGGGAGAGATGCGGACCTTCACACGGGAGAAGTGGGAGCCCGACACCTGGCCCGCGACCGCGGAGGGCGTCGGCATGACGGAAGCCCCGCGCGGGGCCCTGGCACACTGGATCCGCATTCACGACGGGAAGGTCGATAATTATCAACTCGTCGTGCCGAGTACGTGGAACGCCTCCCCACGCGACGCCAAAGGGCAACGCTCGTCCTACGAAGCGTCGTTAATTGGGACACCGGTTGCCAACGTGGAACAGCCCGTCGAAATCTTGCGGACAGTGCACTCCTTCGACCCGTGCATTGCGTGCGCCGTGCACCTGTACGATCCAAGCGGCAAGCACATCCACGACGTGCACGTGCACTAGGAGCGCGACCATGGCGACCAGTGAGGTGTCGGCCTATTACCGAGTGTATGTGTGGGAGCTGCCCGTGCGGCTCTACCACTGGGTGAACTTCGTGTGTGTGCTCGCGTTGATTGGCACCGGCTATCTCATCGGTGCCCCGCTCAGCGTGGAATATGCGGACGAAGCCTACCAGCAGTACTGGTTCGGGACGGTCCGCATGGTCCACTTCGTGGCCGCATTCGTGTTCTTCTTCAATTTCCTGGTGCGGATCTACTGGGGCTTCGTCGGCAATCGCTATGCGCGCTGGACCAATTTCCTTCCCCACACGCGGGAGCAGATTGCGGAGATCGTCGAGACGTTACGGGTGGACATTCTGCAAACCCATCCCCCCCGGTTCGTGTCCATCGGGCACAACGCGCTGGCGGGATTCATCTATTTCCTGTCGTTCCTCGTGTTCCTGTTCCAGGCGGTGACGGGATTCGCACTGTACTCGAGCATGAGCGCCTCCGCCTTGCCCCGCTTTTTCACCTGGACCGTGCCGCTGATGGGCGGGGATTTCGCCGTGCGCCAGTGGCACCACGCGGGCATGTGGTTTTTCGTCGTCTTCGCCATCATTCACGTGTATCTGGTCTTCTACCACGACTATGTCGAGGGGCGCGGTACGACGTCGTCGATGGTGGGTGGCTGGAAGTTCGAGAAGAAGGATCAGATCGTCGGCTAGGGTTGGAGAAAACAGGCGTCAGATCGACAGACAACAGACTTCGGACACCGAGCACTTGGGATAGCGTCTGTTGTCTGTCGTCTCCAAGTCTGTTGTCTCTGAGTTTTGAGACGATCTACAGAGGCCTGTCGCCACTGTGTCGGGTGCATGCGTGACTACTCCCTTGCTCGTCCTGGGCATCGGCAACATCCTCATGGGCGACGAGGGTGTCGGTGTCGAAGTCGTTCGGCAAGTGGAGCAGCGTCCGCTGCCGGGCGACGTCACGTGTCTGGATGGCGGCACCGGTGGCTTCCACTTGCTCGGCGTCCTGCAGCAGGCCCGCCACGTCATCCTGGTCGACGCGACTGTCGATGGTGCGCCGGTCGGCACCCTGCGCCGTCTGCAGCCACGCTATTCTGCCGACTACCCACGCACGCTGACGGCGCATGACATTGGCCTCAAGGACCTGCTCGACGCGTTGTACCTGCTCGGCGGCGCCCCGTGCGTTACGCTGTTTGCGGTGTCGATTGCGCCACTACAGGAGATGGGTGTCGGCGTGAGTGCGGAGCTGGCGGTACGCCTGCCGGACATTACCGACCAGGTGTGCGCGGAGATCTGTGCCTTGGTCGACGCGACGGTATGATTTCGGACGCGCGTCTCGCTGATCGCGTAGCGCCTATCGTTTGGAGGGCCCCTGGCGATATGCGATATGCGATATGCGATATGCGAGAAGTCGATGTGATTCGTCGCCGCCTGGCATGCCGTGGTGTGGTGCAGGCCGTGGGTTTTCGGCCCGCGGTGCACCGGTTGGCCGTTTCGCTAGGCCTTGCCGGGTGGGTACGAAACGATCCCGACGGCGCGATGATCGAGATCGAGGGCCCGATCGAAGCCGTCGAAACTTTCCAGCGCCGCCTGCCCGAGAACCTGCCGCCGCTGGCCCGCCTCGATGCTGTCGAGGTGCGTGCGGCGGTGGCGCTCGGCGAGCAGCAATTTACGGTGGTAGTTTCGACGGCAGGGCCGCGGCGGCATGCGCTCATCCCGCCCGATACGATGCTCTGCGACGACTGTCGCCGTGAGATGGACGACCCGTCTGACCGGCGGCACCGGTACGCGTTCATCACCTGCACGAACTGCGGCCCGCGCTACTCGCTGACATACAGCCTGCCGTACGATCGTGACCGCACCTCGATGGCGTGCTTTCCTCTCTGCCCCGCTTGCGCGGCGGAGTACGCCGACCCGGGCAGCCGCCGCTTCCATGCCGAACCGATCGGTTGCCCGGCGTGTGGGCCGCGACTGTGGCTTGCGGGCACGGGAGCGGAACCCGTTGCGGAGGGACGTGCGGCGGTTGTTGCCGCGCAGGCCGCGTTGTCCGGTGGACAGGTGGTGGCGGTGAAAGGATTGGGCGGCTTTCAACTGGCGTGCCGCGCGGACGAAGGGGCAGCGGTGCGCCGCTTGCGCGCGTTGAAGCGGCGCCCGACCAAGCCATTTGCCGTCATGGTGCCGGACCTGGAGGTGGCGCGCCGCCTGGTCGTGTTGCGACCGGAAGACGAGCGTTGGTTGCGCGCGTCACACGCGCCGATCGTGCTGGCGCCGCGGCAGCCCGGGGCCGGCTTGGCGGAGGACATCGCGCCCGGCATCGACGACGTTGGCGTGATGCTGCCGACGACGCCCTTGCATGTAGAACTCTTCCGCCAGGCACCGTATCCAGCACTGGTCATGACGTCTGGCAACGTGACGGATGAACCGATTTGCCGCGGTAACCGCGAGGCGCGATCCCGCCTGAGTCGCATCGCCGATCTGCTATTGCTGCACGACCGTGACATCGTCCACCGGATGGACGACTCGGTGGTCCGTGCGACCCGCCAAGGGCCGGTGGTGGTCCGGCGGTCCCGGGGATGGGTGCCGGGAGCGCTTGCGCTTCCCGAGGCGGCACCGGATCCGGTGCTCGCGCTTGGCGCGCATTTGCAGGCCACGGCCTGCCTGGCGGTGGGTGACAGTGCGTTTCCATCGCAGCACGTTGGAGATCTCGATACCGAACTGGCGCGCGAGTTCCTGCGCGAGGTGGCTGCGGATCTCGAACGGTTTCTGGAAGTGCAAGCGCGTGTCCTGTGTGCCGATCTGCATCCGGACTATCCGAGCACGTGGCTGGCGGAGCGGCTGGCGAGCGAGCGTGGCGGGTGCGTCGTGCGCGTGCAGCATCACCTGGCGCATGCGGCGGCGGTGCTGGGCGAACACGGTGCGTTTCCCGCGGGCGATGCACGCTGCGCGGCCCTCATCCTCGACGGTACCGGCTGGGGCACCGACGGCACGGCGTGGGGCTGCGAATGGCTGCTGCTCGACGGACAGTTGCGCTGGCGCCGCGTCGCGCACGCAACGCCCCTGCCGTTGGTCGGCGGGGAGCGGGCCGTGCGCGAACCGTGGCGCGTGGCGGTGGCGGCGCTTGCCGTGGCCGGCTGCGGCGAACTGCCGGCGGCGCTACCCCTGGCAGGGATCGCGCCCGAGGGCCAGGCGCAGCAGGTTCTCGAGCTCGCCGCTAGCGGCCGCTGGCCGCGGGCGACCGGCGCGGGTCGTGTGTTCGAGGCGGCGGGTGCGTTGCTTGGTTTGGCGGCGCAGAACGGGTGGGAAGGCGAGGCCGCGGCGCGCTTTGAAACACTCGCCTGTCGTTGCACGGAGTCGGTCGAGCCGTGGCCGGAAATCACGCTGCCGCCGGACGTCCCCGAGCTGCCGACGGCTCAGTTGCTCGGCGCGGCGGCGCGCCGTGTCATTGAGGGCGAATCGCACGCCCGCGTCGCAGTCGGTTTCCATGCCACGTTTTGTCGGCTTGCGGCTGTTCTCGCGCGGCGCGTGTTTCCTGCTAAGGTAGATGTCGTCGCCATTGGCGGAGGGTGTTTGGTCAACCGGTTGCTACGGTACGGGTTGCAGGATGAATTCGAACGGGTGGGGTTCCGACCGCTCGTTCCCCGCGCCGTACCGCCCGGCGATGGCGGGCTGGCGTACGGGCAGGCCGTCCTGGCGACGGTCAGTATGGCGCGTCGGGTTGTTCCGAGAGAAGAAGGAGTACGCTGATGTGTTTGGCCATACCCATGCAGCTCGTTGGCCGCGGTGAGTGGGATGGCACGGCCGAGTTGCGCGGTGTGCAGCGGCAGATCTCCCTGATGCTGTGCCCGGAAGCCCAGGTTGGGGAGTACGTGCTGGTGCATGCGGGTTACGCGCTGGCGACAGTCGACGCGGACGAGGCGCGCAAGACGCTCGAGCTGCTCGACGAGCTGGTTCAGGACGAAGGCGGCCTGGAATGAACACACCTGATGCCTTCTCCGACCGCGCCACTGTTGCCGCTTTGGTCGACCGCCTGGGCGAGCTGGCGGGCCGGCTGGATCGCGCCGTGACCTTCATGGAGGTCTGCGGCACGCATACGCATGCCATCGCCGCGGCTGGCTTGCGCCGCCTGTTGCCGCGGAGCGTCCACCTCATTTCGGGCCCCGGCTGCCCGGTCTGCGTGACGCCGGTCGATTATCTCGATCGCGCCGAAGCGCTGGCCGCGCTGCCGGACATCATCATCGCCACCTTTGGCGATCTGATGCGCGTACCGTCGAGCCGTGGCAGTTTGGAACAGGCGCGGGCCCAGGGTTGCGATATCCGCGTGGTCTATTCCCCCCGTGATGCCCTCGCCATTGCGCGAGAGCAGCAGACCAAGCGGGTCGTTTTCCTCGCCGTCGGATTCGAGACGACTGTTCCGACGGTGGCGGCGGCCCTCGCCGAAGCGGAATCTGAAGGGATCCGGAATTTTCAAATTCTGCCGGGCAGTAAGCTGATCGAACCACCGCTCCGCGCGCTGGTGGCCGACGGTGCGGTGCAAGTCGATGGCTTCCTGCTTCCCGGCCACGTGTCTGTCGTCATCGGTTCGGGCGCCTACGAGTTCCTGCGCACCGAGTTCGGCGTGCCGGCGGCCGTCGTCGGCTTCACACCGGCGGACATCCTGCTCGGCATCCAGGAGTTGGTGCGACAGCGAGTGGAGTGCGCACCTCGGGTGGCCAATCTCTACGCGCGCGTCGTCCGGGCGGAAGGGAACCGGCACGCGCAAGCGCTGATTGCCCATTTCTTCGAGCCGGTGGACACCCGCTGGCGGGGGCTGGGCGACATCCCCGGCTCTGGTCTGGGGCTGCGGGCGGCCTGGGCCCACCGGGACGCGTCGAGGATAGTGGTGGAGGTTCCGCAGCCGCTGGAACCGCGCGGCTGCCGCTGTGGCGAGGTGCTCAAGGGCGTGGTTGAGCCGCCGCAGTGTCCGCTGTTCGACCACGGCTGCACGCCCGATACGCCGGTCGGTGCGTGCATGGTGTCCAGCGAGGGGACCTGCGCGGCCTGGTACCGGCATGAGCGTGTCCGTGCGGGTGCGGCCGCATGAAGCGCAGCGATACGCTGCTGCTGGCGCACGGTTCCGGCGGCCGCCTGACACACGAACTGGTCCGACAAGTATTTTTGCCGGCGTTCGATAATCCCTATCTGCGTACCCTTTCCGACTCGGCGGTACTCGCGGAGTTACCGCAGGGGCGTCCGGCGATGACGACCGATGCGTTCGTGGTCGACCCAGTGGTGTTTCCCGGCGGCGATCTCGGTTATCTCTCGGTGTGCGGCACCGTCAACGACCTCGCCGTGGCCGGCGCACGGCCGTTGTGGCTGACGTGGGCACTCGTGCTCGAGGAAGGGTTGGAAGGCGAATTGCTGCACACGCTGGTGGAAGGCGCGGCACGGGCGTGTCGTGAGGCGGGCGTGACGTTGGTCGCGGGCGATACCAAAGTGGTGCCACGCGGCAAGGGCGACCGCGCGTTTGCCATCAGCTCCGGCTTGGGCGTGGTGCCGGTCGGGCGCGATCTGGGTGATCACCGGGTGCAGGTCGGTGACGACCTTGTCATCAGTGGGCCCTTCGGCGATCACGGTGCCACCATCATGGCCTGCCGCCACGGCATGTCGGGCTCCGCCCTGGTGTCGGACTGCGCGCCCCTTGGACACCTTGCCGAGTGCGTGCTTTCCAGCGGCGCGGAGATCCATGCCATGCACGATCCGACGCGTGGCGGGGTGGCGACCACGTGTCACGAGGTCGCGATGCGGGCGGATCTGCGCTTTGTGCTGGACGAGGCCGCGCTCCCCCTCCGGTCCGAGACGCTAACCACCTGCGAACTCCTGGGCCTCGACCCGCTCTACCTTGCCTGCGAAGGCCGTATGCTGATCTGGGTGGCGCCCCGAGATACGGAGCGTTTGCTGCAAACGCTCCGGCGTCACCCGCTCGGGCGTGACGCCGCCTGGATTGGCCGGGCTGAGCCTCGCCAGGACGGCCCGGTCGCCGTGCTCCTGAAGACGACAATCGGCGGCGAGCGGCCCGTGGATCTACTGTCGGGAAGCGAACTGCCGCGCATCTGCTAGGCGCGGCGGCCGCTGTCCGATGCCACGCCGCGGCCGGCCCCGCGCCGTGCGCCAACCATCGTGCCAGTGCTCGGTGCTGTCGTGGCAATGGCCTCGGTATGTCACCTGCGGCCCCGGTGACAGTATGCTAACGCCACGTGCGCGGCGCGACGGCTAGTGACGGCACGGTTACACCCTCCGCCAGCCGGATGCGGCGGCTCTCTCTGAGAATGCGACAGCCGTCGGTTTGGCAAGGAACGTGCTTCAGCTGAAGACCAGCCGTTCCCGGGCAGGCTCTGGGCGGCAGTGCGTTGCGCAGGAGCGAAGGGAAAAATGTTGGTGCGGCGGGGAAAGGTGGGATGACAAGACCCCAGGAGCGTGCGGCCGGAAAGCCGACGGGGGAGCAGCTGCGCCTGCTGAGCGCCGCGCTGGCGGCCGCCGACAACGGCATCGTGATCACCGACCGCGACGGTCGCATCGTCTGGGCCAACCAGGCGTTTAGCCGGCTCACCGGGTACACCTTTGAGGAAGCGATTGGGCAGAGCGTGCGCATCCTCAAGTCGGAGCGGCAGGATCCGGCGTACTACCGCGAACTTTGGCAAACGATCCTCTCCGGGCGGGTCTGGCATGGAGAACTCGTCAATCGCCGGAAAGACGGCAGCCTCTACACGGAAGAGATGACGATTACGCCTCTGCATGACGAAGGCGGCGAGATCAGCAATTTCATTGCGATCAAGCAGGACATCAGCGAACGCAAGCGGGCGCAAGAGACCTTGGCCGAGCGCGCGCGGCAGGCAGCCCTGGGGGCGGATGTGGGTGTCGCCCTGACCAGCAGCGATGCGACGCGAGACATGTTGCAGCGCTGCGCCGAGGCCGTGGTGCGACATCTGGGCGCCGCGTTCGCGCGCATCTGGACATTCAATCCGGAAACGAACGTCCTCGAACTGCAGGCGAGTGCCGGCATGTACACGCACCTCGATGGGGTGCACAGTCGGTTGACGCTTGGTCAGGGGAAGACGGGCGCCATTGCCGCGTCACGCCAGCCGCATCTGACCAACAGCGTCGTCGGCGATCCGCTCATCACCGACCCGGAATGGGCGCGGCGTGAAGGACTGGTGGCCTTCGCGGGCTATCCCCTGGTGATCGAAGATCGCCTGGTTGGCGTCATGGCGATGTTCGCTCGCGTACCGCTTGCGGAGTCCACCCTCACTGCTCTGGCGTCCGTTGCCGATGAGATCGCCGTCGGTATCGAGCGCAAGCGCTACCAGCTTGAACTGCAGCAAGCCAAGGAGGCCGCCGAGGCTGCCACACGGGCCAAGAGCGAGTTCCTGGCGACCGTGAGTCACGAGATCCGTACGCCCATGAATGCCATCATCGGCATGACGGAGCTGGCCCTGGACAGCGACCTCGATGCGATGCAGCGCCACTATCTGGAGACCGTGGCGGCGTCGGCGGACGCCCTGCTCACGGTGGTCAACGACATCCTCGACTTCTCCAAGATCGAGGCGGGTAAGCTCGAACTGGATGTGCGCGCGTTCCACCTGCGGGATTGCGTGGGGGACACGCTGGAGGCGCTTGCGGTCCGCGCGCACAAGAAGGGATTGGAGCTCGTCTGCCGGATTGCGCCGGATGTGCCGGATATTCTGCTCGGCGATGCGGGACGCCTGCGTCAGATCGTGGTCAACCTGGTCGGCAATGCCGTCAAGTTCACCGAGCAAGGGGAAGTGGTGATGCGGGTGGAGCGGGAGTCGACGACTGAGGGCACCGGCCACTCCTCCGGAGCGGGCGCACCCGGTGCACCGGCCGAGGATCAGGACAAGTGCGTCCTCCACTTTTCCGTCCGCGACACCGGCATCGGGATCCCGCCGGAGAAATTTCAGACCATCTTCCAGCGCTTCGAGCAGGCCGACCGCTCGACCGCGGACAAGTATGGCGGTACGGGCCTGGGCTTGGCCATCTCGTCGCAGCTGGTGGCAGCGATGGGCGGGCGCATCTGGGTGGACAGTGAAATCGGCCATGGCAGCACGTTTCACTTCACTGCCGGCTTCCCTGCACCGGCCACATCCCTGCTCACACCGGCACCAGAACCGCCGGTCGTGCTGCGCGGCGTGCCGGTCCTCGTGGTGGATGACCATGCGGCGACGCGAGAAACCCTGGCGGAAATCCTCAGCGCCTGGCACATGCGACCGAGCGTCACTGAGAGTGGCCTCGCCGCGTTGGCCGCCGCATGGCGGGCCCACAGCGGTCCGCAACCGTTCCGGGTGTTCATGATCGATGTCGACATGCCCGCAATGAACGGCTTGGCTTTGGCGGAGGTCATCCGCCACACGCCCGAGCTCTCCGACAGCTCCACCATTTTGATGGCTGTCACACAGCGGCCGCTCGACGCAGCTCGCCGCCAACAACTCGGTGTGACCGCGTGCTTGGCGAAACCGGTCAGGGAGTCGGAGTTGCTGGGCGCGATTGTAGCGGCATTGACTGCCCCGGTGTCGATTCAGACGCCACCGGTCCGTGCGGAGCGGCCACCAGCCGACGCGCCGCTGCGGGTACTGGTGGCCGAGGATAACGAGCTGAGTCAACGCGCCACTGTGAGCGGCCTTGAACGTCGGGGGCATGCGGTGGTTGTGGTCGGCACGGGATTGGAAGCCCTCGCGGCGTTGGAGCGCGAGCACTTCGATGTCGTGCTGATGGATGTGGAGATGCCCGATCTGGACGGCTTTGGGGTCACGGCGCGGATCCGCCAGCGCGAGCGGGCGGCTGGGGCGTGCGAGGCCAATGCCGACGCCGCGGTGGGGAACCTACGTCTGCCACGCCTCCCGATCATCGCCATGACTGCGCACGGGGCCGCGCGTGACCGAGAGCGCTGCCTTGCCGCCGGCATGGACGCCTTTGTGTGCAAGCCGGTGCGAATCCAGGCGTTGCTCGACACGATCGATGCCGTGGTGTCCCGCTCGCACGCCGCTGCAGAGATATCACCGCCAGCGCTGACGGCTCCGCCGGTGTTTGATCAGCAGACCGCGCTCGACCAGATCGACGGCGACATGGACCTTCTGCGGGAGCTGGTTGTGAGCTTTCAAAACAAGGCTGAGCGTGTCGTTTGTGCCATCCGTGACGCCATTAGCCGAGCCGACGGGCCGGCGGTGGCATTTGCCGCGCATGGACTCAAGGGAGCCGCTGGTCTCGTGGGCGGCGCCAGCGTAATTGCCACGGCGCAGCGACTCGAGATGATCGGGGATGAAGGGGAACTGGGCAACGCCGACGCGGCGTACGGCGACCTCGTCAGCGAGATGAGCGCTCTGCGAGCGGCTTTGGATGCCTTTCTTGGCAACTCCGGCAAACAGCTTGTCGAACGTGAGCCCACCGTCACCCGGGAACGTGCTTGAGTTGGTGGCAGCACGGCCGCAGCGGACTGTGCGACTGGGCGGCGGCGGGTGCTTGTCTGAGCGCATGACCGCGTGGTTTCATGGGAGTGCGCGAGGCTCATATGGCGCCTGCTATCGCCTTTTTCGATCTCGACAAGACGCTTATCCGCCGCAACTCGGCCACCTTGTGGGTCCGCTTTGAACTGGCCGGCGGTCGCATGAGCCGGCGGCAGGCGCTGCAGGCGCTGTCATGGGTGATGCGGTACAGCATCGCTGGGGCCGACATGGCGGAGCCGATTCGGCGGGGCGCGGCCTCGCTGGCAGGTCAGCGCGAGGCCGACATGCGCGAACGGGTCGGGCGCTTCTATGCCGATTTGGTGCGCCCGCTGTTCCGGCCCGGTGCGTACGCTGCGGTGGAGGCGCATCGCCAGGCGGGCGAACGCGTCGTCTTGCTCACCTCGTCTTCGAACTACATGTCGGAACTCGTGTGCCGTGACCTGGGGCTTGACGCGTACGTGTGCAACCGCGTGGAAGTCGACGCCACCGGTTGTTACACCGGACGCACGCTGGAGCCGCTCTGTTTTGGTCCCGGCAAGGTGGTGTTGGCGGAGTGCTATGTGCGGCAGCACGGCACCACCCTCGCCGACGCCGCATTCTACACCGACTCGCATTCGGACCTGCCCATGTTGGAAGCCGTCGGCCGTCCAGTTGCCGTCCATCCCGACCCGCGTCTGCGCCGCCTCGCCCGCAAACGCGGCTGGCCGACCGTGTACTGGGACCGCGCGCGTTCCTGATCGCGGCTGCCGGCGGTGCGATTACCCTGCGCCCGCCTGCGTGCGTTGCCCGCCGTTTCTCAGGTCTGACAACTAACGGCTGAATCAGGCCGACGTGATCGCGCTGCGGGCGCTGGCGCGGGAAATGCACGATGCCAGCGCCGAAAGGGGGCGTCCTATGAGCCGGAGACGGGGCGGTGCGTCGGTCAACGGGAGCCTTAACCACATGCTGCGGAACCGCCCGGGGCGGTACCGTGCGTGCCCGCAAGCGTTCGTACTGCTGTTTGCCGTTGCGTTCTGTGGACACCTCTCTCCGCTCGCTCGTGCGGCGGCCGCGGCAACCGTCAACGCCTGCGGCACGATTTCAAGCAACACGGTCTGGACCGCCACCAATGTCTACGTGGTCAACAACTGCTCAGCCGTTGTGGCAACCGGCGCCACGCTTACGGTCCAGCCGGGCACGGTGGTGAAGTTCGGCGGCGCCAGCGCGGTCATGGTTGTCCAGGGAACGTTGACGGCGCAGGGAACCGGCGGCGCCCTGATTGCCTTCACCAGCCTGCGGGACGATAGCCGCGGCGGCGACAGCAACGGCGACGGCCCCAGTACGGCGCACGCGGGCGACTGGTCGGCGGTGCGGTTTGCCGCGGGAAGCCATGGGCGTCTTGCGCATGTGTTCGTTGGCTTCGGCGGGTCGGGCGGCTTCGACTACGGCGGCCGGTATGCCGAAGCCGAAGTCGAGAGTTTCAGCAGCGATGTCACCTTGGACCATGTCACCCTGCAGGCCAGCGGCAACAGCGGCCTGTACTGCAACAACGCCAGTGTGCAAGTGACCTATGGGCAGGTCAGCGACAATGTACTGTACGGCCTGTATTGGGACGGCGTTGATGCTGCCGTGCCGCTCGTAGTGACCGATACCGCCTTCAGCGGCAACGGCGCCGCCGGTTGGCTGCATTTCCGCGATGCGGCCGGCACCATCACCTTTCAGCGCAACACCGCGGCCGGTGCAAAGAACGGCTTTCGGGCGGACGGCCGTCACAATCAAGGATCGCTGCTGTGGGACAATGCCGGTAATCTTCCGCTGGTCATCACCCCAGGGGTCCGGGTCGCCCCCGACACCACCTGGACGCTCATGCCGGGAACCGTGGTCAAGCTTTCGGGCGGCTCGACGACGCTTGACGTCCAGGGGGCTCTGCGTGCGGAGGGCACCTCGGTGCTCCCCATCGCATTTACCAGTGCGAATGACGACTCCCGCGCGGGAGATACCAACGGCGACGGCGCCAGTACCGGCGCCCCGGCGCAATGGGCCAGCGTGCGCTTCGAGAGCGGCAGTCAGGGGCGGGTAACGTATGCCTCCTTCGAATACGGTGGTTCGGGTGCCTTTGATTATGTCGGGCGGTACGGCGTGGCCATGTTCGAAAGTTTCAGCAGTGACGTGACGTTGGACCATGTCACCATCCGCGCCAGTGGGAACAGCGGCCTCTACGCAAATAACGCCAGCGTGCGGGTGACCAATGGGCAGGTAAACAACAACGGACAGTATGGCTTGTATTGGGATGGCGTTGACGCGGCGGTGCCGCTGGTGGTCAGTGACACCACCTTCACCGGCAACGGCACCGCCGCCGGTTGGATGCATTTTCGCGATGCCGCCGGCACGGTGACGTTTGAACGTAATAGCGCAACCGGGCCGCGAAACGCGTTCCGGGCCGATGGCCGGCTGAATGGTGGATTGCTGACCTGGAACAACGGGGACGATTTGCCCCTCTTGATCAGCGGCGGCCTGACCATTGCACCGACGACCACCCTGACCCTCGACCCGGGGGCTATTGTGAAGTTTGGTAACGGTAGAGATGTGCTGGTTGTCCAGGGTGTGCTGCAGGCGCTGGGCACGGCCGGCAGTCCGATTGTGCTCACCAGTGCGAGTGATGATGCCCATGGCGGTGACACCAACGGCGATGGTCCAAGCCAGGGTCAGTCGGGCCAATGGTCCGGGCTGCGGTTCGCCGCCGGGAGCAGCGGCCGGTTGGCGTATGTCTTCATAGCGTATGGCGGGTCCGGCGCCTTTGATTTTGTCGGCCGTTATGGCGTCGGCATGGTCGAAAGCTTCAGCAGTGATGTCACCGTCGACCACTGTACTCTGCACGCCAGCGGCCGCGACGGCCTGTACGCGGAGAACACGACGGTCACGTTTACCAACGGCAGTGTCAGCGACAACGTGCGGTATGGACTGAACTATAATGGCCTCGATGCGGGTGTGCCGCTGGTGGTCACGGGGAACGTATTCAATGGGAGCCAGGGCGGTGCCGCCCGCCTCGATTTGAACGGCAATCCGCCGCAGATCACCTTCCAGGGTAACACTGGAAGCGGCACCCAGCGGGCGGGGTTTAGTCTGGCCGGGACGATCACCAGCAATGCCGTGTGGGACAACACCGGCAGTCTACCGCTGGTCATCGACGGTGGGCTTACGGTGGCGGCCGGGGCCACCCTCACGGTCACGCCTGGAACGGTGGTCAAGTTCGCCAGTCAGAGCGATGTGCTCGTTGTCAGTGGGACGCTGATCGCGGCCGGTAGCGACGCGGCGCCCATCGCATTCACCAGCGTGCGCGATGACAGCCATGGCGGCGACACCAACGGCGACGGCGCCAGCGTCGGAGTCGCGGGGGACTGGTCGGCCCTCCGCTTCGCCGCGGGAAGTACGGGAAGACTGGCGTACACGTACGTCGGTTTCGGCGGGTCGGGGGTCTTCGATTACGCCAGGCGCTATACGCTGGGCATGCTGGAGAGCTTCAGTAGCGATGTCACCATCGACCACTGCACGGTGCAGGCTAGTGCACGGCATGGCCTGTACGTTGCCGACCGCAGCGTGACCGTAACCGATACCCATTTCACCGGTAATCAGAGCAATGGCGCGTACTACGATGGCATCGATCCGGTGACGCCGCTCGCCGTGCGCGGCAACGTCTTCAGCGGCAATGGGACGTACGGTGCCCATGTGCGCATCGCCGACAGCGCGGCGCAGATCAGGGTCGACCACAATCAGACGGTGGCACCGAAGAACGGCGTGCGTGTGAGCGGCGGGCTCACCCAGGGATTCCTCCGCTGGGATAATCCGAACGCGCCGATGGTCATCGATGGCGGCCTGGCCGTCCGCGCGGGGGCGGAACTGACGGTGGAGTCGGGATCGGTCGTCAAGTTTGCGGGTGGTGCCGACGTGCTGCAGATCGAGGGCACACTCACGGCTGAAGGAACCTTCCTGGCCCCAATCGCGTTCACCAGCATCAGTGACGACGTTCACGGTGGGGACACCAACGGCGACGGGCCCAGCACCGGCACGCCCGGGCAATGGGCGGGGTTGCGCTTCCTCTCGGGCAGCCAGGTGTCGCTGCGGCACAGCTTCATCGGCTACGGCGGCTCCGGGGCGTACGATCACCTGGGAGTCTATGGCCGCGGCCTGGTGGACGTCCGCGGCGGCAGCATCCAGATCAAACATGGCGAGGTTCGGAGCAGCGCTCTCCACGGGCTCTACGTGGAAAATGCGGCCGTCACGATCGCCTACGCGGCGATCACGGACCACGCCCAAAATGGCATTTATAACGGGACGCCGAGTGTCGACGTCGACGCGCGCTACAACTGGTGGGGCGATGCGAGCGGACCACAGCATCCCACACTGAACCCGGCTGGCAAAGGAAGTGCGGTAAGCAACGGCGTCCTCGTGGCGCCGTGGCTCAACCGCTTCACCTGGCTCGAGCCGACCACTACGCTTGTGCACGGCGTGACGCCGTTGAGCTGGAGCGCTTTCGACATCGACCCGGCGACACTGACCT
Source organism: Deltaproteobacteria bacterium (assembly GCA_017860575.1). Lineage (GTDB taxonomy): Bacteria > Desulfobacterota > Binatia > HRBIN30 > HRBIN30 > JAGDMS01. The sequence goes on along the minus strand of JAGDMS010000008.1, from coordinate 9,373 downwards.
CGGCTGCCGATGCAACCGGAATCATCGGCACCCAGGTCTTCGGCCGCGACTATCCCGCCAGCGGCGGGGTGGCGTGGGACACGCGCCCGCTGCCGAATGGCCGCTACGAACTGCGCGCGAGTTGGCGGGACTTGGCCGGTTCCCCGGTGAACGAGCAACTGCGCCAGGTGGTCGTCAACAACGATCCGTCCCTCGTCTGGCACGGCGGGCGCTTAACGACCGATGAAACGTGGGAACCCGGCCATGTGCACGTTGTCGAGGGAGACGTGTTCGTGGCAGCCGGCGTCCGTCTCACGATCGCACCGGGCACCGTCGTCAAGTTTACGCCCGGCACCCGCATCATCGTTGAGGACGGCGGCGCCGTCGACGCGCCGGCGACCGAAGCGGCACCGATCGTGTTGACGTCCGTCACCGATGACGTGTCGGGTGACACCAACCTCGACGGCAGCCAAAGCCTCCCGCGTCCGGGCGATTGGGACGGCATCACCACGCGAGGCACCGGGACGTTCAACGACACCCCGTTCGTCGACCTGCGTTACACGCAGTCCAACCACAGCGGGATACTGTTGGGCAACGAGCGCTGGCGCGGCTCCTTCGTCCATCGCGTGACAGGCGACGTCACCGTGCCCAGCGGTGTGACCTTGACCATTGATGCCGGCGCCGTGGTCAAATTCGACGCGTATAAGGGCCTTATCGTGCAGCCGGGCGGGCACCTCGTCGCCTTGGGTTCAGTTGCGGAGCGGATCGTGTTCACGTCGATCCGGGACGACACGGCCGGCGGGGACACGAATGGGGACGGCAACACCTCCGCGCCCGAGGCGGGCGATTGGCGCTGGATTTACGTGGACGGTGCGGGAGCGACGTTCGACCATGCCGAGCTGCGGTACGGCGGCGGCACGAGTTCGGGCAACTGGGATCAGACCGGCATGATCCGCACCAACGGCGCCGCGTCGCTGACCGTCACCAACAGCGTGCTGCGTGATGCCTTCTTCGACGGCATCCTGGCCTGGGGTGGCACGGCGGCTATCCGTAGCAGCATCTTCACCAACATCGATCGTGCCATCTCGGCGCATCCGGGATCGCCGGTGCATGTCGTCAACTGCACGCTGGACGGCAACCGTATCGGCCTCTTGATCCACGGCGGCAGCATGGATGTTACCAACAGTATCGTGAGTAACAATTACGAATCCGGTATCCAGTACGACTTCGGTACGCTGGCCGCGGTGCGCTACAGCGACGTCTGGGCGGCGGGTTCCACGTCGGTGAATTACCGCAACACGCCCGACCAGACCGGCAGCAACGGCAATATCTCCAAGGATCCACACTACGTGGACCGTGAGGTCGGGAATTACCGACTCGACTACCGCTCGCCGGCGATCGACGCGGCGGACGGTCCAGCGGCGCCGGCGACGGATATCGTCGGCGTGCCACGCTACGACGATCCGCGGACGCCCAACACCGGCATTGCCGCGGCCGGCGGCGCGTACGCCGACATCGGGGCGTCCGAATTCGCCGAGACGGCCGACTCCAACCTGGATCTCATCGTGTCCAGTGTGAGCGGGCCGACCGCCGCCGTGGCGGGGGAGAGCGTCCGCGTGCAGTGGACGGTGACCAACATCGGTTCGGCGCAAGTGGTGGGGCCGTGGCACGACACGGTCAACCTGGTGTTGAGCCCGGACGCCAATCCGACAGTGATGTTCGCAGCGGAGGTGCTGGTGGGGGATGGCGTCAAGCTCGGTCCCGGGCAAAGAGTCTCCACCGCGGCGACGATCCGCGTGCCGGGCAGCGTGGTCGGCACGCACTACTGGCAGGTGATGACGAACACGCGCGGCGAGGTGTTCGAGGGGCGGAATTGGGAGAACAACACCACCCAGTCTCTCGCACCGGTGGCGCTGGATCTGCCGGAGTTGGTCATCGGCGGGGCGGCCCTGTCGCGGCAGTTCGATGCCGTCGGTCAGGCGCACTGGTTCAAGTTCACGCCGGCGGCCGGCCAGGATATCCTGGTGCGGCTCGACCGCGCCGGGACCGGCGGGGTTACGGAGCTATACGTGGCGCAAGGGTACATGCCGAGCCGCGTGCGCTTCGATGCGCGGCAGAATGAGCGCAACGCGCCGGATGTCAGCACGCTGGCGGCGAGCACATCGACGCAGACGTACTATGTTTTTGCCTACCCGGCGTCGTTGTCGGGCGGCGCCGCCAGCTTCACCATCGGTGCGCAGGTGCTGGATTTCTCGATCGAGTGGGTCGGGCCGGCGCAGGTGGGGAACGCGGGGCCGGTGACGCTGGCGGTGCACGGGGGGCAGCTACGGTCCGACATGACGTTCGAGATAATCGATGCGCACGGGGGGGTGCACACGGCGACGGCGGTGTTCCTGGCCGACTCGTCGCTGGCCTACGTGACCTTCGACCTGTCCGGGCTGCCGACCGGGGCCTACGACGTGCGGGTGCGCGACGGGGCACGGACGGTATCGCTGACCGACGGGTTCAACGTGACCGTGGGCACGCCCGGTGCGGTGCAAGCCCAGCTCGTTATGCCGAAGGCGATGCGGCCGGATTGGACGGAGACGGTGACGGTGGAATACGCCAACGTCGGCAACACCGACGTGGTGGCGCCGCTCATGGTGCTCTCGGTGCAGAATGCCAAGCTGCAACTGCCGGGGAAGACGGAATTTGTCTATCCGACGGTACAACTGCTCGGGATCAATGGGGCGGGGCCGGCGGGCGTGCTGCCCCCGGGGGCGCACAACACGATCACGTTGCAGATGCAGCCGACCGCGAGCGCCGGTACGATCACCGGCAAGCTTTGGGTGTTGTCGGATCCGAATCAGCCGTGGGATTGGAATGCCGCGAAATCGCTCATGCGCCCGGATTTCGTTCCGGCCGACGCGTGGGAGGCGATCTTTGCCAACTTCACCGCCAAGGTGGGGACGACGGTCGGGCAGTACGATGGCGCGCTGGCGGAGGATGCCACCTACTTGAGTCACCTCGGTGAGTACACGGGGGATGTCCAGCGGCTGCTGGCCTTCGAGCTGAACCAGGCAGGTCTGTACGAACTCACCCAGCGCTACGCCCTTGGCGGCTTTGGTCGCGGGGTGCCGGCATGGTGGGAGATGCGGGCCAACGTCGATGCTTCGGGGAACGTCAGGATCGGTCTCGCAGCTGCCCAGCGCTTCTTCCTGCGACAGGGGGATGGTTCCTATCGCGGCGTCGGAGGTGAGTTCGCCACGCTGACCGTGACCGCCGGCGCTTACGAGCTGCTCGAGACGGACGGAGAGCGCGTGGTGTTCCGTCCTGATGGAAAATTGGATTTCATCGAGGATCTCAACGGGAATAGGGTCACCGCTGACTATTCCAGCGGGCGCACAGCGTCGCTGACAAAGACGAACGGCGATCGGGTGACGTTCACGTACGATGGCCACGGGCGGATCACCGAGGCCGTCGACGCCGTCGGGCGGCGCACCACCTATGGCTACGACGCGAACGGGGAACATCTCGTCCGCTTCTCCGGCGCTGACGGCGAGATGACGTTTACCTACTTGCTGGGGCAGGGGTCGGCGCGGGAGCACGCACTGGCAACGGTGGCGTTCCCGGATGAGACACACCTGTTTTTCGAATACGATACGCGTGGGCGCCTCATCCATTCCCACGCCGATGGCGGGGCGGAGGAAAGAAATTACACGTATGGAGCTGCCGGTGCGTTTACGGAGACAAATGCGCTGGGCCAGTCCTCAACGGTGCTCTCGAATGACGCCGGGGCTGCGGCCCGCGTCACCGATCCTTCGGGGAGTACGGTGGCGCTGTTATTCGATTCCCGTCAGCTGCCCACCCGTTTGAGCGTACCGTCCGGCGGCAGCTTCGCGTATCGATTCGATGCCGACGGAAACCCGATCGATACCACCAATCCGCTTGGCCACCACGTGACCGCTGACTACGAGGGCGGCGCCAACCGACCCACGGTGGTGATGGACGGTGCAGCGAACACCACGCGGCTCAATTACGATGCGCACGGGAACCTGCTGGGGCTTACGTACCCGGATGGCACCGGCGACCGCCTGCAATATGGATCTACAGGTCAAATTACGCAGTGGCTTTCAGGCCTTGGGCGTGGCGTGACCTACGGCTACGACCCTGGTGAAAACCTCGTGTCCATGAGCTTCTCCGATGGCGCCTCCACGAGCTTTACCTACGACACGCACCGTAATGTGCTCACCACAAGTGGTGCGGGGGGTGCTACGAGCTTCGTTTATGACGGCGCCGATCGGGTTACGCGGATCACGTATCCATCGGGCCACTGGCTGGCGTTCGCGTACGATACCGGTGGACGGCGCAGCCGTAGCGAGACCGACGGCGGACAAACCGTCCACTACGCGTATGATGCGGCCGGGCGCCTGGCCACTTTGCGCAACGGCAATGACGACCTGATTGTCAGCTACGCGTATGATGCGGCCGGGCGCCTCGCGCGCCGTGACCTGGGAAACGGGACCTACACCACGTATGAATACGATGCGGCGAGCCGCATCGCGCACCTGGTGAACCACCGTGCGGACGGCACCGTCCTTTCACGATTCGAATACGGTTACGACGCCGCCGGCCGTCTGGTTACGTTGTCGACGCTCGATGGCGCATGGACGTACGAGCACGATGCGGCGGGGCAATTGACCGGCGCAGCCTTCACCTCGGTCAATCCGGCAATGCCGAATCAGCTGCTCGCGTACACGTACGATGCGGCGGGCAATCGCCGCAGCGCGGTGCGCAACGGCGTGGCCACCACGTATGCCGTGAACGCACTGAATCAGTACACCGGCGCCGGGTCGTCCACGTACAACTACGATGCCGCGGGGAATCTCATCGCGTGGCACGACGGCAGTGAGGGCTGGCAGTACCGCTATGACGACGGGAATCGATTGACTTCTGCGACGGGTCCCGATGGCGTCTGGACCTATGAGTACGACGCCTTCGGAAACCGCGTGGCGGCTGAGCATGAGGGGGTGCGGACGGAATTCGTGATCGACCCTGTGCTGGGCGATGTGGTCGCGTCGTACAACGGTGCTGGCAGTCTGATTGCGCAATACGTCCACGGCTTGGGCTTGGCCAGCCGCATCGATGCTGCGGGGACAAGTCACTATTACGATTTTGATGCCATCGGACACACGAGCGAGCTGACGGACGCTAGCGGCACCGCCGTCAATCGGTATGCCTATCTGCCGTACGGCGAGCCGTTACTGCGGACGGAAAGCCTCGACAACCCGTTCCAGTACGTTGGCGAGTTGGGGGTCATGACCGAGATATACGGCCTGCACATGATGGGGGCTCGTTACTACGACCCGCGCGACGGCCGCTTCGTGCAGCGTGATCCGCTCGGGTTGGTGTCCGGGACCAACCTCTATGCGTACGTGAACAACAGTCCGGTGGAGGCGGTCGACCCTTCCGGGTTCTATAATCCCTTTGCCGCATTGAACGGGAACTTGGCGAACTGCCCCATACCGGGTGTCGATCCCCGCAGCGGTGCGGGGATGGAATGGGTCAAGAACATGTTCAAACCCGGGGCGATTCGTGGGCCATACCGCGAGTACACCGGCCTCCGGCGGCTCACCGATCACGGCCTGAAACGCTTCTTCGGTCGTGGCGGTTCCAGTGCCGGCAGCCGGATCCTTACGAATGCGGGGCGCAATCTGGTTTCGACGGCCGGGCGTAACGTGGTGACCACAGCGGGCCGCGCCGCCGCAACGACGGCCGTGCAGAGCGCTGCCGCGAGCGAATCGGCCGCCACGGCAGCGGGTATTGGCACAAGCACGGGCCTGTGGGCCACGCTCAATACTCCCGTCGCTGCACTGGGCGCGGGAACTGTCGTTGTCGCAGGCACTGTCGCGGCAGTTGCCGGTTACGCCGCCGGCACTTTGATTCGGTACATCCCGGGCGTTGACGAGGGGGCGCAGTCGGCGTGGATCAAACTCAACGACTGGACCGGCGGCTGGCTGTTGGGTACGCCGCCGGCGGCCGAACTGGGCACCCCCCTCGTCTCCTCCCACGACCCCAACGACCTCATCGGTCCCGCGGGCAACGGCACCGCCCACTGGATCACACCGGACCAGACGCTGCCCTACAAGATCCGCTTCGAGAACGACAAGCAGGCCACGGCGCCGGCGCAGGTGGTGCGCATCACCGAGCAGCTCGATCCTGGACTCGACTACAGCACCTTCGAACTCGGCAGCTTCAACTTCGATGGCGTGACGGTCCCCGTTCCGCCCGGCCTGACCTTCTACAGCGAGCGCCTCGACCTGCGCGCGACCCATGGCCTGTACCTCGACATCACCGCCAACCTCGACCTCGATACCGGCCTCGTGACCTGGGAGTTCACGTCGATCGATCCGGTGACGGGCCGGACGCCGCGCGACCCGTTGACCGGCTTCCTGCCGCCGAATGTCATCTCGCCGATCGGTGAAGGCTACGTCACCTACACGATTCGCACGCGGTCGTCCGTCGGCATCGGTACGCCGATCACCGCTGAGGCGCGTATCGTGTTCGACACCAACGATCCAATCGACACGCCGCTGCACCGCAACCCGGTCGGGCCGATGCCGGATTGCACTGGCGATTGCGATGCCAGCCTGCAGGTGACCGTCAACGAGTTGCTGGCGATGGTGCACATCGCGCTCGGCAACGTCACCCCGGCGGCGTGTATCGCGGGCGACTTGAACCTGGACGGGACGGTCACGGTGGACGAGATCGTCATCGGGGTGAGCTTCGCGCTGAACGGCTGCCCGTTGCCTATTGTGCCGCCCCCGACACCCAGCGCCACGGTCACGGTTGCGGTGCCGAGCCCATCACCGACGCGGACGCCCACGGCGGCGGTGGCCGCACCAGCGAGTGCAACCCCAACGGCGACCGCCACGCCGACTCCCATCGAGGCGCAACCCACGCCGACGTTGACCCCGTTGTTCTGAGGTCGCGGCCGAGATGTCACGTCGTGTGAGGCACTGCCGCGGAAAGCCGGCGGTGCCTCGCGCCTCCGTGTCTTCGGTTCTGGCGCGCCGCACTCACGTCGGGGTGCCCCGGGGTACGAGCGCGGGTTCGGTGACCTCACCCGCCGCATGCTTCGCGCGCTTCGCGTCGCCAATGGTCCGGAAGCGGTACACGCCCGGTCGCGACGAGGGGCGCGGCCCGAGTTCACCAAGCCGCCGCATGCGTTCGAGCAGGCACGGGTCTCCCGCCGGCGCCCACAGCGCGCGGCGGGCCTCTTCGAACGTCCGAAATTTCTGCACCGGCACGTCAGTCGTCCTCGAGGTGAAACTTGACCTTCAGGTCGAGCGCGTCGCCGTGGTCGATCGGTCGGATGGTGTGCCGCTTCATACGATACAACATCCGCGGAGTCGCGATTCAAACCCGGACATCACCCAGCGGCATCATTTCACTCTCGATGTCTGCGAACGTGAACGCGTCGCCGATTCGCGACACCAGGTCGATCGCGAACCCGTCGGGTGTGCCATAGCGAACGACGGCATACTCACCGCAGAGGTCCTCGGCACGAATGTCATCAATCGCCGCATCGTGCCAGATCCGACGGAGCGCCTGGCGGAGGCGCTCAACGTTTTCAGGGGTGGGGGAGATGAACAGGGCGATGTCCTCTGTGAAACGCGGGATGCCCTGCAGATTCACGGCCTGACCACCGAACAGGACGTAGTCTACATTCCGGTCATTGAGGGCCTGAATGATCTCCGTCAGCCGCGCGAAGGCATTCATCGTTACTCTCTTCTAGTCGTGAGACGCCTGAAAACCAACTGCCGCTGAGGGCAGCAGAAAGGGCATGAACCCGCGGCCGGGGATGCCAGCGGTGTCCGGCAATGCATTGACTCCTCCCGAGGCACACGCTTGAGTCAGCAGCGTGCGCCCCCTGCCGATTGATCCGCTGCTGTCGGACATCGTTGCGACCCTGACGCGGGCGTCGCGCCTGGTCCTGCGTGCGCCGCCGGGGGCGGGCAAGACCACGCGCGTGCCGGCGGCGTTGCTGGATGCTGGACTGGCCGCGGGCAAGGAAATTCTGGTGCTGGAGCCGCGCCGGATTGCGGCGCGTGCGGCGGCGGAATTCGTGGCCCGTGAGCGGGGTGGCACGGTCGGCGGCGAGGTCGGCTACCGCGTGCGCTTCGAGCAACGCGGTGGGCCGTCGACGCGACTCTGGTTCGTGACCGAAGGCGTGCTCGGCCGGCAATTGGCACGCGATCCGTTTCTGGAGCACGCCGGCATCGTGGTGCTCGATGAGTTTCACGAACGCCATCTGCCCGGTGACGTCGCGCTCGCGGTGGTCCGCGAACTTCAGGAGACGGTGCGTCCAGATCTCAAGCTGCTAGTGATGTCCGCCACGCTCGACACCGAACGCCTGTCCGCTTACCTCGGCGACTGTCGGGTGCTGACGTCCGAAGGCCGTGCTCATCCGGTCGAGATCGAGTACGAGAGAGAGTGTGACGACCGACCGCTGTCCGCCTGCGTCGCGGCCGCGCTGCAGCGCCTCCTAACCGCGGCCGATGACAGGGGCGACATCCTCGTTTTTCTACCTGGGAGCGCCGAGATTCGGCGTGCCGCGGCCGCCATCGAGCCGCTTGCCGGCGCCCACGCGCTGGACGTCGTGGTCCTGCACGGCGACCTGCCGCTGGAAGCGCAGCAGCGCGCCATCCAGCGCGGAGCGCGCCGCAAGGTGGTCCTGTCCACCAACGTCGCCGAAACGGCGTTGACCATCGATGGCGTGACGGCAGTGATTGATTCGGGGCTGGCGCGATTCGCCTGGTTCGATGCCCGGCACGGGATCAACGCCATCCGCGTCATGCCAATTAGCCGTGCATCGGCCGATCAGCGTGCCGGCCGGGCCGGACGCACGGCGCCCGGGCGCTGCGTGCGTCTGTGGACACGGGCGGATCACGACGGACGCCGCCCGCACGAGACCCCCGAAGTTTTACGCCTCGATCTGACCGCAACGGTCCTCGAACTCCGGGCCTGGGGCCTCGGAGACCCCGGTCGGCTCGGTTGGCTCGATCAACCGGGAGACGCCGCCGTGCGGCGGGCGGAGCGGTTGTTGGCCCAACTCGGTGCGTTCAGCGATGAGGGCGGAACGCTGACGGCCATCGGGGGGCGCATGCTGGCGCTGTCGGCACCACCCCGGCTGGCACGCATGCTTATCGAAGCCGAACGCCGCGGCTGCGCCGATGCCGGTGCCCTGCTGGCAGCGCTGGCGTCGGAACGTGATATCTGCCGGGAACACCGCGCCTTCGGTGCGACTTCCGCCGCGCCGTGGGCGGCCGGTGCGTCTGATCTCTTGCTGCGCTGTGATCTCTTCCAGCAGGCGGCGCATACCAACTTTGACGCCGCCACCTGCCGACGATTG
>JAGDMS010000279.1 GCA_017860575.1 Deltaproteobacteria bacterium | reverse complement strand
CCGCCCACGCGAGTTTTTACCGACGGTGACGTAGGGGGCCGGCTGCCCTCACAGGCCAGGTAGACGGAGCTCGCGCACCGGTGCGAACGAGCGCCGATGCACCGGCGAGGGCCCATGTTGGTCGATGGCGGCACGGTGCCTGGCGGTCCCGTACCCCATGTGCTCGCGAAAACCGTATTCCGGATAGAGCGCATCTAACTGGCACATGATGCCATCGCGTTCCACCTTGGCAACGATCGATGCCGCCGCGATCGAGTAGCTGCGCGTGTCGCCCTTGATGATGGGGGTTTGCGGGATGGTCAGCGACGGGATCCGCCGTGCGTCGATTAGCAGGTGCTCAGGCGTGATTGGCAAAGCCGCCACCGCCTGCCGCATGGCCTCGAGTGCCGCGCGGTAGATGTTCAGACGATCGATTTCCGCGGGCTCGACGATGCCGATCCCGATCCCAAGCGCCACGGTGCGGATCTTGGCTGCCAGTTCTTCGCGACGTGCGGGGCTCAGTTTCTTTGAATCGTCGACGCCCCGCAGGGCAATCCCCTGCGGCAGGATGACCGCAGCCGCGAGCACCGGTCCCGCGAGTGGTCCGACGCCGACCTCGTCTACTCCGGCAACGTGGGTGATGCCTGCCGACCAGAGACTGCGCTCCGGCCGCAGCAAAACGCCTAGTCGCGCCGCTTGGCGTCGCTCCCGCGTGCCTACGGTCATGCCGCGTCAACCGATCTCGACACGTGGAGCGAAAGCCTGAGCGCGTGGAGTTCCCCCGAAAGATTCAGGGGATGAAGCCGTTCATGTGCTCGTGACAGGTGTAACACGGGAACGTGTAATGTGTGCTGCCGGTGCCGTCCTGACGGTAGAACTGCGTCGTGGTGTGACACACCTGGCACACCCCCCGAACCGGAGGCGTGATGCTTACGAAGCCCCCATCGCTTACGCCATTCAGGTTCGTGAATTCGACGAGGCGGGTTTGCCCGGATGCCGTGAGGATCTCCTCGCGTACCAAGTAGAGGTTACTACTCTGGTGACCCATGTGGCAGTCAGTGCACGCGGATCCCAAGCCGGAGCGATGGTGCACAACGAAACCATCATGTTGGTGGCAGGCGGCAATGTTGCACGTGGGCAAAGGCTGCCCAGCTTGCTCCTTGCCGGGGGTAACGCCTGGGGCATGGCAGATGGTGCACTGGAGATCAAAGTGGCGTGTGCCGGTCGGGGGGTTGCCGCCGAATTGCGTGGCGCCGTTTCCACCGCACCCCGAGATGAACAGCGCAAGTAAAGCGAAACGCCCAAAGTGTCGCTTCATGGCAGGGTTCCGTGGCAGGTGCGGCAGAGCGTCCCGTCGTTGATCGCCAACCGCAGGTTTCGCGTCCCGCGGGTGGAAAACTTCGCTCCCGGCTCCGACTCCCCGTACTTGCCGGCGACCCGAGCCCACTGCGCGGTCAGACCTTTGCGGACCGCTTCGGCCAGACCGGTCGACGGGGGCAGCCACCGCTCATCACGCGCCTGTTCGCCCGAGACGCGCGGGTCGTGAAATATGTGACAAGTACCGCAGAAGATGCCGTTGTTCTCGTTTAGCGGTAGGTCCAGTTCGCCTGGTTTCTTTGGCGACACTACTTGCGCCAGCTTCTCCGGGCTGGACTGGATATGCAGCGCCGCACCGGCGTGAATGTTGGCGGAGTGACACATCGTGCAGAGCTCCGACTTCGGCTGGTTCAACGACATGTCTTCTTGGTGGCACACCGCACATTTCTCCGGGTCAGCCTCGCCGTCCGGTTTGAGCATGCGGTGGGGCGTGTCGGGTTCTTCCTCGGCGACGACTGGATTGACGACCGCGAGCATCGAGAGAAATGCGAGCGCAACGAGCCTCATGGTTGGACCCCGTTGATGCCGTGGCACTGTGGACAGCTTGCCAGGCCCAAACTGTCGACCACCGCACGAACCTGCGCCATATCCAGCGTGGGAATTCCCGTGCGGTTCGTACAATGGATGTCGCCGACTGGATGACACATAAAACAATCCGGACGGCTCCAGCCGGTGGGATGCTCCCCTTCGACCAGGATGAGGCCGGAGGGCGAATTGAACAGGTTGCCATAATCCTGGCATTCGGAGGAGCCGCTACTGCCGCAGCCGCCAGCGACCAGCATCAGCAGCGCAGCGAGAATCAATCGTCCCGTCATTGGCCTACATCCACGTTACGCTGCTGGTGGCAGTTGATGCAGAAATCCTCGCGGTGGCAGCTGCCGCACTGCATCGGATTGGCACGGGCCTGGACCGAGTGGAAGAAGCGGAAGTTCCGATCATGCATCCGGGTTTGAATCGTGTCGCGGCGTTCATGGCAGTCGATGCAGAATGACTGACGGTGGCAGTTTTCGCACCGCTCCGGGTTTGCCCGCGCCATGCTGGAATGCACCTTGAGCCACGCGACCTCGTGATCGGCCGGGAGCAGTGCCGCGAGATTGTCATGGCAGGTCGTGCATGCTTGCGGTGCCTTGGCGATGCGCGTGTCGCTGTCGACGTGGCAGAAATGGCAGGCAGCGTTCCCTGGGTAAAGTGCCCGTGCCGCAATCTCGCGTGCCATCTCATCGTTCCCGGTATCAATCAGTGCATCGAAGCGATGGCAGGACAGGCAGGTCACGTCGGTCGAGGCGAGTACCGGCATGTGCTTGGCATGATTGAATTTCCGGCGGGCATCCGCCGTGCTCGGTGTTGTTTCCGACGGTTGCCGCAGCTGCAGGTAGCGGTTCGACGGCAGGTATTGCCGACACGCCGACACGGCTACCGCCGTCACCAACACTGCGGTGATGAAAGATGTTGCGCGCTTCACGAAACCGGCCTCCCTGCGGTGGGCTCAGAAGGTTCTGTTGCCGTGGCAGCCTGGGGCTGTGCACGCCTCATGGTACGGGAGTCGAAGTTGTAGCGGATCGAAAAGCCAAAGCGGTAATCCTCGCTGAAGCGCTTGTTGTGATTAGCCTCAAAGTCGAGTTCCCCCACCAAGCCCGGACAAATGACGTATCCCACGCCGAGCATGCCGGTGAGAGCAGTATCGTTCTCGTTGGTTTCCTTCTTGTAATATGCCACGTTGAACTTCGTCCGAAACAGAAGCCGGTGGTAGACCCGGCTCTCGTAGTAGATCTTGCCACCGTTGACGTTGCCCCCGGCGCTGTCGAGCACGTAATACTCGAGCCGGACCACTTCCAAGCCGTCGCCGCCCGGCAGCCACAACACCCCGGCACTGCCCACATGACCCTCGACCACGTTGTGGTTCTGCCGCTCGTACCGCTGGTACGAATAGTCCCCATAGGCTGAGAACGTGCGGGTGACGGCGTATCGCAACCCACCCCGGAACTGGCGCATCTCGCTCAAGGAGAACAGCTCGAAGATTGGGTCCTCGCGCCGATTCATATTGTCGATTAGATACTCGCCTTGATTTTGCGGCTTGTAGTAGCTGCTCTCAAAATTGAGCTGAACGCGGGGTTGCCACACGAAAGTGTCGAATCCCAGGGTCCCCGAGTCGATGTTCTGGTGTCGGGTGTCCATAGCGAAGGAGCCGTAGACATTGGGCATTCCCGGCAGCCGAGTGAAGGCACGCGAACCCGCCGCGGTGAGCAACTCTCGCAGCGTCCGGCTGTCGCGACGCTGCTCGAAAAAGCCGACACTGAATCGGCCGTTCTTCATGCGCGTGGTGTGCACGTTGCCGCCGAAAATCTGCTCATCCTGCGACAGGCTGTTGGATGAATACGTGGGCTCGAAATACCGAGGGGCGCCGCCAAACACAGTCAGCCCGACCGGACCGCCCGGATTGATATTCACCTTTCCCGCATCCGCGACAAAGACTCCACCCGGCCCTTCAGCGAGGAATTGACGTCCCAAGGTGAAGTCGACGCCGGGGATGGCGCTCGGCACACGCAAGGAGCCCGCGTAAAAGTCCGTGGCCCCCTGGCTGTGCGCAAGATCCTGCTCCAACCGAAAGTAGGTGTCGAGGCTGGACCCGCCGTACAGTCCGCTCGCACCGAGGTTCCCGTAAAAGTCCACGGGGGCCTCGCTCTGATCCGGTTGATCGCTCTGCCGAACCTGCCCCAACACAGAGAGATCGCCGCGCAGGTCGATTGCGTGCGCGGGCAGGCCACTCAAGCAGCCTACCCACAGTCCCATTGCGACTCTGAAGATGAATCGCTTTCTCGACACGAACCCCTCTGCCGGCAAAGTTTGACGGGACAGGAGACCGGCCGGCGCGGCCTCCCGTGTTCTCCCCGTGACTCCTGCCTACCTGGCGTGTACCACTGATACGGCGAATGTCTCCCCTTCCTCGTGGCAGACCGGGCACGCCTCCACTCCATCGGCGGCCGTATTCGTCTGCGCGTGCGCCACCGCGTCCTCGCCGTCGTGACACGCGGTGCATACCGATTGGATTGGCCCAAGACGACCCTCTTCGACCTGGTTACCCGTCGCCGGGTCGAGATGCGTGACGAGGGTGCCGAGCGCCGTCCCCGGGTACGGCGGGATCAAGTAACTGCTGCCCACATGGCACTTGGCACAATTGCGGCGATCGCCGGGGAAGCGAACATCCGAGAAGTCAATGATGCTGTAGTTTTGTGGCGGCGGGCCAAAGCCATAGATCAGGTACGGCTTGTTCTCGAGCTGATCCCCCGTGTGAATTTTGTGGATCATACGCTTGAAGTCGACGGTGGCAGTCTGCGCACCAATCGCGACTGCCGCAGGGTCGAGTTTTCGCCGCGCGGCGTCCGTTTGGTTGGGGTTGTGGCAGATCACGCAGTAGGTCAGCTGATTGCGCAGGTTCCCGTGCACCGAGAAATCCTTTGAGAACGTGCCATGGCAGGCCCCGCAATGGGAATTGTCGACGACCACGCGCCGCAGGACGGTCGACGAGTTGTCAACTGGGAACGTGACCACGGGATTCGGCGAGGCCTCCTCCGCGACTCTCGGAGAAATCCCGAGCACCGTCAGGGGCACCTCCCGGCGTGCCTCGGCACCAATCGACCAGCTGCCGGTGGCATTCGCGGGGATGCTGATCGTCGGGGTGTACTGGAAGATGCCATTCGCATCGGGCCCCGTGAGCGTTCCAGCTGAACCGCCACCGACGGCAGTCGAAGTCAACATGACGGTGTAGTCGCTGGTCGGTCCGCTCAGGGCAAAGCCCAAACGGTTGAGTTGCGCAACCGCGCTCGCGGTCAATGATTGCCCCGTGTTGTCGGTGACCTTAAAGCTGATCACCGGCGTTTGCCCGGCGGCATGGTTCGCGACATTCGTGATCGTCACATTCAGGCCCTGCAACTGGTCCGAATATTCCGGGATCACGTGTGCGCCGACGACCGAGACGTCGAACTCCTGACCCGAGTCGGCGATGTGGCACAGGTGGCAATCGCTGTCAGCGAATCCCCTGTTGGCGACGTGGTTGGTTCCCGGAGGGCCGGCAGGGCTGTCCACCTTGGATGGGTTGACATCCTCGTGGCAGGACGTACAGGGGGAGGCTGCCGGCCGCTCCATGTAATACGATGCCGTTGGCGCCTGTGCATGACAGACCGTGCAGCCGCGGATGGCCCGCGGGTACCCAACCCCGGTGACGACGCCGTTGGCGTCCTTCTGCGCGAACGTGGTGTCTCCGATAGTGTAGTTGGATCCCGGCGGCCCGTTGACGATCAGTGGCAGATCTTTCCCCATGTGAATCTTATGAACCATGACCCGAAAATCGATGCTACGCGCCGGGGTGGGCGCTGGCGGGTTGTCGGTGGCCGCTTCGGTGTGGCAGAGCTTGCACAGCCGCACCTCGCGCCGGTTCCCGTGCGCGATCAGGGGGTCGTGGCACTGGTTGCACTGCGTCGTCGTCGTGTCCTCCCAGATTTCAGGTGTCCCGCCCGCGGGCACGAGGTCGAAGACCGGATTCACCCCAAGCCGCACTCCATTGTAAAAGCGGTCGATCTGCATACCGACGGTGTACGTGAGTGACTGATTGAACCCGGCCGGAAGGTGCGTTCCGAACAGATACTGGTAAATGCCCTTGACGGCGTCGACGGTCTGCAACGTGCCCTTGCTGTCATACGCCGGGTGTGTGGCGTTGATGTCGTTGACGTAGCGCGTGAAGTCGGCGGACCCCACCGGATAGTCCTCGACGTGCGCAATTACGAGGCGCACGCGGGCCTGTTGCTCATCCGTGGTTGCGCCCAGCACCGGGGTGATCGGCACGCCCGCCGCATCGGTCAGTGTGAAAGTGGCGATAATGAGGCCGGTGGAATCAATCGAGACGTCGGTAATCGAGCTGGCGAGGCCGGCACCCGCCTGCGGCTTTACGGGTGTCGGCGAACCGCTTGGTACGGTACTCGTGAGCACCGGGGTGCGCGTGGCGGTGGGGACTGCGGTCGCTGTCAGGGTGGGCTGTGGCGTGGGAGTCGGAGCGGAATTGTCGTTGCTGATTCGACGCACATATGCCACATCCGGGTTATTTCACACAAGGGCGATTTCCGGACGTGCGATTTCCGGACGTGGCGGTGCGGAAAGTGGCGCGGTGGCGTGTGGTGCCGCCGCTGCAGCGATCATTCCGTTGCCGGTTCTGCCATCAGCATGAAGTGCAGCGGCAGAAAATCCTGAATCGGCGTGACATGAAAGCCGCCGCGGGGCAGCGCCCCGGCGGGATTCAATCGGGGTGTGCGCGTGTCTCGATCGTGCGTCGCAGGTGTCTGGGATCGATATCGCCGACCTCGGCCACCAGGCAATCCGCGCCCGCCGCCAGAAGCTGTTGGCGGGGATCGATATCGCCGACCTCGGCCACCAGGCAATCCGCGCCCGCCGCCAGAAGCTGTTGGCGCGGGGTCGAGGTGAGGACGGCAACGGCCAGCATGCCCGCGCGCTTTGCCGCGTCGATCCCGTGGACCGAATCCTCGACGACGGCGCAGCTGCCGGGCGCAATGGCCATGCGCATCGCTGCGGTGAGGAACATCTCCGGATGGGGTTTGCCTTGGTGCACGTCTTCCGACGCCACCGCCACGTTGATGCACGCGCCGGCTCCGATGGTGTCAATCAACAGCGAAACGTTTTCTCGTGGCCCGCTCGACGCCACGGCGAGCTGCGCACCCAGTTGGAGTAGCTGTGACAGTAATCCGGACACGCCACGGTACACTCCGACCGCGCCGCGTCGCACCAGGTCGCGGTAGAGCGCTTCCTTGCGTTGGGCGAGGGCGTCACTGCGCTGCGGCGTGACCGCACCGAGCCAGGCGGGGATGATCTCCGCATTGCGCTGCCCGAACGTGCGTTCAAAGAGGGTGGCGGAGAATGGCACCCCGACTTCCGCCCCAAGTTGTTGCCAGGCGCGCCGGTGCGCGTCAGCACTGTCCACCAGGACGCCATCCATGTCGAAAATCACGCCGAACCGCGCCGGCATGGGTAGTCCGCTGTGCATGGTCGTTGCAGTCGCAACGCCGACCGCCACCGCTCGATTCGTCGCGCGCGCAGATCGCTTACGACAAACGGCCCTTGCTTGCTCGTTCTGGACCATCTGCCATTCGCCACATGCGCGAGGGGACGCCTCGTCGGCGTGAGGCGCCGCCTCGCTGGCATCAGTGCAGCACGAGGTCCTGCAACTCGACCGGGGTAACGGCCGCGAAGCGTTGCATCCGGCGCATGATGCGATTGGCTTCGTTGACGAGGGCGCGGCGCAGGCTGGGTTTGCGTGTGCGGGCGCACCAATCACGCACCGCCTGGAGGTTGCGGCACATCTCCTCCATTTCCACGACTTGCCGCTGCGCTCGCTTATCATGCTTCGCGCGACCGATGGCGGCCTGCCAGCGCACGAGCTGACTGTCCATCACGTTGACGGCGAGTTCGAGCGACGCCGATTCCACGTGCGCGGTCGCCGGACGGCGATGAACCGCGGTAGGTTTGGTCTGCGGCACTACCCGGCCATCGCTGACGGCGGGCAGCGCGTGCGGCTTCTCGAATCCCAGCTTGCGGAGGACGCCGGCCACGATGCCAATGATGCGGATGTGCTCGCCACGGATGATCAACGGCAGCATCTCCGGGTTCGCGGGCTGCAGCCGCACGTCGCCGTTTGCGTCGCGATGATACTTCTTCACGGTGACGCAACCGTCGACCTCGGCCACCACCGTCTGCCCGTTTTCCGCGGTCGAACGTGGTTCCACGATCAGGTAGTCGCCGTGATGGATGCCTTCGTCGATCATGGAGTGGCCGCGCACTCGCAGCGCGAAGACCTGTTTGCCGCTCCAGAGCGTGGTCGGAACGCTCAGGTTCTCGTCGAGGGGACAGGCTTCATACGGTTCTCCGGCCGCCACCACGCCGAGCAAGGGTACATCGACGGTATCCCCGCATTCGAACTCGTCCGCCACGTCCTCCCGCCACAAGCTCTCCCAGCCGTCCATGGGCGTCCTCCTCGACTCCGCTTCGCAAGCTAGGCGAAGAAATGGCAAAAGTCAAGGCGATTGTAAGGGATTTTGGCGCGACAGGGTGTGCCGGGAAGGGGCCTCGGAGGTGGGTCTCCGAGGCCGTGCGCGTCGGAGCGTTCGGGAGCCACCCATCGCGTCTGGCTCACCGTAACCCGGTCGAATCGGCTGGGGCGAGATCGGTGCGGTAGATTGCCACTTGCGCCTTTCGCCTGGGGTCATACCCAGCCCACTTGGCGGCGGGCACGTCTGAAGTCCGCACCCGCCGAAAGCCTTGCCGTTCGAAAAATGCCTGCGCCCGTTCCTCGGCGGTGCAGGCAAACACATACGCGAGCTTGGCGGCGCGCGCATCGGCGAGGGCACGGGCGACCAGGCGGCCGCCGACCCCTTCGCCTTTGAAGCGCGTGATGGCGTAAAGGCCGACGATCTCACCGGCATGCTCGGCCGCGTACGGTTCCGTCAGCAAGGCGCAGATGCCCGCGAGGTGGTGGGCGCCGATGGTGGCACCGTAGGCATTCACCAGTAACGCGGCCACTTCCTCCGGCGTGCGGAACTTCAATACCCCTTCGCGCTGGCCGCGTTCGATGAGACGTTCGACTTCCGCGAAGTCGTCGATGCCAACGCGCTCGATGCGACAGTAGTCGGCGTGCGTGAACAGTGTTCCGGAGCCCTCGTAGGTGAACAGTTCGCGGGCGATGCCGGCCAGCGCGCACAGATTCACGGAGCTGACGCCTCCAAGCAGAGCGCCACGCGCGGCCTCGAAGGTCGGCCGCCGTGCGGCAAGGCCGGCCCACTCGGCCTGGCCCACGCGCAACAGCGCATCCAACATGGCCTCATCCATGAACGAGAGTTGCTTGCCGTCCGCCCCGACGATGCCGCCTTGCGGTTCCACCAGCACCAACTTATGGACCCGCAAGCGTACGGCGATTTCTCGCGCAAAGGTCGTTCCCTCTGCCGGTCCGATGCCGGCCACCACGCCAACGAACAGCGGCCCTCGCCGCAACACCGACCACACCGTTGTTAGTAGCGCGGACGTGGTGGACGGCTGCGCCGACGCCGTTCCCTCCAACTTTAGGAATGCCCCGCTGCGCGAGCGCCGGTCGGCAAACAGGGGGATGCTCGCCTCGTCGAATATGAGCGGACCGAGCCGCCGCTGCAGCCGCCGCAGTACCTGCTCGCCGCGGCCACTGTTCGGCGTGCCGACGATGACGATGACACGGGTATCGTTGGTCAGCAGTTCACGGGTGATGGCGGCGAGCCGTTCGTAGTCAGTGTCCCGTGCCAGCTCGTCGAGTGGAACGGAGAACACCAGCGTCCGTCCCCGAAACTCGTCAAGGTAGAATTGTTTCTCGTCGAACGACTCGATGAGCGGAGCGGTTTTCTCCACGGGACTGGCCATGCGGCGAAAACCTAGCACGATCGTCCGGGAAGCTGAAGAAAACGCCGCAGATGCGCGCGGTGCCGGCTCGATTGATTTGACAGGTGGGCTTTGTTAGCTAGCGCCTGCCTGCCATGTTGCGGTATCCTTCCGATATTGGCTGGATCGTGCCGGACGGACGCGGGCAGCGTAATGGTACAGAGTGCAGCGGGGTGTGGCGCAGCCTGGTAGCGCACCTGCCTTGGGCGCAGGGGGTCGGAGGTTCAAATCCTCTCACCCCGACTTGCATCCTGGTCGTGATTCGTGAGCGGCGTAGAAACGCAAGGGAACAGTTGGAGCCGGCAAACACGATTCACGCACACGAATCACACGATGCGCCAGTAGCTCAGTCGGATAGAGCAACGGCCTTCTAAGCCGTGGGTCGGGGGTTCGATTCCCTCCTGGCGCGCATACTTAGCGCGGGCCGATACCGTCGGTGCCACTCCGGCCCGCCTCACTTTGCCCTTCTCTTGCGCGCGGCGTACGATTGATTCAGCGTGGGTTTGGGTCTGCTAATCCAGCCTGTCCCCGTTTTTGCTCCAGGCGGATGAGGCTATCAGCGTTGTGTGGGTCGCTTCGCTAGTGTGGTGGCCGTCGCGGAGTGGCGCTCCGTCAGACGTCACCACCCCGCGCTGTGCCGGGTGCAGCGATTCGGCGCGCGCCTTGGCCCGTGCCGCGGCTTGCCGGGCGGCGTCCGACGTCTGATACAGATCGAGGCCCTCCTCGTGCGCCCCGGCAATGGGCGCAATCGCGAGGTCGGAGTACGACCGGGTCGTCGGGTCACGCTGGACGCGCCGGCGAAGGCGGTCGATCCTCCACAGCAGCGGCAGCATCGGCACGTAGGTGGCGAACATCTCGCGGACGCGCCGCGCCGAGAACAGCAACAGATTCTCGCGCGGCATCCCGGGGCGGCGCTGGCGGCGGCACTTGCGCCGGAAGAGCCCGCCCTGGAGCGGGTGGACACCCTCGTAAACCGCGCTCGCATAGAAGAAGAACGTCGTCTCCGCCACGCGGCGCCCGCTGCTACCCATTGCCACCGCCCGTTTGAGCAGCGTTTCGATATGCGCCGGCGAGTAGTAGAGGTGCCAGGCACGGTCGTAGATCGAGGTCCACTCGGCAGCGGTCATCAGCGGATGCGTCGTGGTGACATGCTCGCTGTCGTAGCGGTTCATGTCGGGATCCAACGGGGCCCCCTGCATGAACAGGTCCTGGTGGTCCTTCGACCCGGGCAACGGGGTGAGGATGAAGAACTCGAGGATGTCGA
>JAGDMS010000278.1 GCA_017860575.1 Deltaproteobacteria bacterium | reverse complement strand
CGTCCGGTTGCAGTCGTGGGCGTCGGCCAGACGCAGCATCGGTCCAAGCGGGCCGACGTGAACATCGCCGGTCTCGTGCGCGAGGCCATCGACCGGGCACTGTTGGATGCCGGGCTCGAACACAAGGACATCGACGCGGTCGTCATCGGTAAGGCGCCGGACCTGTTCGAAGGCGTCGCACTGCCCGAGCAGTTTCTCGCGGGTGCGGTCGGAGCGCACATGAAGCCCATGCTGCGGGTGCACACGGCTGGCTCCGTCGGTGGATCGACCGCGATCACCGCCGCAACGCATGTCGCCTCCGGCTTGTTCGAACGCGTGCTGACCGTGGCCTTCGAAAAGCAATCCGAAGGCAACGCAATGTGGGCGTTGTCGCCCAACGTTCCCTTCCAACCGAAACTGGTGGCGGGGGCCGGCGGCTTCTTCGCACCACACACTCGGGCCTACATCACGCGCACGGGCGCGCCGCTGCATATCGGCCCGATGATCGCAGTCAACGCGCGCGCCAACGCGGGACGCAACGAGTACGCGCACCTGCGCGAGCCGATCACGATGGAAGACGTGATGAACTCGCCGATGCTGTGGGACCCGATCCGCTACCTGGAAACCTGCCCGTCGTCCGATGGTGCCATCGCCCTGGTGGTGGCGTCGGAAGAGCAGGCCAAGAAAGGTCCGCGCAAGCCAGCGTGGATCAAGTCCGCCTACTCGTACGCCGAGCCGATGTGGATACCCGGACGCGACCAGGTGAACCCGCTCGCTGGACGCACGGCGGCCAAGGCCGTGTTCGACAAAGCCGGCATCACCAACCCGTGGAAAGAAATCCACACGGCGGAAATCTACGTGCCCTTCTCCTGGTTCGAAGCCATGTGGCTCGAGAACCTGGGCTTCTGCGAGATCGGCAACGGGTGGAAGATCATCGATCGCGGCGAACAGAAGTTCGGGGCGCACCTGCCGATCAACCCGTCGGGCGGGGTGCTCAATACCAATCCCATCGGTGCGTCCGGCATGATCCGCCTCGGCGAGGCGGCCATGCAGGTGATGGGCCGCGCCGGTGCGCATCAGGTAGAGGGAGCCAAGACGGCCCTCGGTCACGCCTACGGCGGCGGCTCGCAGTACTTCGCGATGTGGGTCGTCAGCAGCGAACGGTGAAACGTCGGTGCGCTGGGGCTGGGGATCAGGGGCACTGTGCCCTGGCCCCCGCCTCCTGCCATCTGATCCTCAGTATCCGCTGAACTCTTTCTGGCGGATATCATCGTCGTCAACCCGCATGGTGTTCGGGACGCCATGCGGGGCGCTCTTCATGTTAGCTGGCCCGCGGGAGGCGACTCTTTACGGCGGCACAAAGAGGTGGCTCCCGCGTGCGCGCTAGGCATGCCCTGCTTGGAAGGACAATCGAAGAAGGCTCGTGAAGCGACCGGAATCAAATGCGATACCGCCGTAACCTTGAACAGATTGAACTCTTTCAACAGTTCGGCATGGACCATGCGTCTCACTTTCATCACCTTGCGCCACCTGCTGCACAGGCAGCCCGAGTTTGCGCTGGTATTTTACAGCAGCGGCTGTAGTTCGTTGTCGCGACGCTTGCGGCACACGCTCTCCGACCTGTCTTTCGCGCGCGAGTTGGCAGCGTGATCATACGGGGGGGGTGCGTGCCCCCTAATCAGGCAGGGAGTATTCCGTACCCCACGAGTTCCTGTGCCCGGAGGGCAAGCGGCCGCGCCCATCACGCCGGGCGACCCGCGCGCGCGAACCGGAAGCCCGCCCGGGCACTGAGCGCCCGTCATCACACAAGCTGGAACGCGATCTTGATGACGCGGTACACGCTGATCGGTGCGCCGCGGTAGCGTGCCGGGTAGTGGCGCCGTGCTTGACCGCATTCTCGGCCTCGCTCGCGAAGGGCTCGTCGCCCTGCACCACCTGCACGTCGGGGACGTAACCGTCCGCCGCGGGCGGCGCAGTCGAATGATTCATCGTGCCTACCCAACCTCAAGCTACCCCTGGGGACTGCGCCAACGAGATTTCCTGATGTTTGTCGGGGCGCAAACATCGGCCTTGGGTTTGCCGCACAAATCGCGCACCCTAGTGGAAAGGAGAGGCTATGACTCTGACGGTCGACCGAACGATAAGTGCCGCGGAGCGTCCGCTCGATGGTCCGCTGCTGACATTCGACGTTCCCGCGCTGCTGACGCAGTTGAAGCGGGAACACGCGTGGCAGACGGGAAGCCGAAATGGCATCACGTTGCTAAAGACCGATGCGTTGCGCGTCGTTCTCGTCGCCATGCATGCGGGGACGACGATTCCCGTTCACAAAGCCGAGGGGCCCCTCGCTGTGGAGGTCGTTGACGGACAGATGGTGTTCAGCGCTGGTGCACAGGATGTGTCGCTCGGCGAGGGGCAGCTACTCACGCTCCACGCGGAAATGCCGCATGGGTTGCACGCCATTACCGACTGCTCCTTCCTGCTGACGATCGCCGGCGAGGCACCCCACCCGGTTGAGTAACCCGACCGTCGCTGGACGACCGGAGCTGGGCATGCGGGTCGGACCTGAAAAAAGCGAGCGCCGCAATCGCAGAGCGAACAACCGGCCGTCGCTCCCGCCGTCATTCAGATTGGCCGCCGCGTGATCCGGACGCCGGGAGCGCACGCGACGGAGCCAAATTCGTTATGCCGACGATCACGATTGACGAGAGGACGATCGAAGCCCCAGCCGGTGCTAGGCCCGCGCCAGCCGGCGAACCTGCACATCGAGCGTAAGGAGGGCCGGCGCGAGTCGGTGCCGCTCGTGCTCCGGATCGACACGCCGATCGAAGTCGCCTACCTCTCGGCGGGCGGCATCCTGCCGTACGTGCTCGAACAGCTACTCGCCAACCAGAAGGGGCCGACCCCCCAGGAGGAATCAATGCCATGATCCGGATCAAGCGCACGTATGACTCCCCCGGGCGTGGCGATGGCCGGCGAATCTTGGTGGAGCGCCTCTGGCCGCGAGGCATGAAGAAGGAGGCACTTGCGGCGGATGCATGGATGAAGGAGGTCGCCCCCAGCACAGAGCTGCGGAAGTGGTTCGACCATCGGGTCGAGCGCTGGGAGGAATTTCGCCGGCGATACCGGGAGGAGTTGAACGCAAACCCTGCTGGTTGGGGGCCCATCCTTGACGCCGGAGCACGGGGCACCGTGACCTTGCTCTATAGTGCCCACGATGTTCTTCACAACGGCGCCGTGGTCTTGCGCGACTATCTCCTGGATCGACAGGCCGGGCTTCTCCATCGCGGAATGCGTGACGCGCATCGGCTTACCTCAAGGACGACCGGCAGACGCCCCATCGAGAAGAACAGGCGATGAGGCACGGGCGCGTGCGCGCCGCTGCGGCCACTGGCGTACCGGCAAAGGCGGTCGAGACGCGTTTCTTCGATCCCGCCAACGGCGCGAGCGTTGTCGCACGCGTCATCCATCGCGCACGATCCCGCACGTGCAGTACCGTGCTCGTTGGCCGGCAAGCCGTGTCCTGGTTTCGTGACCTCGTCCGCGGAGACCTTGCTGAGGAGTTGGTGGGGTGTGGCCGCGGCGTCACCATCTGGGTCGTGGAGTGATGAAGCGACGTCAAATGTTAGCCAGCTCGCCGAAATATTCGTGGTCCTCGTTGTAGCCGCCTTCGCCCTGGTTGATCGACTTGGTTTCCTCGACGAACTCAATCCCCTGGATCCACTTGACCATCTTGAAGCCGAGCTGGTTCTCTACCCGCAGGCGCAGTGGCGCCCCGTGCAGATGATTCAGCGGTCGATCGTTCATTTCGTAGGCAAGCAAGGTTTGCGGGTGCAGGGCGTTTCCGATCGCGAGACTGTCGTAGAATTGACCGCCCTCAGCGCCTTCGCCAAAGGAATAGAAGACCACGGCCTTCACGCCTGGACGTGGCCGGACCAACTTAACCAATTCCGCCATGGGCAGCCCGCCCCACGCGGCAATGCCTGACCAGCCTTGGATGCAGTGGTGCAGCGTGATCTGGGTCTCCTTGGTTAGGGCTCGGAGCTCGCTCAGCGACAGCTCAACCGGATGCTCCACCGAGCCGTAAACCTTCAGTCGGTAATCCCTGAAATCGCCGCCGGCCAGCGTCTTCCACTCGTCGCAGGTGGGCACCTTTCCGTTGGCCCATAAGAAGGGCGAGATATCCCCTCGGCCGAACTCAGCCCGGGGGGCGGGGCGGTCGAGCAGGAGCCGCATGATCGGTGCGACGATCGCCTTGGCGGCGTGCTGGACGGCCCGCGGGTGCCTCCACGCCATCCAGTTGGCAAACACGTTCAGCAGGATGACCGCACCGATCCCCGCCAGGCCGAGGTAAAGGCCGATCGGATTGGGACTGTCCGTACCCATTACGATGTGGTTCATGTTCCGGGCAAAACCGGTAAAGACCACCATGCTCACGTGCAAGACCACGAACGCGAGGAAGGCGCACATGATGAGAAAGTGGAGGGACCTGCCAATCTGCCGGTTGCCAGGCAGCTTCGGGTACCAGGCGAATCGGGCCGTGAATGCGGGTGACATCGAAGGGCCCGTCAGCATCGCCAGCGGGGCCAGGAGGAACACGACCCCGAAGTACGCTAGTTGCTGGAGCGCGTTGTAATGATAGAAGCCGTTTGGCTCCGGTGGCAAATGGAAGGTGGCGTAGTGGGCGAAAATCGCCCACGCGTCGGGCAGGATTCGCCACGAGGTGGGTACTAGGCGCTTCCACTGCCCGGTACCGAATAGCAGCGCCACGAAGACCAGACCGTTGCCCACCCAGAACAAGACGCTGAGGAAGTGCCAGTGTCGCGCCATCCCGACGGTGTGCCGGTACCCCGGCAAGCCGATCCAGGGGGAGAGGTGGCGAGCGTCGTCTTTCGCCGTCCAGACGCGATCCTTCGGCACCTCGACTGGCGTGAGCCGGAGCCACTCGGTGCCGGGAGTGCAATGGACGTTCCAGTACAGCCGAGGGTGGTCCATGAGGATCTGCACGCCGCTGCGGATGAGTAGGACCAGGAACAGAAGATTGACGTAGTGGGTAATGCGCAGCCAAGCCGGGAAGCCATGAGGCTCCGTTGTCGTTACGGGACTCCACGTGGGGTCGAGCGACACCGGAGGAAGACCGACCGTGCCCCATTGAATATACGCCGCCGCAACCAAGACCAGCAGCGGTGCGACGAGCAGCAGGAGAGCCTTGCGACGAACGTGCATGGCCACCATTTCCCTGAATACCCTAGCGAAGGCATCCCGCCGGTGAAGCGGGCTTGTTTGCGCAACTGCAAACAGCGACCTGCTTCTTGCAGCGCGAAGGGGGCCAATTTGCGAGTGTATGATGCGACGGCGGACAACGGCCGGGGCGACAAGGCCGAGTATCTCTTCTACGTGGGCAGTGCAGCGGCACTGGTCGACCGCAGTATGCTGGTGGCCCGCGCCGGCGTTGTTCAACGCTCGGTGGCCACCGTTATCTCAAAGTCTCGTCCTTCCCAGCGCTGCGCATCAAGCCAGAAGAACGTGAAGCGTGCACTGCGGTCGGGTGGCAATTGATCGGTCGGCAGATCCGCAAAATGGATGCCGAGTCGAGTGTCCGTCGTTGCGGTCTCGTGTACGGTCCGCCAGTCGTCCAAGCTCCAATGCACCCTGGCCGCGGCCAACACCTCGACGCGCAGGATCTTGCCGGCCGACATCCGGCGGCATTTGTGATTGAAACGCCAGGAGGCGAGTTTGGAACCGACCTTCGCGACCTGGTAGCGCTGAACGGTCTGCGGCGGCGTGTCGAACACACGGCCGTCCCGTAGCGAGCGCAGCAGCTTGACGTACTCCGCGTGTGCCCACACCAGCGGCATCGCGGAACCCGAGGGACAGCCGTTAAACAGTTCGCGTTCCTGCATATCGGCGGCATCCCAGATTTGCTCCGGGATCAGCCCGCCCGTGCTGCTCTGTCCAGCCATTACTTGACACAATCGCCGCGCCTCCTGCTCATTGCCCCGCGCCAGCTCGTAGTGCGCGCGCTCGCCGACCAAGAGGGGCCACCCGCGGCCGACCCCGGTGCCGTCGAAGGCGCTGCCGTCCTCGTGCTCGCCGTAACCGTCGTCGTTGTAGCGGTGCCACACCGGCCCCGTTGCCGTCTCCGTTTTGAGCAACGCATCAATGATCTTGACGGTATCGACGATTCGGGGATCACTGGCTGCACGCAGACCGAATCGCACGAGTGCCAGTGCGTCCGGACTGACGATCGATGCGGACGGTGCGCTGCTTTCACTGGGTGGACGGTTCTTGATGGGCACGAAACCGCCCGCCGGTGACGACGCGCACGGCGCGTCTATCGGCGCAATGCGTACGTAGTAGCCGCCAACGCCGTGCTCCCGTGCAAGATCCGTGTCGGAGAGGTAGATCCACGACTCGATACCCCCGTTCCATGTGTCAGCCGTCTCGCGGAGATACTCTGCCAGGTCGGCCTCAGCCGCGAGGTCGGCGAAGCCCGCGGCCGCCAGTAGCGCCGCAACCTCCACAGCCAGGGTAAAGGGTGAGTATCCCCCATCTTCCTCCCAACGATCCTGCTGTGTCACCGGACCGTTGCGGAGCAAAAACCCCGCGGCCTGCCGGACCATCGGCCACGGGTCGAGGTGATCGAGCCCGTTCATGCGCTGGAGCATGTCCGCAAGCAGGA
>JAGDMS010000277.1 GCA_017860575.1 Deltaproteobacteria bacterium | reverse complement strand
CGGTAACCGGGGGGATTCTTGAAAATCGAGCCGGCGTTCGGAAACCCCAGTGGCTGATGCGCTTCGCGCCGACGCCGTGCGTCACCGCGTTTGGCACGAATGGCCTGGGGGTCACCGGGATGGAGCAGGACGTCGAGGTGCGTCACCACGAACCCTGCCGGGAGATCGAAATGCCGGTAGCCGAAGCGCAAGGCTGCACGCGGGAGCCGCTGTATCTCCCCGCCGGCATCGACCCCTTCGACTGCCGTGATGACGTTGGCTATCTCGCCACCGAACGCACCGGCATTCATGAACAGTCCGCCCCCGACAGTGCCCGGGATACCCTCGGCGAACTCCAATCCGGTCAGGTCGCGTGCAATGGCCGCGGTGACCAAACGTTTTAGGGGAAGCGCCGCGCCCGCGCGTGCGTGCTCGCCCGCGCCGCTCGACCGCCACTCCACCGACGCAAGGGGCCGACCCAGACGCAATACCACACCGCGCACGCCCCGATCGCTCACCAGAATATTCGTCCCGCCGCCCAGCACGAAGAGCGGGAGACCCGCCGCGGCGGCCAACGCCTGCACGCGGCGGATCTCCGTCGCATCGACCACCTCCACCACCACATCCGCCGGCCCGCCGATGCGAAACGAGCTATGCCGGCTGAGCGGTTCGCCGAAGCGCACACGCGCTCCGAACGCGTCCAGCCAGGCGTGTTGTTGCCGATCGTTCACCGCACCGCCCCTCGCCTCACTCAATCACTGCATGGTGAATGCCGGCTGACCACCGGAGAGCGCGCAAACCAACTGGTCGCCGATGTCGTGAATCGAACCGGCGCCAAGGACCACCACCAAGTCGCCGGGCCTGAGTACGGCCTGTGCCGCTGCCACCAGCTGGTGATGGTCCTGCACATAGGCCACGTCGAGGTGACCGCGTCGTCTGAGGGCACAGTACAATACCTCGCCGGTCACACCGTCGATCGGATCCTCGCCGGCCGGATAAATGTCCGTCAGCAGCAATTGGTCGGCAGTGTCAAAGGCATCAAGGAAATCGGCAAAAAGGTCGCGCGTCCGAGTGTATCGATGCGGTTGAAACAGCACGACCAGCCGGCGCCCGAAGCCCTCGCGCGCCGCCGCCAAGGTGGCGCGGATCTCCGCCGGATGATGACCATAGTCGCTCACCACCATGATGCCACCGACCTCGCCGCAGACTTCGAAACGCCGGTGAATACCGCCGAACTCGCCGAGAGCCTCCCGCACCGTCTCGATCGGCACGTCGAGTTCGCTCGCAACCGCTAGCGCGGCCAACGCGTTCAATGCGTGATGACGGCCCGGCAGGCGCACCGTCAATTCACTTACGATCGCCCCGCAGCGCTCGGCGCGGAAGCGTGTGGTCATACCGCACACCGCAAGGTCCCGTGCCACGAAATCGGCATCGGCACTCGTCCCATAGGTGATCACGCGCTTGCGGATCTGCGGCAACAGGCTGCGGATGGTGGGATCGTCCAGGCACAAAACCGCGGCGCCGAAGAAAGGGACGTGGTTGATGAATTCGAGATACGCGGACCGCACACGATCCATGTCGCCATAGAAATCGAGATGCTCCGGATCGATGTTGGTCACCACCGCAATCGCGGGGGATAACAGCAAAAAGGTGCCGTCACTCTCATCGGCCTCTGCGACCATCAAGTCGCCCTTGCCAAACTGGGCATTGCTGCCCAGCGCGTGCACCTTACCACCGATGACGACGGTGGGGTCCATTCCGGCACGATTCAAAACGGCCGCGATTAGCGAGGTTGTGGTCGTCTTTCCGTGGGTCCCCGCAATGGCGATGCCCCATTTCATGCGCATCAGTTCGGCGAGCATCTCCGCACGGGGAATCACCGGAATCTTCAACGCCCGGGCGCGCACGATCTCGGGATTCGAATACTTCACGGCGGAGGAGATCACCACGACGTCGACATCCGCCGTGACCGCATCCGCCCGATGGCCATAACTGATCACGGCACCAAGCCGAGACAATCGCCGCGTGGTGTCACTCTCCGCGATGTCGGAACCGCTGATGCTGTGCCCCAACTGCAGGAGCACCTCCGCGATTCCACTCATCCCCACGCCGCCAATGCCGACGAAATGGACATGGCGCGATCTCTTGAAAAGCGGACTCACCTCATTCCTCCCCCGTTGCCTGGCAGCAGACGGCAACCACCCGGGCGGTCGCATCGGGCACGGCAAGGCTGCGGGCCCGTGCACTCATGGTGGTTAGCCGCTCACGCTCCCGCGCCAAGGCCACTACGGCAGTCGCCAGCCGCTCGCCATTCAAGTCCACATTCCGAATCATCTCCGCCGCGCCCTGTGCCACGAGAATCTCGGCATTGCGTCGTTGGTGGTCATCGGCCGCGAAAGGGTATGGGATCAGAATCGCAGGCTTCCCTAACGCAGTCAGTTCGGCCAGCGTTGTGGCACCGGCACGGCAGATAATCAGATCCGCACGCCCGTAGGCGTCGCCCATATCGGCCACAAATTCGCGGACGTCCGCCTCGACCCCGACCGCGTCGTAGCGCTGGCGCACCCACTGCGCGTCCGCGGCACCCGTTTGATGCACGATGCGCAGGCCGGGAAGTTCTCGGAGCAGAACCGGTGCGGCGTCGAGCATGGCGACGTTGATGCTGTGGGCGCCCTGGCTGCCGCCAAACGCAAACAGGGTGAAGTGCTCCGGCACCGGGCGTTGGCGGCAAACGAGCTGGCGCACCGGGTTCCCGGTGTGCACCGCCTTGCCGGCGGGGAAAAACACTGCGCTCTCCGCATACGTCGTGCAGATCTTACGGGCCAGCCGCCCGAGCAGGCGGTTGGCAAAGCCCGGATACGCATTCTGCTCCAACAGCACCAGCGGTACCCGCCGCAGCCACGCGGCAAGGGCGACGGGAACCGATCCGTACCCGCCCAGCCCCAGCACCAGCGTCGGCCGGAAGCGGCTGAGAATGCGCCACGACTCCCGAACTGCCCGCGGCAATTCCCAGCCGAACGCCAGGACACCGCGGATGCCGCGTCCACGCACACCCCGCACGAACAACGCGTGAAAGGGAAACGGCGTGGCCGGAATGGCTTTTGCTTCAATTCCATAGGCGCTGCCGACGAAGAGGACGTCGGTCCCCCCGCGCGCGGCCACCGCCTCGGCCACGGCCAACCCCGGGAAGAGGTGTCCGCCCGTTCCCCCTCCGGCAACGATCATACGCATTCCTAGCCCGTCATCCGCGACAAGGAGGCGAGGATGCCGACTTCCACCAACGTACCGATCAATGCTGATCCGCCATAGCTGAGGAACGGCAGCGCCAGACCTTTGGTTGGTAACAGCCCCAACACGACGCCCACGTTCACGACGGCTTCCAACAATATCACCAGCGTCATACCCAACGCCAGCATACTCGCAAACCCATCCGGGTGTCGCAACGCGATGCGGAAACCGCGGATCCCCACGATAGCGAACAACGCCAACACCGCCATGGCGCCCAAGAACCCCAGTTCTTCCCCGATCAACGCGAAAATGAAGTCTGTGTGCGCTTCGGGCAGGTAAAACATCTTCTGCTTGCTCTGGCCGAGGCCAATCCCCGCCATCCCGCCGGAGCCAAACGCAATCAACGACTGCACCAATTGGAATGCGATATCCTGGCTGTACCGCCACGGGTCCACAAACGCCAGAATACGACGCCAGCGATACGGCGCCCGGATGAGCGCGAAACCCACCACCGGCAGCGCCAGCAGGGCAAGACCGATCAGATGCGCCGGGCGCGCTCCCCCGCCAAACAGCATCAGCGCAAGCACGAGCACCAAGATGGCCGCGGTTCCGAAATCGGGCTGTACGACCACGAGCAACGCGCACACACCGACAACCACGAGATGAGGCACCACGCCGGCGAAGAACTCCTTCATACGTTCGCGCTTGTGCGCAATGGACCGTGCCAGGTAGAGCACAACGATCATCTTGGCAAACTCGGACGGCTGGAAATTGAACGGGCCAATTCCGACCCAGCGCCGCGCGCCACCCCGCGCGATCCCCACTCCCGGGACCAGCACGAGCACCAGGGCGATCATAATGGCGATCAACGCCGGATAGGCCAGGCGGTCGAACCACTCCAGGCGCACCCGCGAGACGAGCACCAGCAACGTGGCGCCGCAGGCCACGGCAAACAGATGCTTGCGGAAGAAAATGAGCGGGTCGGCGTAGCGTTCCTGCGCGTGGAAATAGCTGGCATTGAACACCATCACGATTCCCAGCCCGACCAACCCCGCGGCCGCAATCAACAGCCAGGGATCGGGCCGGTTCAGCCGCGGCATGACGACCCGTTGACGCAGGTGCGAAAGCGGCGGCATGCTCATAGCGCTTCTGCACCTGCGCCTCAATGCGGGAGCCCGCGGCGCCGAACAATACCAGATGCCGCACATGCGTCCGCAACAACGGATTCAGTACGGTGAAGTCACTGCCCTTGTCGTAGCCGCCGGCGAGCAGGATGATTCCGCCATCAAAGCTCGCCACGGATTTCTCCATCGCCCCCACGTTGGTGCCTTTGGAATCGTCGTAATAGCGGACGCCGTCGCGTTCGCGCACCAGCGCCAGGCGATGTGGCAAGCCGTCCGTCGTTTCCAGCGCGCGTTGAATAGCGGCGTCAGGTATCCCCCAAATGGCGGCGGCCGTGACGGCCGCCATCATGTTCTCGCGGTTGTGCGCGCCGGAAAGCCGTACCGCGTCGAGTGGAAAACGCCGGGGGACCGGTTCCGGTCCCCAGTAGATGATGGCATTGCCGTCGACAAAACTGCCAAACTCCACCGGTTCACGTCCGAAAGAGATCGCTGCCGCTCGCGTTTTGCGCCGCTGCTCCCACACCCAGGGATCGTCCCGGTTCAACACCGCCACATCGCCGGGTTGTTGCGCGGCGAGCAACGCGGCCTTGGCGCGCCGGTACTCATCCATGCTGGCGTAGCGGTCGAGGTGGTCCGGCGTGAGGTTGAGCAGCAGGGCAACTTGTGGCTGGAACGTGTACACCCATTCCAGTTGGAAACTCGACACCTCCACCACCGCTGCTTCAAAGGGGCGTTCTGCCAGGCAAGCGTCGATGAGCGGCGTCCCGAGATTGCCACCGACGAAGGTATGCAAGCCGGCTTCCCTGAGCATATTGCCAAGAAGCACGGTTGTTGTGCTCTTGCCGTTCGTCCCGCTCACCGCCAAGATCGGACACGCCAAGGCGCGCGCCGCAAGTTCAATCTCGCTCAGAACGGGGACACCCCGACCCACGGCACGGCGCAGCAGCACGTGGGAGCGCGCCACTCCGGGGCTGGGCACGACAACGTCGACGCCGCGGAGGAGATCCTCAGTGCGATCACCGACGTGCGCTTCGACGTCCGCGGGAAGGGTGGCCCGCGCCAGCGCGTCGGCCGTGCGCTCGACCAACCGGACGCGCGCACCGTAGTGGCTCAGGAAGGCGGCGATACTCTGGCCCGTCTTGCCCGCGCCGATGACAAGAAATTGCTGGCCGGCAACGTCGAGCATCATCGCAATTTCAGTGTACTGAGGGCCATGAGGGCACAAATGATCGAAATGATCCAGAACCGGACAATGATCTGCGGCTCCGGCCACCCCAAGAGCTCGAAGTGATGGTGAACCGGCGCCATGCGGAAGATGCGCTTGCGCCGGAGCTTGAACGACACAACCTGAAAAATGACCGACAATGCCTCAACGACAAATACACCGCCAACGATGATCAGGATCATCTCCTGTTTGGTCACCAGTGCGACCACCGCCAGCGCGGCTCCCAGCGGCAACGAGCCAACATCCCCCATGAACATCTGGGCGGGATAGGCGTTGAACCAGAGAAATCCGAGGCCGGCACTGAGTAACGCTCCGCAGAATATGGCCAACTCGCCCACGCCAGGAACATGCGGGATTTGGAGATACTCCGCGTATTTCGCGTTGCCCGTGAGATACGCGATCACCCCATAGGTGAACGCGGTGGTCATCACCGGTCCGATGGCGAGCCCGTCCAAACCGTCGGTGAGATTGACGGCGTTGGACGCCCCGACCACGACAACCGCCGCAAACGCCACGTACCCCCAGCCCAGGTCGGGATGGAGTTCTTTGACGAACGGGAAGAAGAGTGCCGTGCTGAAGTCCTGGTCCAGGAACAACACCAGACCGGTCACCAAGGCCACGGCAAATTGTGCGATCAGCTTTGCCTTGGCGGTCAATCCCCACGCATTGCCGCGCCGTAGCTTGAGATAGTCATCGGCGAACCCGATGATTGCATAGGCGACCGATACCCCGACCACGATCCACACATACCGGTTGGTCAGATCGGCCAGAAGGAGGGTGGCCAACAGCATTGAGAACAGGATCAGGGCGCCCCCCATTGTCGGCGTGCCGGCTTTCACCAGGTGACTTTGGGGCCCATCGGGGCGAATCGTTTGCCCGATCTGCTGGGCTGTCATGCGCCGGATGAACCATGGACCCAAGAGAAAGGAGATCAGCAGCGCCATGATCGACGCTACGAGGGTGCGAAAAGTGATGTACCGGAAGACGTTGAAGACGGAGTACGACGCGTGGAGAGGATACAGCAGGTGATAGAGCATCACGATTGGCTTCCCGCGCTTTCCAGCAGCCGCACCACCTCTTCCATCCTCGCCCCGCGCGAGCCTTTGATGAGCACCACGTCGCCCGGCTGCCAACGGGCGACCACCGCTTGCGCCGCCTCCGCGTGCGAAGCGCAGATATGCACGGCGTCTGACGGCATGCCTCCCGCGCACGCGCCCGACGCTACGGCATCGGCCTGGGCTCCGAGCACGACCAACTGCTGCACGCCGAGGGCCGCGGCGCGCGCACCGATGCCTCGGTGGGCGCGCCGGGCCTCGTCGCCCAGCTCCCGCATCTCCCCCAACACCACCACCGGCCGCCCGGAAAAGCGCCGCAACGCAACCAGAGCGGCCTCCACGCTGGACGGGTTTGCATTGTACGTGTCGTTGATGACCGCAACGCCGTTCGCCAGACGAGTCACCTGCATGCGCATCTGGGGTGCCACACCATTCTGCAACCCCCGCGCAATGACCTCCAGGCTTAGGCCCATTGAATGCCCGACCGCCGCCGCCGCCAACGCGTTGGCGACATTGTGATGGCCGACAAGGCGCAAGCGGACGCGAGCGGTCCGTCCCGCGATCACCAGATCAAACGCCATCCCATCGAGGCCAAGATCGACGATGGCACGAGCGTGCACGTCACCCCCGCCGCCGAAGGTCACCTTGCGGTTAGGCACCGTCGTCGCCAGCCGCCGTACCCACTCGTCGTCGACATTGACGGCGATCCGCGCATCCGGCGTGAGTCCGGCAAACAACTCCGCCTTTGCGGCCGCCACACCGGCGAGGCTGCCACCAAATCCCTCCAGATGCGCCGAGCCAACGTTGGTGATCACCGCGTAGTCGGGACGGGCAATCTCCGTGAGGCGGGCAATCTCGCCGGGCCGGTTCATGCCCATTTCCAACACCACCACCGCCTCGTCGCCGCACAAGCGCAGCAGGGTGCGCGGCAGGCCGATCAGATTGTTTTCGTTGCCTTCCGTCTTCAAGATCTGCGTATGCGGCGAAGCAAAATCGGCCGCCGCACAGATCGCGGCGACCAGCTCTTTCGTCGTGGTCTTGCCGTTACTGCCGGTGATCGCAATGACAGGCGCCGCGGAGCGCAATCGAGTCCAACGGCCAAGATCGCCAAGCGCCTTGAGCGTATCCGGTACGCAGACCTGGGGCGCGGACACATGATCGAGTCGTCGCTCCACGACCGCTCCGGTGGCCCCGCACCGCAGCGCCTCAGGCACAAAATCATGACCGTCGTGGCGTGGCCCATGGAGCGCGAAGAACAGCGCCCCCGGCGCCACGTGCCGCGAATCCGTGGTTACGGCCGCGAAGGAGCGAGCGGGGGCGCCGACGGCGGCAACGCCTCCTGTGGCGCTCAGGACATCCTCTAAGGTCCAGGTCATTGAACGGGCGGCAATACCGGTGATGGCTGCAGCACTCTTCATAGCGTCAACCGGCGGCCGAGCCAAATCGGAGTTCGAGCTTTCGACCCTTTGCCGTCTGCGCCCCTGGCGGCGGATCTTGGGCCACGACAAAGCCGGAACCGTAGACCTGCACTTCCCATCCAGCGCGCGCCGCTTGCACCAGCGCTTCGCGCATGCTCAGTCCGATGAAGCTGGGCATACCGCGGTCGACCGCCGCAGCACTCCAGCTGACCAGCTGCGGTTTCAACTCCTGCGCCTCCGGCACCACGGCTGGACCCGCTGCGACCCGAAGACCTAGTCGGTCCAGGCCGTACTCGGCGATCTGGCGGAACACCGGCGCGGCGACGATGCCGCCGTAGGTGGCGGTCCGGGGACTGTCAATGACGACAAGGATGACGAACCGCGGGGCGTCGGCGGGAACGAACCCGACGAACGACGACATACGATCGCGCGGCGAGTAGCGGCCATGTTCGACCTTTTGCGCCGTGCCCGTCTTCCCCGCGACCGAGATGCCGTCGATGCGCGCCTGTGTTCCGGTGCCGCCATCGACGACCCCCTGCAGCATGGCGGTAACGATGGCCGCGGTTTGCGCCGAGACCGGCTGCCCAACAACTTGCGGTCGGTTTTCTCGCAGCACCGAGCCATCCGGCGCAACGACCCGACGAACGAGATAGGGCCGCATGAGCTTGCCACCGTTGGCGATCGCACCGTACGCACGCAGCAGTTGTAGCGGGGTCACTGCAATGCCCTGGCCGAAACTGGTGGTCACAACATTGATCCGGCCCCATTTCTGCACCGGTCGTACGAGGCCGGCAACCTCGCCCGGCAGATCCACTCCGCTCAGCGCGCCAAAGCCGAACTCCTTGATAGCCTGCGCCAACCGCTCCGCACCGAGACGTTCACCGACCTTCCCAGAACAAATGTTGCTGGAGTGCTTGATGACATCGGCGAAGGTCAGCCATCCATAGGGTTCGTGGTCGTGGACCACACGGCGGCCTATGGCATAGTGGCCGTTCTCGCAGTAGAGGCGGTCTTCAGGGTGCACAACGCCGGCCTCGATGGCTGCCGCCGCCAGGACGCCCTTGAAGGTCGAGCCCGGCTCGTACGAATCGGCAATCACGCGATTCCGCCACTGGTCCGCAGTCGAAATGTTCGCTTGGTTGGGATCGAAGGTCGGGACACTCGCGAGGGCGAGAATCTCGCCCGTCGCCGGATCCATGACCACGGCAACACCAGCCTCCGCGCGGCGTAGAGATACCGCGGCCTGGAGCCCAGTCTGTGCAACCTGCTGCAAACTCGTATCGAGGGTCAGTTCGACCCGCGCGCCCTCTCGCGGTAGCGGCCTCCAGGCACCGTCCGTCAGCATGCGGCGGCCGCGCGCGTCGCGTTCGACGCTCAGGGACTCCAGCGTGCCACGCAGCTCCCGGTCGTAGGCCAACTCCACACCTTCGAGACCCTGCGCATCGATGCCGGCGAACCCGACCACCTGGCCAGCCAGATCACCGCGCGGGTAATAGCGGCGGCGCGTCGCTTCGCTACCAATTCCAGAGATACCCAGCGCCGCCACCGCATCGGCCTGTTCCCGCGTCGCATCGCGCAGTAGCCACACGAACCGTGCAGACGCCGCCACTTTCTCCGCTACCGCCGCGGACGACAGCCCGAGCGCCTTGGAC
Organism: Deltaproteobacteria bacterium; assembly: GCA_017860575.1. Taxonomy (GTDB): domain Bacteria; phylum Desulfobacterota; class Binatia; order HRBIN30; family HRBIN30; genus JAGDMS01. Next base: position 1,349 of record JAGDMS010000277.1, on the reverse strand, counting down.
ACCTCCGGCACCACAGCACTGCCAGTGCCGTGGAGCGCCCGTGGACGGGCATACACCGCGGCGGATTCGCTCGTCAGCGCGAGTAGATCGCCATGGCGGTCGACGATCGGACCGCGCTCGGGCGGTAACGCCATCCGTTGCCGATGCTGCCGCCCCGCCAAACCCTTGAGTGAGGAACCGTCGATGACGCAGAGCTGAAACGCCCGCGCCATCGCACCCACGAACAGCATGAAGAACACACCGGCCGTCGCCGCGATACGCATGCGCAGCATTCCAGGCTTCATGGCAACGTCGCTTCCTGACCCCGCTCCGGCCGCCCCATCCCCAGCCGCACCCGCGCCCCCTCCTCGAGACGGCTGGGGGCATCGAGAGTGGCCATCTCGATGGTCAGCTCGTGCTGTTCCTGCGCCAGCTTCTCGATCAACTGACGCGTGGTCAAGAGCTGGTAGCCGAGGTCGACGACCTTTAATCGCAGCCACACATGCCCTAGCGCGATAACGACCCCGAGAAAAACGAACACGGCTAGCCAACCGATCAAGGCCCGCCGTTCCGTGTTCTTTGCCGCTGCGACATTCGCGGGCCGAAACCAGGCAGCCCCGTCGTCCGCCTCGTGCCCCGCACCGCTCACCGGAGGAATATGCCCGAGCGACACCGGCAGCATGCTCAAATCCCCAGTTCGCTCAGGTCGGAGGGATGATCCATGAAACTCCGCTCCGCCTCGCCAAAAACCCGCTTCCACTGTTCGCGGTCCCAGATGCGAAACTTTTCCAGCGCCGACGTGAAGACCAGATCCTTGGTGAGACCCGCATATTCCCGTAACGTGGGTGGCAAGAGAATGCGTCCCTGTTTGTCGAGAACGCACTCGTGCGCCGCGGCAACGTAGTAGTTCTGGAACCGCATGACACGTTCGTCAAACTGCGGCTTTGTCCGCAAGCGCTCTTCAAACTGCAGCCAGGCGGCGTAGGGGTAGACATCCAAACACCGCGCCGAAGCCATGAAAAAATTGGTGATGACCAAGCGGTCGTCGTTGGCCGCCTGCAGGATCTCGCGAAAACGGGAGGGGACGCTCACGCGCCCTTTCTCATCAATGGTATGCTCGAACATACCACGGAACATACCCACTGCTCCCCTCTCTATGCCACCTTAACCCACTTTCTCCCACCACCTGGCGGGAATATAGGCGGATGGTCGAAAGGTGTCAAGAAAAAACTTGTGAAGACAAGAGAAATTCAGGGTGGGATGGAGGAGGTCTGTAAGCCGGATTCTGTCGCCTCCCCTATGTGAGGAGGCCTGCGGTCATTCCTCTGGGTCGGTCGTTGCCGGCCGACTCTAGCGACACACCCGGAGGC
>JAGDMS010000096.1 GCA_017860575.1 Deltaproteobacteria bacterium | reverse complement strand
TCGCCCGGGTGGCTCTTCGCCCAATCGTAGTAGTAGGTCCGGATCGACACGAAGGTGACGGCAGGATCGGTCTGCAGCCAGTTGCCGTCGTGCTTCGTCGGGCTGAGGATCAGGTCGAAGTGCCCGGTCTTGTCGACTTTGAGCTGCGAGAGGTCCAGATCGCCCCTGATGGTGAACTTCCCCTCGTGCATATCCGCCTCACCGGCGGAGATGATCAGGTTGTGGAGGCCGGTCACATTGCCGTCGATGCGATAGGTGGATACGCCGTCGATCGACGCCCGCAGGTAGGTGTTGTCCACGTTGGGGCCGCCCCACTGCGTCAGATCATCATCATGCCGCACGAAGATCGGGAAGTCCGGATTGGCAGCTTCCAGACGCCACTGGACTCCCAATACCATCATACGGGCCAGATGCCGGACGCCTTCGGCGCGAGCGAGCGGATCCCCGGGATACTGGTCCCCACTGATTTCCTGGCCCAGGGCTTTCATCCGGTCGCAAAACTCAGCCCACGCTTGGCCACTCATAAGTTGTTTTTCGAAAACGTCTTCCGAGGCTGGCTGCGCCACCGGTTCGGAAGGGGTTGCTGGTCCCGGCCAGAGACCCAACAAGGCAACTACGATGATGATGCGACTGCCGCGCATAGCGCACCTCCCTTAGCGTGATCTTGCTGTTGGCGACCTTCGGTCCCCAACAGGTTCCGCAGCTTCTGCGGACACTCCCGCACAGTATCAATTCTGATCGGCCCGCAACTCCCGACGCGCAAACTTCCACCCTGAAGGAGTTTTCTCGAAACGATCGTGGTACGTACCGGACATGTGCAGTCTTGGTGCGGGCTCGTCCTTCTCCTGGCGCAGGACCGTGATCATCGTGTCGCCTTGCACGGAACCGTCACTCATTCGTTCCAGCACCGTGTTGGTCTGTAGATGGCGCATCTGAACGCCGTGCTCCCGTTGCGACCGGAGTGCTTCGCGCGCGGCGGTGAGGCGCTCACCGTTCGATCGAAGCTCGCTGCGGAGGCCGCCGTCCCGATACACCAGCAACATCGCATCATCTTTGAACAACGCGACCCACCCCCCGGCGTCCTTCCGGTCCCAGGCGTAACTGTACCGAGAGATCAGATCGAGGATTTCTTGCCGATCAGCTGGCAAAACATCGGCAGCATGTGCCGCCACGACGGAACCCACCACAGCCAATACTGCGGAGCCGGCCATAAGGTTCAGGATCGTCTTCATGCAAATCCTTCTTGCAGCCCACGTCGATTCATCGATCTCCACTGCGCATTAGCCACGAAAACGGAGCATCTTGGCATTGGCCTCTTGCAGGAACGGGGCCGTTGGGATGAGTCACTGACGTGCGCCAGTTTCCGCATCGCCTATTGCTCGAGGCGCTGGTTAACAGCCGCCTCGCGCAGAGCGAGTTGAGCTTGGCGCTGCACGGCAGTCACAACGGGTTCATCCGCGGGCAGGTGATTGCGCAGGTCCGCGAGCCTCACCAGCTGTGTTCCTGGCTGAGACGGCACGGGGCTAGTCAAGCCTTGCCACCGCAAGAACATGAAGCCTTCCTGATGCCCGCCCGTATCGAGCCAGTTGGGCAGGCCCGGATCGGTGGTGCTGACCACTAAGCGATACAGGCCGTCACTCGATACGTGTGCTTGTCCGGTCGTGAGACTGCTCTGTCGAGTCTTGTAGTCGAAACTGACGAACCACCAGAAATGCCCGAGCTGGAACCCCTGGTACGGGGCGTCTGACGGGGACACCGTAATGATCAATGCCTCGTCGTCGGCAAGCCGATAGTGGCCACGGGAGGAGATCTGCCCAGGGAGCCCGCCCTGCGAGAGCGCCGGTGCGGTCAAGGTATTGACGGGCAGGGCCTTCCAGCCTTCGATGTAGCCGAGCCAATACCGCGTCTGAGCCACCACCACGCGCCCGGCCTCCGCCAGCATGCTGGCCATCACCTTCGCATTGAGTGGCTCGGATGGACCGCCGTCGTGTCCGACGCGGCGGATGTGCACCTCGCCGGGCGTCTCCTTTGTCCAATCGCTGAGGCTCTGGCGAACGAGGACGAGATTGGCTCCCGCGCCGCTCTTGAGCCAGTTGCCGCTGTGCGGCTGGGGGCTGACGACGATCTCGTAAGTTCCGTCCGCATTGACCTGCAGCCGGCTCAGGTCAATCGCGTCGATCGGACGGCCGAGCGAGCCGTCACCGGGAGTACCCGCCATAACCTGGAACGCGAGGTACGCCGCAGTCCCGCGAGTCCCACTGATCAGGTAATCGCCCTGATCGCTGATCTGCGCATTGGCGTAGAGATTATCAGGGTTGTCCAAGCCCCATTTTGTGAAGGTGTCCTGGGTACGTCTGAAGCACGGATGGTCCGTGTCGGGGTTCGCCAGTTTGCGGTCGAGTGCCCAACGGACCAGGCCGGCGAGATATCGGTAGCCCTCGGTACGGTCTTGCTCGGAGAGGCCCGGGACCTGCCTTACCAACGCCTCCGCTTCCGCCACCGATGACGTGAACCGTTCCATCGCCGCATGCAACTCGCCGTTCGGATCCCCCGAAACGGGAGCGTTGCGGCACGCCACTAGCGCGAGCGCTGCTAACGCGCAGACCGCCACGGTCTGGATCAACCGCCGGCGCAGTACCCTGCTCCCTGTCCCCCGGCCGGAGTTGCTGACATCCGCCATAGATTCCTGTTGTGACGGCGAGCACGCGGGTGCGGCATCTGCGGCGGCGCCCTCTCTCAAGCGGGCGAACAGAGTCGGAACGCGCCGCGAGCCGCCTCCCACCGCTACTTGACGTGGAGCTCCACGCGCCGGTTCTGCGCCCGCCCGTCCGCGGTATCGTTCGACGCCACCGGCTTCGATTCCCCCATCCCTTCTGCCGTAATTCGCGCGGGCGCCACTCCGTGCTCCACGAGGTAGCGCCGCACAGTATCGGCGCGCCGCCGGGACAGGCCCAGGTTGTACTGCTCCGTGCCGACGCTGTCGGTGTGGCCTTCGACGACGATGTCCACGCTCCCTTCTTGCTTCAGCACCTGCACCGCCTCGTTCAGGATCGGCTTCGCCTCCGCCTTGAGGGTGGCCTTGTCAAAATCAAAGTGGACGCTGCGTAGCACGATCTTCTTCTTCGCTGGTGCCGGCGGGGGAGGCACCTGGGCGACCGGTGCCGGCGGGGGCGCGATGGGTTCGGCACCAGCCGTGAGGTTGTACGTCAGCTGCAGGCCAAAGGTCCGCGGCGCCCCGTAAAAATTGGTCGACCAGCCGATCGTCTGGCCGAAGTCGACGCCGGCGATGCGATATTTCTTATCGAACAGGTTGCGGCCAAACACCGAGAGGTCGAGGCTGCCTTTCTGCAGTGGAATATCCACGAACTGCAGGCGGCCATTGACCACGGCATAGTTGGGAGCCTTCATCGCCTGGGCCCCGGGGGTGTTGTCGTTCGACAAAAACGTCTGCTGATCCTGCCAGAACACGTCAAGGTGCGCCGAAAAGGTTCCGCTGCCAGTCGGCGGGGCCGTATAGCCGAGATCGAGTCCGGCCTGGTATTGTGGCGTGAACCCAAACGAGCGCTGACTGGCGACATTCTCCAGCACCGGATTGCCGCTGGGATCAAAGATAGGCTGATTGTTGGCGTCGAATTTCTGATCGAGCCACTCCAGGAACTTCGGGAGCGTCACACCAAAGGTCGCAGTCACATCGACACCACGCACCGGGATCGCCGTCACTTCCACTTCGCTGCCCCACACCTCCGCGGAATCGACGTTCGAGAGGAGGCTGAGCACCCCGCCAGTTGAACTGGCGCGAAAGATGCTCTGTTGCAGATCCTTGTAATCGCTGTAATAGCCCGCGGCGTTGACGCGCAGGCGATTGTTGAGCCACTGCGACTTGAAGCCGAGTTCGTACTGCAGCAGTCTCTCTGGAGCGAATGGAATGGCAAACGCCCGGGGATCGTTGGTGGTGCCGTTGAACCCACCGCTCTTGTAACCGCGGGCAATGCGAAAGTAAGCCATCAGGTCGTCGGTCGCCTGATAGGCAATGTTCGCCATGGGCGAGAGGCCAGGAGCCCCCGTGCCGTGAATCCCAAAGCCCTTGCCCCGCGACGACTTCCAGTTATTCAACGCGGGTGAGATACCCAGGTTGCAGAGATTCCTGCCACCGGCAGTCACCTGTACGCAATTGAAGGTCTTGTCCATGTGGACCTGGTCGTGCGTATAGCGGATGCCGGCCGTCACACTGAGCCGGTCGTGGAGAATCGGTGGGGTCACGGTGACCTGACCGTAGGGCGCAAGGGACTCCGTCTTGACGTTGACGTAGTATGGCAGCACCGTGGCGCGGTTCATGAACGATTGGCCTTGGAACATGTCCGCGTGCTCGCCGTAGTAGTACCCCCCCAGCACGAAGTGCACCCGCGGCGCACTGCCGACCAATTGCAGCTCTTCGCTCCAATGCTTGATGTTGTTGTCCGATCCGAACTCCGCCCCATGCAGCGGGCTGCCGTCGATATCCTGCCGGATATCCTGGAAGAGGCTGCGGTACGACGAGATGGACTTGAGCGTCACCTGGCCGAGCGGTCCCACCTGTCCGAGGTCGTACGCACCGGTCAGGATGTGCATGCGGTGGTTGCCGTCATCGTACAGCCGCGAGCAGTTCGTCGGGTCGGTCGCATCGACGCAGCTCACATTGTTGCCCCAGGAATCCACCCGGTTCCTGCGGAGGTAAGGCGTCAGATCGAAGGGGCGGCCCGCCGACGCAGGCGAGTTCGGGTAAATGAAAGTGAGTTGGTACGACCACGGGGAATTGCGCATGCGGTGGTACTCAAACGCATAGTCGACCGTGAGGGGTTTGATCGGTTGCCAGCGCAGGGAGGTCATGGTGAAGATCCGGTTCAGGCTCGCGAACCCTGCGCTGCCGCTGGCCGGGACGCTCGTCGGGGACTGGTTGGTGAAGTAGCCGTCGTGGTGCTTGTACATGACGGTCTCACGCAAACTGAGTGTCCCCAGCGCATCGGACTGCCAGAAGCCGTTCTTGCCGATCAGTGGCAGGTTGAAGGTGAGGCGGCTGCGGAAGGTTTCGTAGTTCCCGGCCTCCGTCTGCAAGGTCACGGAGCGCTCCTCGGTCGGCTTCCTGGTGATGAAGTTGATCGCGCCGCCGATGGTATTGCGCCCGTACAAGGTGCCCTGGGGCCCGCGTAAGACCTCGACGTGATCGAGATCCTCCAAATCCAGGTTCGTGCCCTGAAGTTTCGGGATATAGACGCCGTCGACGTACAGTCCGGCCGCGGGTTCAAAGGAAAGATTCGGGTTAGCTGAAGCGATGCCGCGGATGCCCACCACGGTGCCTGATGCGGTACCGCCGCCAATCGTGATGCGCACGTTTGGCGCCGCCTCGCCGATATCTGTAATGCTTTTCACACCGCGCGCTGCCAGGTTCTCACTCGTGAGCGCGGTGACCGAGATCGGCACCTCCTGAATGCTCTCTTCACGCTTCTGCGCCACGACGGTGATCTCTTCGATTTCCGTCCCCAACCCCGGTACAGCCCCTCTTTTCCCCTTCGCTGCCTGCGCCCAGATCGTTCCCGGCACGGCCCACGTAATAACGGTGACGAGACCGATGCCGAGGCACACCCTATTCCTGATTCCTCCTGTCATCGTTCCCCCCTTTCTCGGTGGCCGTGATTTGCGGCCACCCGAAGCTGATGTCGCCCTCCGTGATCAGCTCACGGCGCATTTCGCTTGCGCCGCCGGCTGCCTCGCGCCAGTGCCGTCGCAGGACCGCACTGCTTGCGTTCCGCCTGGACCGCCGCGCTCTCGCCTCGCTCCCGTCGTTTTGCAATTGGCATGAACACCCCGCCTAGAGCAGATTAATCTAATCGAGTCAATCAGATTTTCTAACGCACGAAATCGGCGCCGGCAGCCCATCCAACCCGCTACGACTCCGCAAACTTCGTTCGATCTACGTCAAACACCTTGCTAATGAGCCTCCGCTATGGAACGGGATAGGCTCGGATTCCCGCCGCGACAAACAGATCGGAGACTGTCATGCAGAACTTCCATTGCTGGTGGATCTTTGCAGTGGCAATGCTTGCCGTGTCCTCACCGGTGCCGGCGCAGGCACCCGCTCCACGTGGAGCCAAAGGCGACGTCATTCTCCCTCCGGCCCCGGCCCCGTTCGCCGGACACGTCGGCCGCAACGCCGCGGAGTCGACCCCGGACTTTCCCAAGTTGGTGAAGGCCCCGGCAAACGCGCCCAACATCCTGCTCGTCTTGACCGACGACGTCGGCTTCGGCGCCGCCGGCACCTTCGGCGGGCTGGTCCCCACCCCCAACCTCGATCGCCTGGCGGCCAGCGGGCTGCGCTACAACCGCTTCCACACTACCGCGATGTGTTCGCCGACACGCGCCGCGCTGCTCACCGGCCGCAACCACCACGCGGTCGCCAATGGCGTGGTGACCGATTTCAGTTCCGGCTACCCGGGCTACTGGTCGATCCTGCCGCGCAGCGCCGCCACCATTGCCGAGGTGTTGCGGCAAAACGGCTACAACACCGCCTTCTTTGGCAAGCACCACATGGTCCCCGCCCCACAGACATCCAACGCCGGGCCGTTCGATCTTTGGCCCACCGGCTTGGGATTCGAGTACTTCTATGGGTTCATCGGCGCCGAGACGGATCAGTGGACCCCGGCACTGTATCGCAGCACGTCGCCGGTCGATCCGCCGCGCGGCAGCGTGCTCGACAAAGACCTCGCCGACGATGCCCTCCGCTGGATCCACAACCAGAAGGCCGCGGCGCCGGACAAACCATTTTTCGTCTACTACGCCCCCGGCACCGCGCACGCGCCGCACCAGGCCCCGAGGGAGTGGATCGACAAGTTCCGCGGCAAGTTCGACCAGGGATGGGACCAGGCACGCGGCGATGTGTTCGCACGCCAGAAGGCCATGGGGATCATCCCGCCGGACACCGTGATGACGCCGCGGCCCGACGGCATTCCGGCCTGGGACTTGCTCACGCCGGAGCAGAAGCGCATCGACGCCCGCATGATGGAGGTCTTCGCCGGCATGCTGGCGTATCAGGATGATCAGTTCGGGCGCATCGTCGGCGAACTGCAGCGTATGGGCGAGATCGACAACACGCTGGTCATCTTCATCGAAGGCGACAACGGCGCCGCGGCCGAAGCCGGCTTGCACGGCAGCACCAACCCCATGGGGGTCGCCGTCAATGGCGCACGCGAAACCCAGGAATGGATGCTGCGGATGCTGGACGAAATGGGCGGCCCGAACACCCACGAAAACTACCCCATGGGATGGGCCTGGGCGGCCAACACGCCCTTCCCGTTCTTCAAGCAGTTCGCGTCGCACCTTGGAGGCACGCGCAACGGCATGGTGATCTCCTGGCCCGCGCGCATCGAGGACGCCGGTGGCATGCGTTCACAGTTCCATCACCTCGTCGACATCATGCCAACGATCCTCGACGCCGTGGGCGTGCCGGCACCGACGATGGTCAACGGCGTGCGCCAGCAGCCCGTCGACGGGATCAGCATGACCTATACCTTCGATGCCCCGCACGCACCCGACCGCCACACGACCCAGTACTTCGAGATGATGGGAAACCGTGCCATCTACCATGACGGCTGGCTGGCCAACACCACCCCGCGGCGCCTGCCCTGGGCCACGCAGATGTTCCCCGGCTCGCCCGATCCGGACAAAAGCTACGAGTGGGAACTGTACGACCTGCGGGCGGATTACGGCCAGAGTCGGAACCTGGCGTCCACGTATCCGGACAAGCTGAACACGCTCCAGCAACTCTGGTGGAAGGAGGCCGAACGCAACCACGTGCTGCCGCTCGACGACCGGCTCAATCTTGACCGCTTCGTCGCCGCGGAGAGGGCGTACCGTGCCCCACGCACCGAATACGTCTACTGGGGCAAAGACATCATGGTCTCCGCGCCCGTGGGCCCGCCGATCCTTGGGCGCTCCTTCAGCATCACGGCGGATGTCGTCATTCCGGCGGGCGGCGGCGACGGCGTGCTGGTCGCCTGCGGCGGCCGTTTCGGCGGCTGGAGCTTCTATTTGAAGGACGGCAAACCGGTCGCGCTGGTGGCGGTGTCTCAGCAGACGCAAGAGCACTTCCGCGTCGCCGCCACCAACGCGGTCGCACCCGGCGCGGCCAGGATCCGGTTCGATTTCGACTACGACGGTGGCGGCATGAACCGCGGCGGGGAGATGCGCATCAGCGTCAACGGCCAGGAAGTCGCCCGCGGACACCTGGAACGCACCATCAGCAAGCTCGCCGAACTGACCGAAACCTTCGACGTCGGTCTCGATTCGGGCACGCCGGTGGCCGACGACTATCCCAACGACGGCCGGTTCAACGGCGAAATCGCCAAGCTGCAAGTGGAGGTTCCTCCACCGCCGGCCGCTCCGCGGTAGACAGGGTGCGCGCGCGGGTGGCTGGACGATACATGCGTGGAGGAGCGTGACAATGCCGCCCGCCGGGTACCAGGTGCCGCGGAGTCTGGAGTTCCGCTCCGCGCGACCGCGCAACGAGACGCGAAAAATAGTGCGCTGCCAGATCCGCACTACCTAGTGGCTGGGACGGCAGCGCCGAATCTAACGATGGAGGACACGGATGCGCACTTTGCTCGTTGAACGCTCGGCGGGGGTAACCACGATTACGCTCAACCGGCCGGAAGTCCGCAACGCGATGAACGTCACGCTGTTCGAGGAGTTGCGGGCCGTCATCGACGAAGCGGGCCGCAACCCTGCGGACCGGGCGCTCGTCATCACCGGCGCCGGTGGCGCGTTCTCCTCCGGCGGCGACCTGATCACGCCGCCCGATGAAGCCGGGGCCGAAGCCGAGCCGATTCCGATGACAACCTTGAAGTTCTTGCGCGGCGCCGTGGCCGACGCGGCGCTGGCGCTGCACCGGTGTCCCAAGCCCATCATTGCGGCCGTCGACGGCCTGGCCGCCGGGGCCGGCGTCTGCCTGACGTTTGCCTGCGACTTGGTTTTGGCATCGGAGACCGCCCGCTTTTCGCTGATCTTCGTCCGCCGCAGCCTGTGTGTGGATTTCGCCGGCAGCTGGCTGTTACCCAGGATCGTCGGCCTGCACAAGGCCAAGGAATTGGCATTCTACGGCGACTGGATCGATGCGCAGGAAGCATCCCGGATCGGCGTGGTCAACAAGGTGTTTCCGGCGTCAGAATTCCACGCCGGCGTCCGCGCCTGGGCCGAGCGGCTCGCCGCCCAACCACCAACAGCGATTGCAACGAACAAGCAGCTGCTCAATAACGCCTCGCAGCTGTCGCTCACCGAAGCGCTTGACGCCGAAGCGATGGCGCAGGCGCTGTGCACGGCGTCTCCGGAGTTTGCCGCGGCGATTGCCGCATTTATGCAGCGGCGGACACCGCCCGGCGGTCCCTCATCCGCGCCCGCTAAATGACCGCACCCCAGTCCCAGTGCGCAGCCGGGGACGGGTGCTCGGGCACGTTGACGTCGCCACCGCAGCGTACTAACCACTGCAGCACAACGACATCTTCGCCATTCGGGAGGCCCCATGTTCGAACGCAGGCCGAGAACGACCTACGAGGAAACGCTCCTGCAAAAAGTGAACGACTATTTGTCCACGGGCGTGCGCAATCCCACGACGTCGCCGCGGCACACCATGGTCGTCAAGTCGGCGCAGGGCTTGCGCATTCGAGACTGTAGTGGCAACGAGGACGTCGACACCACCATCGCGGCGTTCCGCTCGGCGATCGCCGAATTGCGATAGGGCCGGGGACAGCCATGCGTACAGACGTTCTCTTGTTGCGGCGGCCCGAGACGGTGGCGCGAGACGCCTTCGCCACCAGCTTGCGCACGGCCACCCATGAACTTGGTTTGGTGGCCCCGGTCATCGATCTGACCGCGCCACCCGCCGGCAACGCACCGGCGCCGGCGGTCGACGCCATGCTCTCCTGGGCGCCCACCGACGAGGACACCTTGCACGCCGCCGCTGACATGCTCGCGCGCGTGGGCACGATCGTCGGCGGCTACACCGTTGATGCGCTCGTGCACTGGGACGACGCGCCCGGCACGCGCTACGCCTTCACCATGGTGGCCTGCTCCTGCCGGATTCCCGGCATCACACCGGCACAGTTCGTCGAGCGGTACCGGGGGCACGCCGCGGTCGCACGCATCCACCACCCCACCATTCGCCGCTACGAACAGTGGTTCGTTACCGCGACCCTCGAAGGGTCCCGGCCCTGCGAAGCGATCGCGCTGCTGCACTTCGACAGCGCCGACGACCACGCCCTGCGCCTGTACCGCGATGAGCAAAGCCGCACGATCGTCGACCAGGACGTCGCCCGCTTCCTCGATCGCAATCGGGTTTTGGTGTTCTTTACGACGGAGCGCATTGCTTGACGGCTTGAGGGCGTGGGGGCTCGAGGGCTTGGCACACCTGGTCACCGTGAGATCCTGCCTCGCTAGACTTCTTCCCGCCAATGATCGTAGAGTTGCGCCGCAGCGGTGAGTCCGCGACAACCATAACTGTCCTCGGCCACAGGAACACGAGGACCCTTTTGGGGGGAGGCACGCATGATTCGGAAACACGATGAACTCTTCTGTCATCAGGTGGTGTCCACATTCGACACGCCCGGAACCAGTGCGCGGGAGTGGACAGAGCGGGCGTGGACGCTGGTACACGACACCAAAGGCAGCGCGGCCTTTGCCGCCGGCTTCGGTTTCTATCCGAACCGCAACGTCATGGATGCCTTCGTCTGTCTCACCGTGGAGGACAAGACACAATACATCGTGCGGGCGTCGCGCGAGCTCCGGCCCAATATCGACGAGACACGGGTCGGGCCATTCGGCTACGAATGTGTCGAGCCGCTCAAGAAGGTCCGCTTCACCCTCGACGAAAACCAGTACGGGGTGAGTTACGACATCGAAGTGGAAGGCGTCAGCCCGCTGTACGAGGAGGAGACGCAGACCCAGATGAGCCGCGGCCGCCTCAAGGAGGACATCAAGCGCATGGTTCAGGGCGCGCGACCGAGCGGCTGGATCAAAGCCGACGGTCATACCTTCGCGGTCAACAAGCAATCCTGGGTGTCGTTGCGCGATCGCTCCTGGGGCGTGCGCGTGGCTGGGGCGGACCTGATCGAAACCGGCGTGCAGTCGCCCGAGTTCTTCGACGGGCAGCTGTTCAACTTCGTGCTCATGCAGTTCGAGGGCTGGGGCGCCAGCTTCCATATTCGCGAGATCTGGGACGACCAGGCCGGATTCGCGCGGCGCTGGCACTACAGCGGTGGCTTGTTCTACCCCTACGGCAGTGGGAAAGAGCCGCTGGAGCTCGAAAAGGTCGAGCACTTCTACGAGTTCGACGACAGCCGGCCGGAACAACCGCGGCGCTTCAAAGGTGGCCGGATGGTGCTGACCGCGGTCGACGGCAGCACGAAGGAGGTCACGGTGCGGCCCATCACCATCTGTTACCAGGGCCCCGGCGGATACGGCTTGCCGTACAAGGGATTCATCCACGGCCTCTGGATGGGCTCGGAGTGGATGGACGGCTACCGCCTCGACCTGACCGATCCCGAGATGCGCAGGGAAATCTGGGGCTACGTCGACTACGGCTGCGAGTTCCGCTGCGGCAACGCCGTAGGGTACGGCACCACCGAAGTGCTCGTGGTCGGCAAGTACCCGAAGTACGGTTATCAAGGATACTGATCCGCGGAGGCCAAGTCGTGTTATCGCATGACGTCGATCTGGTCGCACTGCAACCACAGTTGCTGGCTTGGCTGCAGCACAAGATGCCACAGGCACGCGAGTTGTCGATTTCCGACACCGGGCGTCCGGGAGCAGGATTTACCAACGTCAGCATTCCGTTCACGCTGAACTGGCGGGAGGGGGACAACCAGCGTCGCGTCGGATTGCTCTTCCGCGCCGCCGGCACGTCGCTGCCGGTCTATCCCGACTACAAGCTGGAGCGCCAGTTCCGTGTCATGCACGCCCTGCAGGGCACGGACGTTCCGGTACCGAAAGTCTACTGGATGGAGCCAACGGATGCCGCCCTCGGCTTCCCTTTCTACATCATGGGCCGGATCGACGGCGTGGTACCATCGGAGTATCCCCCGTACCATTCGTTCGGTGTCTGTTACGACGCATCGCCGGCACAGCGGGCCAAGATGTGGTGGGGGACGCTGGAGGCAATGGCGCGTCTACACAAGCAGGACTGGCGGAGCTTGGGTCTTTCCTTTCTCGGCGTGCCGGACGGCGGCACCGGGCCACTGGACCGGCAACTCGACTATTGGGAAGGCTACCTCACCTGGGCAAAGGAAGAATGCCAGCCGATCCTCGAAGCGTCGCTGGACTGGCTGAAAGCGAATCGGTTTGCACCGTCGCACGTCACGTTGTGCTGGGGCGATGCCCGGCTCCCGAACACCATGTTCAGTCCGGAGGGTGAGGTGCTCGCCTTGATGGACTGGGACATGGCCATTCTCGGCGCGCCGGAATCCGATCTCGGATTCATGATCGGCTTGGACTGGCTCCTCAGCGAGGGCACCGGTGTCCCGCGCCTGGAGGGATTCCCCGGCCCCGAGCAGACGATCGCACGGTACGAGGAATTGACTGGCTGGCGCGTAGAGAATTTTCACTACCACGAGGTGTTTGCCACCTTTCAAGCCGCGTGCACCATTCTGCGGGTGCAGCACAATCTGCAGAAGATGGGAATCGAGTTGCCCGGGGAGGATCCGATCCTCGACAATCTTTCCACCCGGCGTCTCGCGATGCTGTTGGATCTGCCGATGCCCGGCAGCGGGACCGCCGCGATCACGCGCAAGGAAGAGCTGTCCGGCGTGGTGCAGCTACAATTCACGGGATCCGAGGCGCATGACTGGTACGTGGTCGTCGACAAGGGGCACAGTGTCCGCCATGAGGGACGGGCGGCGTCACCGCATGCCACGGTCCTGATCGCACCCGACGACTGGGCGGCGATCCGACGCGGTGAGGTGAAGCCGTTCACCGCGTGGACCACCGGCAAGCTCAAGGTGACCGGCGACCACGCGCTCTACCAGCAACTGGCGGACGTGATCGCGAAGATGTGAACGGCGCGGCGGGCACGGAGAGCGTGTCTCGCAACCTTCCTGACGACAGACAATCGACGGACAGACAACAGATCGAACGCCTTCCTGAACAACGGCCGGCGTCTGTTATCTGTCCGTCTGGTGTCTGTGCGTTTTGAGCCTCTCTCGGAGGCCCGCCGCCACCATTCTCTATGCGGACACCGTGCCGCTAGTTGATGACACGGGCCTTGCGCAGTGCGGCAATCTTGTCTGCGTCGTATCCCAAAACCTCGGTCAGGATCTTATCCGTATGCTGGCCAAGCGTCGGCGAGAGGCTGGGATCCGGCAGTTCTTCGTTGATGAACTTCACCGGGAACGGGAGCATGTCCGCACCGTGTGAGGAATGCGGATACCACTTGAAGCGCGCCTTGAACTGCACATCGTCGGCAATGGTCTTGGGGGTGTTGACCGGTGCCAGCGGCGTGTTGTGCTTGCTGCCGAACTCGATCCACTCTGCCGACGTCTTGGTCTTGAAGATGTCGCGCAGAATCGCCCGCAATTCGAGATTGCCCCGGGCGTGGTCGGCGTACTTTGAACCGGGCCATTTCTCGAACAGCTCGGGCCGGCCCACGCCTTCGCAGAAGTTCTTCCAAAAGGCCTGTTCGGACGCCATGAACAAGACGTGGCCGTCGGACGACTCGTAGATCTGATAGCGCACGCCTTCTTTCATCCCCGCGGTGCCGGGGGCGCGCCGTTCGTAGTTGTCGGCCTTGTTACCCGTCACCTCCGATTGAGGCCGCTCATATGCCTTCCAGGTCTCGCTGCGATACCAGTCCATGTATGCGGCGGAGTCCGATTGGGCGATTTCCATCATGCATCCCTCGCCCGTATGACGGGCACGAATGACGCCGGCCAAGATGGCGAAGGCACCAAACAATGGCCCCGCATGCATGCCCATGGACGCGTGCTCGGGAATGTAGGGAAACCCGTTTTCTTCGTATGCCGGATTGAGCAAGCCCGCCCAGGTGTCGAACGCAATACCGTGCGCCGGTAGGTCCTTGTACGGTCCCGTCATGCCGTACCCCGAAATGTTGCAGAAGACGATTCGCGGGTTGACCGCCCGCAGTCGATCGAATCCCAGACCGCGATTGGCCAGCGCCCCGGGACGCATCGCCTCGACCACGACATCGGCCGTTTTGACCAGGTCCAGGAAGGTCTGCACCCCTTCCTCCTTGCGCAAGTCGATGACGATGCTCTTCTTGCCGCGGTGGATGTGCAGGTGGAACAGGGACACGCCCTTGATGATCGGCCAGGTCATTTCCCGGACATAATCGCCCGAGGGGGATTCGACCTTGATCACGTCGGCACCGAGGTCGGCGAGATGGGTGTCGATTGCGCCCGGGCCGAGCAAAGAACACTCGATGACCCGCAGGCTGGCGAGGGGCGCTTGAGAGGGTGTGGACATTGCTGTTTTCTCCTTCCTGATTGTCGAGCGGGCACGCCGGCGACCGCTATTCTACTGTCGTTCGGCGATTCCATCTATCGCAGAACGGTTTGCGGTGCCAGTCCCCGCGGTCGGCACCCCTCGACTCCCAGTCGGAGGGCCATAATGAGGACTGGACAAGTGCCCTGCACCTGGGACAGGATCCGCGGAGAAACGGAGGGTTGACGATGTCTATGGAAGAGCTTTTGGCTCGGGTGCGAGTGCTGGAAGATATCGAGGCGATCAGGAAGTTAAAAGCTACGTACTGTTATCTGTGCGATGCCGGCCTCGGCGATGCGCGCAACCGCGACGCACTGATCGCACACTTCACCGCCGACGCCAAGGTCGACTTCGGCATGGGCCCGGCCTCCATCTTCGAGGGCCATGACGGGTTGCAAATCTTCTTCGGTCAGGTGGTGCCCACATCGACGCCGTTCTGCATGCACATGGTGCACAACCCGATCATCGAGGTGAACGGCGATCGGGCGACGGGCAAATGGTATTACGAGGCGCCGACCACCGACGCCGCGACCAACAAGGCCCAGTGGATGGCAGGAACCTACCTCGAGGAGTACGTTCGCGAGAACGGCGAGTGGAAGTTCGCCTCCATTCGCACCGTCTGGACGTACATCACACCGTACGACGAGGGCTGGGCGAAAAACCGCGGCGCGCTGCTGACGCAGGCGGAAACTCACTGAACGCACGGCCGGCGTGCGCACGCGCGGCAACAGCGAAAAGATCCGGGGAGCGGCAGGGGGGCGGCTCGCCTCGCCGTTTCACGCCGGCGCCGCAGTCGTCCGTGCGCGTCCACCCGCGCGCGGCTCTGCGGCAGCAGGATAGCAGCACCGGTCGGTAATGGCGTCGTTCCGTCGAGAGATCATCCTCCACGCGGGGGTTTTCTTGCTGTGCCTCGCGAACCTCATGCTCGAGTTACTGCTCACGCGCATCTTCAGCGTGACGATGTGGTACCACTTCGCGTTTCTCGCGATTTCCGTGGCCGTGTTCGGGATGACGCTGGGTGCCATCGTCGTATTCCGGCGACCCGAGTACTTCACGCAGGAACACGCGTCCCAGCACCTTGCGGGCGCCGCACTCCTCTTTGCCCTGACGATCGTCCTGAGTCTCCTGGTGCACGTGCACGTGCCCGTCATCTTCGTTCCGTCGCTTCTCGGTCTGGCCAGTGTGGCTCTGACGTTCGCCGTGTTCGCGTTGCCTTTTTTCTTCAGCGGCGTCGCGGTCTGTATCGTCCTCACCAAACACCCCAGCCGGGTGAGCAGCCTTTATGCAGCCGATCTCGCCGGCGCCGGCAGCGGATGCCTGGTGCTGATTGCCCTTCTCGATGCCACGGACGCTGCGACCGCCATCGGCGCCACCGCGGTTGCGGCGGTGGTGGCCGCACTGTTGTTCGCCAGCGACGAAGGACTGGGCCGGCCGGTC
>JAGDMS010000095.1 GCA_017860575.1 Deltaproteobacteria bacterium | reverse complement strand
AACGGCGCGAAACCGCACAGCTCAAAGCCGAGCCGGCGCGCCGCGGCGCGGATATGGTCCTTCAGCGAGTCCAAGCGAAAAGCCAAGAGCTACAAGCGAAAAGCAACAAGCAAGAAGCTTTCAGCTTGCAGCTTGTTGCTTAAGTCCCTATACGCTCCGCGAAACTCACGCCTGGGCGCTGGGGCGCTGTTTGAAGTCGCGCAACCAGCGGGCGACATTGGTGCACGACGGATCGAGCGCGACCTGTCCGAACTCGGCGAACTCCAGCGCGGCCAACAACGTGCAGTCGGCGATGGTCGGTCGGTCGCCGGCCACAAAGGGGTGGTTACCGATGCGCGCATCCAGGACCTTCAGGGCCGTATTGAGCTGATTGCGTGCGGTTTCGGCGGCATCCGCGGACTGCTTGACGCGGCCGGCAAAGAACGGGCTGGTGTTCTGGAAGATCGTGCCCACACGCTGCAGGATGCCCAGTTCTGCGATGCGTTCGAGTTCGCGCACGCGGGCGCGCTCCAGCGGCGACGTGCCGATCATCGGCGGGGTAGGGTGCAACTCCTCCAGGTACTCGATGATCACCAGCGACTCGGTCAGGTAGCTGCCGTCGTCGAGTTCGAGCACCGGCACGCCCCCCAACGGATTCTTCTTGAGAAATTCCGGCGTCCGACTTTCGCCGGCCGCGATGTTGACCGGCTCGAGCGGCAGGCTGATGCCCTTCTCTGCCAGGTACACGCGTACCTTCTTCGGATTGGGAGCCATGGCGAAATCGTAGAGCTTCATCTTTTCTTCTCCTCCTTCTGTAGGCCCGCCGCCGTGTCGGCCAGCGCCTGTTCGTAGGCGGCCAGATCCGTCGCGCTGAACAGGACGAACCGCACCAGTGTGATGCCTGATCCGGCCCGGAGCGCACGGGCGACGGTTGCCGTAGCAATGCGCGCCGCCGCGGCGATCGGGAAGCGGTAGGCGCCGGTACTGATCGAGGGAAAAGCGATGGTGGTCAAGCCGTTTGCAGTCGCGACCTCTAGGCTGCGGCGGTAGGCGCTGGCGAGGAGATCAGGCTCGCCGTGCCGGCCGTCCCGATACACCGGGCCGACCGTGTGGATGACGTGCTTCGCCGTCAGTCTGCCACCGGTGGTGATCTTCGCGTCACCAGTGGCGCAGCCACCGAGTTGCTCGCACTCCGCGAGGATGGCCGGCCCGCCGGCGCGATGGATTGCGCCATCGACACCGCCACCACCGAGCAGGCTGGTGTTGGCAGCGTTCACAATCGCGTCCGTGTCCTGCGCCGTGATGTCGCCCCGCACCAACTCGATGCGACTGCTGCCGATGGAAAGCTCACGCATGATCGTCGTTTCGGATCATCACCCACGCGCGGATGGAGCGCAACGCGGAAGGCAGAATTCGGATGACAGATAACAGATAACAGACTTCTGAAGTCTGATGTCTGAAGTCTGATATCGGTTCTCTTCACTTCCGGCTCGCGGCGAGTGCGACCGCGCACAGCATGATCACCGCGCCAATGATGCTTTGGCGGCTCAGATGCTCTCCGAGGCAGAGCGCTTCGGCCACGGCGGCGGTGACGACGCTGGTTGCCGCCGCCAGGCTTCCCTGAATGGCGGGGGCGAACCCCAGTCCCTGATGCAGCAGGAGTTGCCCGCCAACCGAGGTGAGCACCACACCCGTAAGCGCAAGCAGCAGGCTGGGGGAAAGCGGCGGAAGCGTGGCGAACATCGCCGGTGCGGTGAGGACCGCACCCACGGCCATGAAATAGGTCGTGATCAGCAGCGCACTCTCGGTGGCGCGCAGTTGTCGCGCCGTGGCCACGGCGCCGCCGGCGAAGACGGCGGCGACCAGGGCGCACAGGGATCCCCAGGTGACCGACGGACTGACTGGTGCTGTCGGGTTGAGGATGACGACCACGCCCACGAGGTTCAAGGACAGCGCCGCGCCGACGTGGCCGTCGAAGCGTTCCCCCATGAATGTCGTGGCGAAGAGCGCGGTGAAGACCGGGTAGGTGCAGTTGAGTAATGTGGCCAAACCGGCCCCCGCCCAGCGGATGCCGTGAAAGTACAGCATGATTGCCCCGGCGCCCAGCAGGCCCCGCTGTACGACACGCATGAGATTGCCGGGTTGCGGCCGCAGGGCGCGACTCCGTCCGAGGGCGAGCAGCACCAGCAGCGCGCCGGTAAAGCGTACGAAAGCGACTTGCAGCGGCGGCATCTCGCGGGTCGCCAGGCGCACGAACACTGCCATCAGCCCGAAGAGGATCGACGCAACGAAGATCATGCCGATGCCCTTGAGCAGGACAACGCGCCGGCCCGGAGGACGCTTGCTGGTTGTCATGGTTCGGTCCGCGCACGAATGACGGAGATGAATGCAACAGTCAATGCGGGTGTCCGATCCGCTCCGATACGCGGCGCCGCAGGTAAATAGGCACATGCGCCGGAGCCCGGCAGTTGGCCAGCGGGCCGGTGCGCGTTGAGAGCTGTACAGGGATTCGCATTCGCGTTGAAATTGAATATTCTATAGCCTACTCTAGAATCATGAAAACGACGGTCGATATTCCCGACCGCGAGCTTCGTGAGCTGGTGAAATTCACCAGGGCAAAGACGAAGCGCGCTGCGATCGTCACGGCGATCATGGATTTCAACCGGCGTCGCCGGATGGCGTTGCTGGTCAAGCATTCTGGGACATTCCGCGGGCTACTGACCAACGAGGAGTTGGAGGCGCTCGAGGCGGACGAGCCCCATGCCCGGGGTGGCGCGTGAAGCTGGTCGATACCTCGGCGTGGATTCACCAGATGCGCCCGAAGGGCGAGCCGGCCGTTCGGGCACGCGTCGAAGCCTTGTTGCGCGTCGGTGACGCGGCGTGGTGTCCGATGGTCCGCTTGGAGATCTGGGCGGGCGTCGGTACCGACCGAGAGCGCCATGTGCTGGCGGAGTATGCCGCCGTGCTGCCGGAGCTGTCGATCGACCGCGAGGTCTGGAGTAGAGCGTGCGAAATTACAAGTCGGGCCCGCCGTGCGGGCAAGACCATCCCCGCGTCTGACGTTCTCATCTTCGCTTGTGCCCAGCGGCACGGGGTCGCGGTTGAGCACGCGGACACGCATTTCGACGTCCTGGAAAGGCTCTGCGCTAACGGTGAGAGATAGGGGGGGCCTGCGCGCGGTGCCCAACCTACCCCCGCGAACGTGCACTGACAGGCGAGCGCTGCTCTTTGCCAAGGCGCGCCGATTTTGTATCGTCGGGGCATGAGTCTGCAGGACGAGATCATTTCGGTATGCCAGGCGGCACGGGCGGCGGCGCGGGTGCTGGCTGGGGCGGCCACGGAGGGCAAGAACCGCTGCCTGCGGGATGCGGCAGCGCGGTTGCGGGCCGAGAGCGGGCGGCTGATCGCGATCAACAGCGGAGACGTCCAACGCGGGCGCGAGGCCGGCTTGTCCGCGGCGCTCGTGGACCGGTTGACGCTGACCCTGGCGCGCGTCGAGGCCATGGCGAAGGGCCTGGAGGAGGTCGCCAAGCTACCCGACCCGGTGGGCGAGACCATGGCGCAATGGCGCCGCCCGAACGGTCTGGAGATCGGGCAAGTCCGCGTGCCGCTCGGCGTGGTGGGGATTATCTACGAGTCGCGTCCGAACGTGACGGCGGACGCTGCCGCCCTGTGCCTGAAGGCGGGCAATGCCGTGGTGCTACGGGGCGGGTCGGAGGCCTTGGCAACCAACGCGGCGATTGCCGCTGTCCTGGCGGACGCGGTCGCGGCGGCCGGCCTCCCCGGCGCGGCGATCCAGTTGATCGCCACCGCTGATCGTGAGGCCGTGCAGGTGCTGCTGCGGCAGGACCGGTACATCGATGTCATCGTGCCGCGCGGCGGGGAAAGCCTGATCCGCGCCATCACCGAGTCGTCGCGTGTTCCCGTCATCCAACACTACGCCGGCGTCTGCCACACCTATGTCGACGAGTACGCCGATCTCGCCATGGCGGAGCGCATCTGTTTCAATGCCAAGGTGCAGCGCCCCGGTGTCTGCAACGCCATGGAGAACATGCTGGTGCATGCGGCGGTGGCCAACCGATTCCTGCCGCCGATGATTCGGAGGTTGCAGGAGGCCGGTGTGGAAATCCGTGGGTGCGAGCGTACGCGGCAGATCGCGCCTGGGGTGGCGGCGGCGAACGAGGAAGATTGGCGCACGGAATACCTGGATTTGATCCTGGCGGTGAAGGTGGTCGACTCGCTGCCCGAGGCCATCGCGTTCATCAACACCGTTGGCAGCGGCCACTCGGACGCCATCATCACCGAACACCTGACGCACGCGCGCCAGTTCCTCGCACAGGTGGACTCGGCGGCGGTCTACGTCAACGCCTCGACGCGGTTCACCGACGGCTACGAATTTGGTTTCGGGGCGGAAGTTGGCATCTCCACGAATCGCTTGCATGCGCGCGGGCCGATGGGGCTGCGTGAACTCACCACCTACAAGTACGTGGTGCACGGCAGCGGGCAGATCCGCGAATGACAGGTGCACGGTGCCAGCCGGAGTGTCGGTGACGCAACCGCCAGCGCGATCCCGGGCGCGGCGCATCGGCATCCTGGGGGGGACCTTCAACCCCATCCATCTCGGCCATTTGCGCAGCGCCGAGGAGGTGCGCGAAGCGCAGGGGCTGGACCGGGTGTTATTCATTCCGAGCGCCAGCCCGCCGCACAAGCGCCACGACGGCCTGGCCTCGGCGGCGCACCGCCTGGCGATGGTGCGGCGGGCGGTGGTGGGGAACCCGTTTTTCAAAGTGTCCACCATCGAGATCGAGCGCAGTGGCCATTCGTATTCGGTTGACACGCTGCGCGCGCTGCGTGCGCACATGCCACGGGCGACATTTTCGTTCATCATGGGAACGGACGCGTTCCTGGAGATCGACACCTGGAAGGACTACGCGACGATCTTCGAGCTCTGCGACCTGGTGGTGACCTCGCGGCCACCACACGCCGAGACCGCGCTCATGGACCTCCTTCCGGTTGCCGTGCGTGACCAGTTTTGTTACCCTGACACCGAGTTGACGCACCGCACGGGAAATCGCATCCTCTTCCAGCATATCAGTGGCCTCGATATTTCTGCCTCCGCGATTCGGGAACGGCTGGCCGCGGGCCTGTCGATACGCTACCTGGTGCCAGCCGCGGTGGAACGGTATATCGCCCACCATGGCCTGTACCGGCGGAGGGTCGGTTGACGCCGATTGACGAGCGCGCCAAAGCGCTGCTGTGCGTGCGCTTCGCCCTCGAAAAGAAGGCCTACGACCTCGTGCTCATGGAGGTCGGCGCGCTGACGTCGTTGGCGGACTACTTCCTGGTGTGTGCCGGCCGGTCGGACACCCAGGTGCAGGCCATCGCCCAGGGTATCGCGGACAACCTCGGGCGTCTGGGTTTTCGCCCACTCTCCGTCGAGGGTCTCACCGGCGGGCAGTGGGTGGTGATGGACTATGGCGACGTCATCGTCCACATCTTTTACGAACCGGTGCGGGACTTCTACGATCTCGAGCGGCTGTGGGCGCGCGCACCGCATGTGAAACTGCCGGAACCCTACCGCAGCCAGGCCGAGGACCTGCGACTGGGCGGTGAGGCGCGCTAGCTTGCTTGCGGTCCGGAATCAGTTGCGAGTGGGTCATATTTTCATGCGAAGCCGCTACCAGCGACCCGACGGGGAGCGGCCCCGCCGAACTTGTGGGTTGAGGCCCTGCCTCCGCTGAGAACCAGATGAAACGCGCGCTGGCGGTCGTCATAGGCGTGGCCATGGTGTGCCTGGTCGCGTACCTGTCGTGGCTGAATCCCGCCGCGGTGGAATTCCGCCTGACGACCGCGCGCAGCATTCAGGCGCCGCTGGCGGTATTGATCGTGTTCGCCTTCGTGGTGGGCGTGATGCTGGTGTGCACCGTGGTAGCGATCCAGGCGGGGCGCCGGGCGCTGACGGCGTGGTGGCATGGCCGCGAGCAGCGCCGGATCGAACGTATCGAGACCTGGCAGGAGCACGGCGCGGAATTGATTTGGAAGGGAGAAACACATCAGGGCCGGGCGCTGCTGCAAAAGGCCTGGCAGCGCCGTCCGGAGCATCCCGTGGCGCTGTTGGCGCTGGCCGACTCGCTCTGTGAAACCGGCGAGTACCGGCGGGCCAGCGAACTGCTCGGCCAGGCGGCCAACCAGTCTCCGACGAGCCCGGACATCCTGTTCGCCCTGGCGCGGACGCATCGATGCGCGGGCGACGGCGTTGCCGCCATCGCCGTGCTGGAGCGGTTGCGGGCCCTGCACCCCTATGCCCCGCGCGTGCTGCGCGCGCTGCGGGATGCC
Organism: Deltaproteobacteria bacterium; assembly: GCA_017860575.1. Lineage (GTDB taxonomy): Bacteria > Desulfobacterota > Binatia > HRBIN30 > HRBIN30 > JAGDMS01. The sequence goes on along the minus strand of JAGDMS010000095.1, from coordinate 9,929 downwards.
TATCGGGACGCCGGCCGCTGGGCGGACGCCACGGCCGTCCAGGAGACCCTGACGGCCCAGATCCATGACCCGGTTTTGGGGGCGACCGAGCGCACCTGCTTGGGGGCCCTGCGCTATCAGGTTGCCACGAATCTGGACGAGCCGACGGCCCGTGTGGAGGCGCTCGAAGCACTGGCCGACAGCCGGGGCTGTGGATTGCCGGTGTGGGTCAGTCTCGGGGACGCATTGCTGGCCAGCGGTCGTGCCGATGAGGCCTCAGTGGTGTGGGAGCGGGCGCTGCGCACGCATCCACATACCGTCCTGGTCGGGCGCCTCGCCTCGATCGCCACCGAGGAGCGCCACCGCGACCGCCTGCGCACGCTGCTGCGCAAGCTCCGGTCCGATCAGGTGCGGGCCGATATGGTGCGGCTGCTGGCTGCGATGCTGCACTTGCAGGACGGGCATACCGAGCAGGCGGCGCAGGAGCTGGACGGGTTGCAGCAGCCCGAAGCGGCGCCCCCCTACGTGCACCGCCTGTGGGCGCAGGTCCACCGCCAGCGCGGCCAGTTGGAACAGGCCCTGGCAACATACGCCAAGGCACCGGGTAATGCGCCGGCGTATCGGTGTGCCGCGTGCGGCCGGTTGACCCCGGAATGGACGGGCTACTGCACGCAGTGCCACGCCTGGGATTCGTATCGGTCGGAAGTCGAAATCGGAGTGCTGTGAGCGGCCCGTTCAGGGGCCGCTCACCACGTGCAAGTCGTCAGGCAGTAGGCACGTACCCGTTCTTCTCCAGGTACGTCATGATCGTGGCGACGCAGTCTTCTTCCGACTGCTTATGCGTGCGGATGGTGATTTCGGGCGTCAGCGGTGGCTCGTACGGCGCGGAGATACCGGTAAACTCCTTGATCTCGCCGGCGCGCGCCTTCTTGTAGTGCCCCTTCGGATCGCGGCGCTCGCATTCTTCCGGCGAGCAGTCGACGAACACCTCGAGAAACTCACCCGCCTTCGTCAGACTCCGGGCCTGATCCCGATCGGCGCGATACGGAGAAATGAACGCCGTGATGTTGATGACGCCGGCGTCGGTGAAAAGCTTGGCCACCTCGCCGATGCGACGGATGTTCTCGTTGCGGTCTTCCGGCGAGAAGCCGAGATCCTTGTTGAGTCCGTGGCGGACGTTGTCGCCGTCGAGGATGTAGGCATGGACGCCGCGATCCCACAATGCCTTCTCCAGCGCGACCGCCACCGTCGATTTGCCCGAAGCGGGTAGGCCGGTCATCCACAGGGTGCACGCCTTGTGGCCGGTCACGGTCTCACGATCGGCTTTGTTCACCGCACCCGGATGCCACACCACATGTTTTGACTTCAGATTTGCCATTCACAGAACCCTTTCCAGTCGAGAATACAGGCTACTTAGTGCAGTCAGCGCGAACTCTCAAGGGGCAAGCACGCCTGCTCCGGCGCGCGCCCGAACACCCCCGGATTCGCGGGCGCGCACGGTCGCCGACGTCGGCGAGCACTGCACGCTCCCATAAGCACCGGTTAATTGACTTCGTCGCGCCGAGCAGTTACGGTGCGACCCGAGTTGAGGTCTGGCGAACGTGAGCATACTAGTCAATAAGAACACAAAGGTCGTTACCCAAGGAATCACTGGCTCCACCGGCCAGTTTCATACCCGTGCCTGCCGCGACTACGGCACCCAGATGGTGGCCGGCGTCACCCCGGGAAAAGGGGGCACGGACTTCGAAGGCATCCCGATCTTCGACACGGTGACCCAGGCTGTCGCCGCGACGGGGGCGAACGCGTCGGTGATCTACGTGCCCCCGCCGTTTGCTGCCGACGCCATCATGGAAGCGGCGGACGCGGGCCTGCCCCTGGCGGTGTGCATCACCGAGGGCATCCCGGTGCTCGACATGGTACGCGTGCAGCGCTACCTGGAGAGCCGCTCGACCAGGCTGATCGGGCCGAACTGTCCGGGCATCATCACGCCTGGCGAGTGCAAGATCGGCATCATGCCCGGGTACATTCATAAGCCCGGGAGCATCGGTGTCGTCTCGCGCAGCGGTACGCTGACGTACGAGGCGGTGCACCAACTCACCGCGCTGGGCCTGGGCCAGTCGACGTGTCTCGGGATCGGTGGCGATCCGATCATCGGTACCGGATTCATCGACGCGCTGGAATTGTTCCAGAACGATCCGCAGACCGAAGGGGTCGTGCTCATCGGTGAAATCGGCGGGTCGGCGGAGGAATTGGCGGCGGAGTTCGTCCACAAGACGATGACCAAGCCCGTGGTGGCGTTCGTGGCCGGCCAGACGGCACCGCCCGGCAAGCGCATGGGACATGCCGGCGCCATCATTGCCGGCGGGCGGGGAACGGCGGCGGACAAGATCAAAGCGTTCGAGCGCGCCGGCATCCGTGTCGCCAAGAGCCCGGCGGAACTCGGCAGCACCATGGCGGCGGCCCTGGCGGAGCGAAAGAAATGATCGAACAGACACTCTCCATTGTGAAGCCCGACGCCGTGCGCAAGCACGTCATCGGGGAAATCCTGCGCCGCTTCGAAGCGAACGGCTTGCGTATCACGGCGGCCAAGATGTTGCACCTCTCGCCCGAGGCGGCGGCGCGTTTCTACGTGGTCCACAAAGACAAGGGGTTCTTTGGCAGCTTGACGAAGTTCATGTCGTCCGGTCCGATCCTGGTGTCGGTGCTGGAGGGCGAGAACGCGATTGCAAAGAATCGCGAGATCATGGGCGCCACGGATCCGGCGAAGGCGGCTGCCGGAACCATCCGACGTGACTTCGGAACCGATGTCGAGCAGAATGCGGTTCATGGTTCCGACGCACCCGACACCGCGCGCTGGGAGATTTCCTTTTTCTTCGGGCAGCTCGAAACGCATCCCGGCTGAGACGGTCGTGCCGCACCGCGCCGAGCTCACCGTGCCGGCGCTGCGGGCATGGATGGCCGAGCGCGGCTTCCCGCGCTACCGCGCCACGCAGGTCCTGGCGTGGGTCTATCGCCGTGGCGTGAGCGACTTTGCGGCCATGAGCGACCTTGCGCGGGAGCTGCGCGAGGCGCTGGCGGCCGCCTTTGTCATCTCGCGGCTGACGCCCAGCGTGGTCACCCGCTCGGCGGACGGGACCCGCAAGCTGCTGTTCCAGCTCGACGCGGGCGCCGCAATCGAGTCGGTGCTGATTCCCGATCCGCCGCGGCTGACGCTGTGCATCTCGTCGCAGGCCGGCTGCGGGATGGGGTGCGCCTTTTGCGCCACCGCGCGCCTCGGACTGTTGCGCAACCTGTCGGCGAACGAGATCGTCGGGCAAGTGGTGGCGGCCCAGGCCGAACTCCAGCCCGGGGAGCGCATCAGCAACATCGTGTTCATGGGCATGGGGGAGCCTTTGGCCAACTACGACGCGGTCGTCGAAGCCATCGAGATCCTGACGGCGGAGTGGGGCATTGGGCTGTCATCGCGGCGCATCACCGTGTCGACCGTAGGCCTGGTTCCCGCGATGGCGCGCCTGGTACGCGACACGGCCGTCCAACTGGCGGTGTCGCTGAGCGCGACGACCGACGCGCAGCGCCAGCGATTGATGCCCGTCAACCGTCGCTTCCCGCTGGAGGCGCTGCTGACGATGTGCCGGGCACTACCGATCCCGCAGCGCCGGCGGATCACGTTCGAGTACGTCATGCTGGGCGGGGTCAACGACACGGTCGAGGACGCCGACCGTCTGGTGCGCCTGCTGCACGGAATTCGCGCCAAGGTGAATCTGATCCCGTTCAACGCGTTTCCCGGGGGCGGGTTTGCCCCGGCGTCCGACGCCGCCATTCGGCGCTTCCAGGAGCGCTTGCTGGCCGGCGGGGTGCACGCCAGCGTCCGGCAAAGCCGTGGCCAAGACATCCAGGCGGCCTGCGGCCAACTCGCCCTCGCCCACGGAGGCGTCAGGCACGAGACCGCAAAGCGCCAGGCGGATCGTTCTCACCGAGCCGCTTCGGTCCCATGAATCAACAAAGCGCCAATGACCACAGCACGTCAGCCCAGCCCTCTCCTTGGAGGAGGATCAATGCGGGTTCCCTCCCCCTCCGGAGATTGTCGATAGATGAGGGAAACACCCTTCGACGGGCTCAGGGTGAGCGGTATTCTTTATTGAAATTGATAACCCAACCGCTCGTGCTGAGCTCGTCGAAGCACGATTCCGCAGACGACCGACAATCCCCCCGGGTGAGGGACAGGGTGAGGGGCTTCGCTGTCCGCGAGGCACAACCGCAACTCCGTCGAATGATCCGTCCAACGTACGAGTAGGGCGCGACCGTGCCGGGTATCGGTGTCATTCTCAACCCGCGCGCCGGGAGCAACCGCAAGCGGCCTGAGCGCCTGCGACACTTTACCGAACTGGTGGGTGAGGACGGGCTGGTGCGCGCCACCGAATCGCTGGAGGAGATGGACGAGGTCGCGCACGAGTTGCGCGCGCGGGGCATCGACATCCTGGCCGTGTGCGGTGGCGACGGCAGCTTCTTTCGGAGCTTGTCGGCGCTGGTACGGGCCTATGACGGCGAGCCGCTGCCGCGGTTCTTGCCGCTGCGCGCCGGGTCGATGAACACCATCGCCCGTTCGCTGCTCTGGCGCCACGGGACGCCGGAGCGGGTGCTCGAGCGGACGGTTGCCGATTACCGTGCCGGACGGCCGTTCGAAACCACGGAACGGCATCTGATTGGCGTCGACGGCCACCACTTTGGCTTCATGGTGGGTTCGGCCGCGGTGGTCAATTTTCTGCGGGTATATTACGGCGGCACGGGCAGGGGCCGCTGGGCGGCGGCCAAGTTGGTGGGGCGCGTGGTGGCGTCGGCGGTGGCTGGAACGGCGTTGGCGCGGACGGTCTTCCAACGCACCGAAGCCGACATCGACTGCGATGGGGACCGGGTACCGCACCGCCGATTCACGGTGATTTACGCCAGCAGCATCACGGATATTGGCTTGGGCTTCAAAGCCACCTACCTGGCAACACGCAAGCCCGGATTCTTCCATCTGCTGGCGGGGCCGGTGCGGGCCGGGCAGGTGATTGGCTGTCTGCGCCGGCTGCGGCACGGCTGGCCCCTCGAGGTGGACGAGCTTTACGACAATCTGGCAGCACACGTGCACGTCGAGTTCGCGCGCCCCAGCGAGTACATGATCGACGGGGATGTCCTCGGGGCGGTCAACCGGCTGGACATGACCACCGGACCGCGGTTGAGCATCATCTACAAGTAACGCGAGACCTGTCTCGCGCCGATGGCCTAGGGCGGATGGGATATGGTTTCCAAACCATCAGCTATATGCCATACGCCATACGCTTGGGCTTGAGGCGAATTCGAGTTGGGGCGCAGGCATCGCCTGCCGCAGGCCCGCGAGAGGAGCTACGTGAAGATTATCGGAGTGATTGGCGGGAGCGGGTTGTATGACATGCCCGGCCTGGAAGATGTCGAGCGCGTGCGGTTGACTACGCCGTTCGGTGAACCGTCGGACGAATTCGTTTGCGGCACGCTGGCCGGTACGCGGCTGATATTCCTGCCGCGCCACGGTCGCGGACATCGCTTGCTGCCGTCGGAATTGAACTTTCGCGCCAACATCTACGGCCTGAAGAAGCTCGGCGCGGAGTGGGTCATCGCCATCGCGTCCGTGGGGAGTCTGCGAGAACACATCGCGCCCGGGCATCTGGTGGTGCCGGATCAGTTGCTCGACCGCACCTTCCAGCGCCAGGGCACGTTCTTCGGCAACGGCGTCGTCGCCCACGTGTCCTTTGCCGATCCTTTCTGCGCCGTGGTCGGCGATGCCCTCGCTGACGCGGCCGAGCGGGTTGGGGCGACCGTGCATCGCGGTGGTACCTACGTTTGCATGGAGGGACCGCAGTTCTCGACCCGCGCCGAGTCCAATTTTTACCGGCAAGCCGGAGGGGCGGTCATCGGCATGACCGCGCTCCAGGAAGCCAAGCTGGCGCGCGAAGCGGAGATCTGCTTTGCGACGCTGGCCTTAGCGACGGATTACGACTGTTGGCACGACACTGAGGGGGATGTCGCCATCGAGGACGTCTTGCGCATTCTGAGCGAGAACGTCGCGACGGCACAGCGGGTGATCGCCGGTGCCGTGCAACAACTGCAGCACCCGCGCACCTGTGCCTGTGCGCGGGCGTTGGAAAACGCCATCATCACCGACCGTAGCTGCATTCCCGAACGGGTGAAGCAGGATCTCGAGCTGATCATCGGGAAGTACGTCGGGTGAGGGAATGAGGGCTTGGGGGCCTGCGGGCTTGAGGGAGGAAGTGTGAGCATCCTTGTCGTTGGGTCGGTGTTCTTCGACACGATTGAGACGCAGTACGGCAGAGCCGAGCGCGCGCTCGGAGGTGCGGCAACCTATTTTGCAGTGGCCGCCAGCTTCTTCACCCCGGTGCGCATGGTGGCGGCGGTGGGCGAGGACTTTCCGCCGGAAGACATTGCGTTCCTGTCGGGACGGGGCATTGATTTGGCTGGCTTGCAGCGCCGGTCCGGACTGACCGGCGCCTGGGCCGGGCGTTACCACGAGGACATGAACCAGCGCGACACGCTGCAGCTGGATCTCAATGTGTTCGCCGATTTTCGCCCGCAGTTGCCGGCCAGCTATCGCGACGCCCAGTACGTGTTCCTGGCGAACATCGATCCGCGCTTGCAGGCGATGGTGCTGGATCAGTTGCCGGCGCCGGGGCTGATCGGCTGCGACACGATGAACCACTGGATCACGGGCTCGCGCAGCGAGTTGGAACAGTTGCTGTCGCGGGTGCATGTCCTGGTGATCAACGACGAGGAAGCACGGCTGCTCAGCGGCGAGCGCAACGTCGTGCGGGCGGCACGCCGGCTCCTCGCCATGGGCCCGCGGCGCGTGCTGATCAAGCGGGGCGAGTACGGTGTGATTCAGTTCTCCGCGAATGCCGTGTTCGCCGTGCCGGCATTTCCCTTGGAGGAGGTGTTCGATCCGACCGGCGCCGGGGACAGCTTTGCCGGCGGCTTCATGGGGGAACTGGCGCGTTCCGGCGACACCTCGGAAGCGGGCCTGCGCCGCGCCATCGTGTATGGCAGCGTCGTGGCCTCGTTCGTGGTCGAGGACTTCGGCATGAACCGCCTGCGCACGGTGACCAAAGACGAGATCGAGCACCGCTACCGCCAGTTCGTCGCCCTGACGGACATCGACGCAACGTAGCGGCCGCTCCGGTTGTGGACCGTGCCGCGACCCGGTGCGCTAGTAACCCCGCCCGCACGGAGCCCAGAAGGCGGGAGAGCAAGACGCTACCGGCTCGAGGCAGGGCGGCGCACGGTCGGGACAGTTCAGGCAGAGCGCCGCTGGCAGGTCCGTTCAGCTCGTATCGTGCCGGTGGCCAAGTCAAGCTCGACGTGCGGCGCGATCTCGATGCGACCGCGCGCCACCGGGGCCACTATCCGCCCGAAGCCGAACAGCCGGCAATCCCACGCCCGCTCAAATCCTCCCAAAGTCAGCCGCACTCGAATCCGCTTTGCCCGTCCCAGAATTCTCGCATCGCGTTCCATCGCCTTCGTCCTTCTCCGACGCCTTGATTCGAGAGCAGAAGCTGTGCCACAAGGGGCCCCGTTCAAAGCAAACGTTCCAAGCAGACCCGACCTGCGGCAGCGCGGCAAAATATGGTGTTTTCAGCAGCCGCTGCGGAATTTGACGGCCCGTACGTTTCCAAAAGCGCGGACCCTTCGAGGGACGGAGTGGTGCGCCGCGAAAAGGCGCGGAGACACAGTGGCGGACGAGGGCGTTGGTGGCTGACCCCCGATGCACACCAGCTTGAGATACGCTCTGAAAAGGTGCCTGACCCCGTTTCCGTTCCTCTATGGCAACTCGAAGTCGAGCGTCGGGCGACCGCTCGGCACGTTCCCCGGCACGAGCGTTTTCAAGCGCTCGGGCAGGACGCGCGGATCGAGCAGACCGTTGCGCACGAAGTCCACGAGACTGGCGAATTGCTCGACGGAGAGCTGGACTGGCGTCTGGAGCAGCGGATCGAGGTGGGCAAGCACGGGCTCGATCGGCCCCACCGGCCCCTGTAAGTCCGGTGGAAGATCCCTCGGCGTGTAATGGCGTGCCGATGTGTAGGGATCTAGATGGTGGCGGATGGCGTCCTCGAGATGCACGAAAGCCCCGTTGTGCATGAAGGCCGGCATCACCGCGCTGTTCCGTAATGGTGCCGTGCGAAACATGTAGCGGTCATTAGGATCACCGGTGACCTGCTCGAGCCCGAAATCCTCGTTCACATTCGGGCCGTCGAAGGTCACATTCCCAAACGACGGCGCCACCTGTGGGACCCCGATCACGTGCTGCTGGAAGTCGCTGAACATCTCATTCGAGTCCCCTCCCACGCTGTGACACTGCACGCACCCTGCCTTCCCGAAGAAGAGCAGGGCACCCCTCTTCTGGCTCTCGGTGAGCGCGTGGCGCTCCCCGCGGGCGAAGCGGTCGAGTGGCGCGTCGGCGAAAACGAGGGTGAACTCAAACTCCGCAATCGCTTGTCCGAAGTGATCAAAGGTGATGGGTGCTCCCATCGAGACTTCCGGGAACGCCTGCCCGAAGAGCTTCCGATACGCGTCGATGGCATTCAGCCGGCGCAGCACCTCGGCGCGAATGGCGTAGTTGTCACCGGGGAAGTCGAAACCGGCCACTTCGACGCGCTCCGTCGGTGGGATGAATGCCTGGGCCACAAGCAACTGCGGCTGGTAGGAGAGGGAGAGCGCCTCGGGTGGTGGAAACTGGAAGCCGGGGCGGTTGTCGAACGGGTCGCCGGAGAGCGCCGCGAAGCGAGAGTTCCACATGAGCGTCGGATAAAGCGCTGTGTTGACAGCAAGCGGCGCTCGGCGCTGATTGCGCGGGCCCGTCCGATCGGGTCCAACGATGAAGTTGTTGTCGATGCCGATGGCGATCGGCTGCGTGTCGCCGAAGCCGTGGGTCGGCGAGTGGCACCCGCCACAGGTGTTGTCGTCGTTGAGGCCGCCAATGATGTCGAACCAGAGCAGACGCCCGAGGTTGGCTCGCTTCCGATCGATCGGCCGGCCCAGTTTCGCGTGAAAGGTGGACTCGATGCGGCCCGTGAATCCGTGCGCGGCCAAGACATGGGCCAATTCGTCATCGAGCACCGTGCTGCCGTCGGCGAGCACGGCTGAGGAAAGGCACGTCAAAATACCTGCTGCGAATATCGCGATGGCTCCCGGTCGCATATGCTTCAACCTCCCTACCGGCGGCCGCTGCTCATTGGCTCTGAAACCACGCAGAACCAACCGCGGCGGCCGCCGGCAGCTGCAGTGCTGGCTAAGTGCGAAAGGCTTCTCGGCCGTTCATTCTGATTCAGCGTCCTGGCTGGGGGCTGATCAGTGTAAATCCGCCCGGCTCCAAGAAAGACTGCCCGCCTGGCAGTTCTACGGTAATTCCCTCCCCGGGCCCCTCGTCGGGAAGGCAAAGGACGGTCAAAGTAACACCCGTGACAGGTGTGCCGCCGACCGGGAAGAGGGTCACGGTGATTTCCAGGATTCCAAGCTGGATCCCGGGGTTCTCCTGAGCCTTTGACCGTCGGAGCTGAAATGAGTGAAGTGCCCATGTCCCTGGACGAAGCCGCTAGTGTCGCTGAATTGTCCGGCGCCGCTCAGTCGGATCCAATCAGCCGTATCAGCGTCCGTGGCCGTGGCCGTGGCCGATTCCACGTTGAAGTTGTAAAAGGCGGCCTGAGCCGTGCTGGCGTTGAGGACCAACACGGTTGCACATGTCAACATCGCTACAATACCTAAGCTTCGAGACTTCATGCTCAATCTCCCTTCATGGGTCGATCCGATCGCGCGTGTGCATCAATGCCGTTCGATATGACCGGCTTGGTCGATCCTCACCGCGATCACAGCTAGATTGGATCGCAGTCGAGGGGATCTCCCCGCGTGCTGATCTCGGCAAGATC